>DASVAJ010000029.1:0-4204 GCA_036376415.1 Terriglobales bacterium
TAGGAAGAGTTTCAAGGCATTCTCGGCGGAACAGTCTCCAAATAGGGAATAGGAAGTGTCCGGTATCCCCGTTAATCAGGGCCTGAACGGTGCGAGAGGACCGGGCTCCTAACGGGCATAGGCGTTTTCAGTCGTCGGCGAAGAGGCAGGCGCGAACGGTTTCGTCCAACGGCAAGTCCGGCCCACTGAACAGATGGTCGGGGACTCGCATTAGGTCTTCAGCAATCTTGGGCATAGCCTTTTGCCGCGCGGCTTGTGCCTCGGCGGTGGTGTCTTGAAACAGCGTACGAAACCACCCGGATACTGTGTGAGTGATCTGGAAACAGCGGTCGTGTTCGCGCGCATACTCGTCGCCGGCTTGGGCCCAGTCGGAATGACGCAGCAGAGCGTCACGCAGCACGCGCACGCTTCGCAGCGCCGACGACATTCCTTGCCCATAGGTGGGATCACTGGTGGCCGCCGCATCGCCCAGGAGCGCGACGCCATCGCGATAGGGATGGCGCACCCAGGATTCGCTTACGTCAAACGCGGCTAGCGGCCCAGTGCACTCCACCTTGGCATACGCGGCTTCCATCAAGGGCACGGCGCGCGCCGACTCGCGTACGAAACTATCGAGTTTGTCGGTCCCTTGGAAGGCCAACCCGCTGCGGGTGGGGTACCCGAGATAACAGCGCCAACGATGTTTCGACTGCGGAATCATGATCGCGATCATGCCCAGCTCGGGATTGAAGATGAAGGTGGACATGTCCTGACGCGAGGCCACGCCAGTGAGCTGTACCCCAGCAAACTGAAAGGGCAGATGAAGTTTCTCGACCGCGAATCCGCCCCAGCGGCGGACGGCCGAGCCGCGACCGTCCACTCCTACAACCAGCCGCGCGGTGATTTTTTCCGTTGTGCGGTTGCGCGCCGTGACCGCCGCGTGTGGGGTGCCCGTGGTACACGCCTCCACGCCTTCCACGGTGACTCCGCGACGGACGTCAGCGCCGCAGCTTTCGGCTTTGGCGAGGAGGGCTTCCTGCATCTCGGGATGGCAGTACGTAAAGAAAGGTTCTTTTTGTGGCGTTGTCTCGACCAGATTGCGCGGACCGAAACCCATCTCCATCCAGGGAACTTGCAAGGCGCAGGTATTCAGCAAAAGATCAGCGATGCCAAGCTGGCGCGCTTCGCCCACGCCCCACGAGACGAGAGCTTCACCACGCACGCGGTCGCGGAACTTGGTTTCGCGTTCGAGAACGAGGACTCGGGCGCCGCTGCGTGACATCGCAATGGCGAGGGCAGAGGCCGCCAGGCCGCCACCGACGGTTACCACGTCAAAATGGGGATTTGCCATGTCGCACCCCATCGAACGAAAGTTAACCAGTGTTGTTGAAATCTCCCCAGCCAGCCGAGGGTCCAATGGAGGCCAATACTAGCAAATTGGTGGGCGGCTGGGAAGCAGAGCGGCGGAGCGTAAGGCTGCGTTGGCCCATCCTTTCGTGTTGTTTCCTGCCCGCGGAAGGCGGGCGAAAAGGTGGAGCTGTTTTTTCGCGAGTAGGCACTTTCTGCGCTAACGACCAGGGAATCCGCCGTGGGTTGTGCCTGGTAAGTCGGCTAACCGAACATTCGCTTCCAATTCGCGGCGGTTCCCATTCGGAGCTCCGTCCGCTGAAGATTCCTCCGCCTTCTGATGTCGCTGGTCACGACCAAGTGAGCCGCTCGCGACAACGACTGGATGCGGCAGAAATTAGTTTTTGGTTTCGGTTTGGCGGATTTGCTCGCGATGGCGCGGGCGCGCTGGCGGGACATGTCGATGAGTTCGGTGTTGGAGGCAATGTCGTCGAGGGCAGGAAGGAGCGCAGCTGGTTCGGGAATCAGTTTGCGCCCTTGCCGTGGCGCTGCGGCGTTTGCGCCGCGCCGTTCCGCATCGCCCGCTCGACCCGCACTCGCCAAAGTTCCCGTTGGGCGTGTACATTCTGCGGATCAAGGGACACCGCTCGGTCTAGGTGCTCCTCCGCATCCGCGAAATTCTTTTGCAGCTCGAGCACGACGCCCAACACGTAGTTCACTTCCGCATTCGTTGGTGCCAGCTTGTACGCCGCTGCAAGATGGGTTTTCGCATCCATCAACTTGCCCTCTCTCATGGCCACGATTCCTTTTTCCACTTCCTTGCGTGGCCTCGGAGCCAGGATTTGGCCCGGCCTCACCTCGCTGACTGCCCCCGACACATCCCTGGGTAGTGCTATCAATACTCGATAGGGGTGGTTGCCTTCAGCCCTGAATTCTTGTCGTACGACCTGAAACCCGGGAGCGCCTGCCTCGATCTCGTATTCCCCCGCCGTCAAATTATCGAATTGCGCCTCAGCGCCGCCGTTTGTGCTGGCCCAGACTACCCTTTGGCTGACTTCATCGTGGAGCTTCACCGTGGCCTGTCGATCCAGCGCGAACCCCACTTCGTCGACAACGCATACGGTGATCGACATACTGCCTCCGCCCCTCGGCGTATTCTCTACCGCGGCGCTCGGGCCAGTTGACCTCGGCCAGTGTGCCCTGTTCGGGCTGCGCTGGCCCTGCGCGTGTCCGCTCTCCATCAAAAGGAACACACTCAACAGCAGTACCCAAATCCGGCCGCCGGAGATGATGCGCCGGGCGCGCGCCTGTTCTTTGCCTAGGCCTTTCATAAGCTCTCCTCAAAAACCGTCGCCAGCCATTCAGCGAGTACTCGGATAAACGGAATTGATTCGCGCCAAGAGGAAACGTGTGGAGTCCCTACGTGTTGCGCCCTCCAGAGCTAACCCCACTCGCCGCATTCAGTTCATCAATCATGTGCTGCAAGCTGCGCGCTGCCCGCATATTCATCTTCCAGATCACAAAGAACAGGACCGCGATGAACGCGGTTATCAGAGCCAGCATCGCCCGTCTAAGCGACCCATGGTGTTTCATAGCGTAGGCGACGATGGCCAAGACGATTCCGGGAACCATGGGAGCCAGATACCACGACCAAACCGTCTTCACCGCGTCGCGCTGTCGCTCCAGTTCCGCGCGATAGAAGCCGAGGGCGGTACCCGTGTCCACGCCCGCCGGCATGATCTTCGTCGAGCCTCTACGATGCAGCTGTACCACAATCCATCCAAGTGCAGCGATGAACAGCGCGAACGTGACCCGGTCCAGCCGGCTATGCGCGCTCGCAAAAAAATACGCGAGCAGCCCCACTGCAATCAGTGAAGCGACGTACTCTCGAACGTTTCTCCACATGATCCGCCGCTCAAGCTTGGCCGCCCGTTTGTGGAGAATTTCGGTGGACATTTTGATTCCCTCCACGGGCTGGTCCTGCCATATCTTTTGCGCGGGGTTTTCTGGTTGAGTCATAGTGGTTCGCTTTCTGCCGAAAACTGGCGTGCCAGAATATTCTTGATTCGGTGAGTCTTGGTCGCAACGTTGCCGGGCGACAAACCCGTAAGCTCCGCAATTGAAGCGGCATCCAGGCCCTCCAGGTAGGAGAGGATGACATTCCTGTCGAGCGGCTGGAGACGCTGGACCAGGCTGAGGAGGCGATCCAGCGCATGATTGCGGTTGACCGCCTCTTCCGTTCTTGAGTCAGGCATGTTTTCCAACTCCTCCAGCCCGACTAACTCGTGGCCGCGCGTGCGCCGCTGGCGCAGCACATGCGACGCGCCTACGTTGTGTGTCACGCGATAGATCCAGGTTCGCAACGAACACCGGCCGTCAAAGACATCGAAGCTGCGCCACAACGCGACGTGAACTTCCTGCAGCAGATCGCGCCGCAGTTCCGCGTCAGCCTCGTAAGCCCGCGCGAGTCGTTCGAGCGCCGCGCCATAGGTCTGAGCGACTTCCTGGTAAAGCTCGTCTCGTGTGGCTGCCATCGGGATGGCCTTAATTGCGCTCACATCTAGGTAGTCGATGCAACGTGAACTTTCTTACACCTGAAACCGCGAAAGACTTCGCTGAATTATGTGAAAAAAGAAGCGAACTCCCGGTAAGTCGGCTAACCGGACATTCGCTTCCAATTCGCGGCGTTTCCCGTTCGGAGTTCCGTCCGCTGAAGATTCCTCCGCCTTCTGCTATCGCTGATCGGGCTTGGGTGAAGCGCTCGCGGCAACGGCGGGACACGGCAGGAGACTAGTTTTTGGTTTCGGTTTGGCGGATTTGCTCGGCGATGGCGCGGGCGCGCTGGCGGGACATGTCGATGAGTTCGGTGTTGGAGGCA
>DASVAJ010000034.1:0-41860 GCA_036376415.1 Terriglobales bacterium
GCTTTTCCCTCAACTCCTTCACCTGGGTTGCCACCACCACCAGGGCCTCGGATAACGGATCGGTAATTTGCTTGGGATCGGTGATGACCACGCGCTTGCCGTCGCGGAACATGATGTGCGCGGGTACGCCGACAACAGTGGAGTTCTCCGGCACGCTGCGCAGCACGACCGAGCCCGCGCCGATGCGGGAGTTGTCCCCGACCGTGATGTTGCCCAAGACCTTGGCGCCGGCGCCGATCACCACGCCGTTGGCGATCGTGGGATGGCGCTTGCCGTGTTCGTTCCCGGTTCCCCCGAGGGTGGCGCCCTGGTAGATGAGCACGTCGTCACCAATGATCGCGGTCTCGCCCACTACCACGCCCATGCCATGATCGATGAACAAGCGCCGTCCGATTTGCGCCGCCGGGTGAATTTCAATTCCAGTGAGCAGGCGCGTCACTTGCGACATCCACCGCGCCGCCAGGCGCAGGCCGTGGTTCCACAGCCAATGGTTCACGCGATGTAACCATACGGCGTGCAACCCCGAATAGCACAGCACAACCTCAAGCTTCGACCTTGCCGCCGGATCGTTTTGCAGGACGGATGCAACGTCCTCTCGCATTTTTCTGATCATGTTTACACCGCCACCGTCGGCAGCCTCTGCGCCTCATTTCTCAAATCATCAAACAGCACGCTGGTCAGATATCGCTCGCCGAAATCAGGAAGCACGACGACGATGATCTTGCCCTCGTTCGCGGAGCGTTCGGCCACGCGCGCGGCAGCAACCGCCGCCGCGCCCGACGAAATGCCTACCAGCAGGCCTTCTTCCCGCGCCAGGCGGCGAGCCATGTCAATCGCCTCCTGGCTAGAAACTTGCATGATCTCGTCAATGAAGTCGGTGCGCAGGACTTTGGGGACGAAGCCCGCCCCGATGCCTTGAATCTTGTGCGGCGCGGGCGTTCCGCCCGAGAGCACGGCGCTTTCGACTGGCTCAACCGCGATAGCTTGGAATGACGGCTTCTTGGGCTTGATGTACTGGCAAACCCCGGTCAGGGTTCCACCGGTTCCGATACCGGAAACGAGAATGTCCACCTTGCCGTCGGTGTCGTTCCAGATTTCCGGTCCTGTTGTTTCGAAGTGGATCTTGGGATTCGCAGGATTATCGAACTGCTGCAGCATATAGGAATTTGGGGTTGTGGACAGGATCTCCTCAGCTTTTGCGATCGCGCCGGGCATCCCTCGTGGTCCTGGCGTCAGTACGATTTGCGCGCCAAATGCTTTCAGGAGCACGCGGCGCTCCAGGGTCATCGTATCGGGCATGGTGAGGATCAGCTTGTACCCCCGCACGGCGGCCACAAACGCCAGCCCAATGCCGGTATTGCCGCTGGTAGGCTCGACCAGCACGGTCTTGCCCGGCTCAATTTTGCCGGCCTTCTCCGCCTGCGTGATCAGGCTCACGCCGATGCGGTCTTTCACGCTGGAGCACGGATTGAAGCTCTCCAGCTTGGCCGCCACAATGGCGCCGCCCGCCACGACTTTATTCAATCGGACCAGGGGCGTGTTGCCGATCAATTCGGTTACATCGGACGCAATCTTCATTTTCATCTCCAAGTCCTGGGTGGTTAGAGTACCGCGCCATGGGGAGCAAAACAAAAACGGCCTGCGATGCGGAATCGCGGGCCGTTTGGAAGTCTCCATTTGAGCTAACTAATAAGGTCCTGAGCACCTCGCCAACCCGCGATTTCGGTTGCTCTATCAGGGCAACAACAGCACTGCGGGTTATGCATACGTGGAAGCATTAGACTGCAAGCAATTTAGCATGCCTGTCGGGCGGGGACTGTGACCAGGATCACAGTTACCCCCGTAATCCTCCGTACCCGGTTACCCGTTGACCCCCGCCCAGCCACTCCTTACATTCGACCGAAGGGGGTTGTATGAAGGACATCCACGAGGTTCTGCGCCGCAAACAGGCCAAGTACGCGCAGCTGGGCAAGCAGATCGAGATGCTGCAGCAGGCAGCGGAGAAACTGCGTGAGGTGGCTCCTCTGCTGGCAGAAAATGACGAGGACGACTCCGCCATTCTCGCTGATGATGAGCCAACGCCTTCGACGGCAAAGGCCGCCGCTGCGGCTCCCGCGTCCAGCCAGGCTCCTGCAGCCAGGCCGGTGACGCGCACCGTCGCTCCGCGCTGGCCATAATGCCGCACGAGCTTTGTCATGTCATTCCGCGCACTGCTGGTTACGAAGGACGAGCAGGCTGCCGAAATCGTCGCCCCCGTGCTTGCCGATCTCGGGCTTGCCGTTCAGTGCTGCGGCTACTCTGACGCAGTTTGCCTGGTTTCCGAACAGAAATTCCAAGCGGTGCTGGTGGACTACGACGATCCTCACAGCGCGGCCGTGATCTTCCAAAACATCTGCAACGCTCCTTTCGAAAACAACCCGGTCACGGTGGCGCTACTCCGCGACCGGACGAAGGTGCGCCAGGTTTTCGGCGCGGGTGCAAACTTTGTCCTCTATAAACCAGTTGTCCGTGAACAGGCGATGGGAACACTGCGCGCCGCGACGGCGCTGATGAAACGTGAGCGCCGAAACGCCTTTCGCGTGCCCATTCAGGTGGAAGTGAAACTCCGGCTCGCCAATCCGGAGGGCATGCCGGAAATGGACGGCATCCTTCTCGACCTCAGTGAAACCGGCATGGACGTGCTGGCGCCGCAGCCGCTGTATCCCTCCGCCGGCTTGCGGGCCCGCTTTACCCTTCCCAATTCGCCCTCGGAATTCGAAGTTTCCGGGGACGTGGCCTGGGCGAATCCGAACGGCGAATCGGGAGTCCGCTTCAGCCACACCCCCGAGAGCCTGCGCGCAGCCCTGCATAGCTGGCTCATCGACAATTGCAGGGAGAACGCTGCGGAGGAACCGCAACCCGTCGGCGACTGTACATTAACGGATCTGAGTCTGGGTGGCTGCTATGTGGAGACGGCATCGCCCTTTCCCGAGCACACCCACGTGCTGCTCATCCTTCGCGCTGAAGGGGTGGAATTGCACGCCCATGGCCTGGTGCGGGTCATGCACCCATCGCGCGGCATGGGAATCGAGTTCGCCACGCGTACCCTGGACCAGCGAAAACAGACCGAGGGCTTTATCCATTTCTTAGCTGCACACCCGGGAGTTCAGCCGCAGTTGCTGGTTTCGCCGCAGGGCATTGGAGCAGCGGCCGACGAGCTGTGCGTACAGTCGGATGACTTCGAAGACCCTTTGCTGGACCTGATTCGCAACCATGAATCTTTCAGCGAAGAGATGTTTATGCAAGCCCTGCGCAGCCAGCGCAGCGCGGAATTTGTCGAGTGTGGGTAATGAAAATCCCCTGGCCGATGGAGTTGGAATGATTGCTCGAATTGCACGCGCGCTCGGCTATTGGCGCAGAAGGCAGGAAGCCCAGACGTTTGACGAAGCCCGGCACCTGGCCCGCCTGCGCCTGGAGCAGTACTTTGCCGATCGCGAAACGCGCGCTCTGCCGGCGTATTCCGAACTTTTGGTGTGAACTTCGCCAACCCGTGCTCTATGCCCCGCGGATTCAGGCGGCGTTCCGCTGAGGCTCCGGCTTTGAGGACGCGCCATGTTTGTGGCGGGAGTGACGGTATTCTAAGACGCTCAGAATTCCCCCGAACAGCGCGAGACCAAGAAGAATCAACAACGCCGGCTTGTAGTATCGAGAGAAGAAGGCGACGATCGAATCTCCGTAGAGTGCGCCCATCCCGGCGACAATGGAGTAGCGCACGCCGCGTCCGGCGGCCAAAGCGCCTACGAACCTGCCCCGCGGATACTGCATGGCTCCGGCAGCGAGGAGCACCGGCACCAGCGGAAATGGCGGCGGCAGGATGGCGCCGACAAAGACGCTCCAGAATCCCCAACGCCGGAATCGTCGAGTGATCTTCTGCGCCTTCTGTTGATTGAACTTGTGCTCCATCGCCTCTTTTCCGCCCTTGCGTGCAATGGCATAAGTGATATAGCCGCCGAGCACTGCTCCTACGGTGGCCATAATGGCGTAATAGAACCAGAGCGAGCGCTGGCTGGCGGAAAGCCAGATAGTGAGCACGTCCATGCTGCCGGTCAGTGGCACGACCGAATTGTCGGCGATGCCGAGAGCGACCAGTCCTGGACCGCCCGCACGGACGATCCAGCGCCATATCAGCGCGACGGCAATCATGCGTGGCAGCAGCATCGAGGCTTAGAAGCGGTTTATATGCGTGTGGTTGGCAAGAACTCAGGTCAGGGCAGGCTTGCTTTCCGCAAAACACAGTTCCGGAGCAGCAGGAAGCACCTTGCATTCAGCAGCATAACGATAGAACAGGCGCAACCCGTCAATACAGGATTGATCCAGAAAATAGTGGATGTTGATGGTGAGGTACTCTCGCACTGCCTGCTCGCTCAGGCCAAGTTTCGGCGCCCATGTTTCCGCGATACGGTCCAGGCTCCGCGGAAGCAGGCCGTGGTCGCGAGATTCCTGGAAAATGGTCGCGAGATCGAGATTGGTTTTGCGGAGAGCTTCATTGCGCACCGCCCAGAACGCAAACACGAACGGCTTGCCGGTGCAGCGAATCCATTCTTCCGCCAGATCCCAGCTTCTGTACCGGGAACGATCCACCTTCAGCGCGGGGTCGCCGATCAGGAGGGCGGCATCGTGCTGGTTCAGCATTTGCCGCAAATCAGGAGGCACTGAACTGTAGAGCCGGTCGCCGCCCCAGAACTTCTGAAAAAGAATGCGAACGAGTGCGACGGAGGTCAGCGAGGAACTGTCGAGAGCCACGGTACGAATCTGCTCCAGGGGTTTTTCGCTGACCAGCAGAATGGATCGAACCAGTTGAAGGGATGCGATGGCTACGCCGGGCAGGATGGAAAGATCCGCGATGGTCGCATACGCGGCAGCAGGAATGATCCCGATATCCGCGGTTCCTTCCTGCAACTCGGCGGCGCACTGGGAGGGGACCGTGTAGGCGGTCTCAAACTCCCGGCCTGCACTGCCGTTCTCGAAATCCCACATCAAAGGCGCGGTATTCAGGTAGGAGATGGCAGAGATGCGCATGGATAAGAGCTTCGAGCTTGTAGCCACTAGCTTCCAGCAGACTGCAACCCAAAAAACTCTGACGGAATGGCAACAATGTTCCACTTTTGCACGAGTCGTGTCGTGCAAATTGGCTTTGTTTGCTAGCAGCTAGGAGCTGGCAGCTAGAAGCTAAGAAAAGTTTATCAAACCTGTGACATCCGCCCTTGACACGGTTTTTTGCAGATGCATACAGTCGGCGTATCCCAGGGGAGGCTGCCTTGTCCAATGTCGAAGTCGCACCGTGTTCAACGTCGAACCTCCAGTCGAGCCAGATCGGCTGGCTGGCACTCACCCTGACTCCGGGGCTTGGGCCCACTCGCGCCAAGCGGCTGGTGGAGTTCTTTGGCGGCATAGAATCCGTTCTGCACGCGTCCCTCACCGAGCTCGAGGCTGCCGGGCTGCCGGTTGAAGCGGCGCAGTCGCTCGGCACCGGGCGCTCCGTGGAACTCGCGCACGACGAGACGGCCAAGGCGGCAGCCGCCGGGGCGCACTTGATCGCACTGGATGACACGCGCTATCCAACCCGCCTGCGCCAGATTTACGATCCGCCGCTTGTTCTCTATGTACGAGGAAACGCCGAGGCGCTGGCGCAGCCGGGAATTGCGGTCGTGGGCACCCGCCATCCGACCCCCTACGGCACCGGAATGGCGGAGCGGCTGGGAAGTGACCTGGCTTCTCGCGGCCTGGCGATCTTCAGCGGCCTGGCTCGCGGCGTCGACACGGCAGCGCATCGCGGCGCCGTATCGGGCAAAGGCAAAACCGTTGCGGTATTCGGCACCGGGGTGGATGTTGTTTACCCCAGGGAAAACTCGCGGCTGGCGGATCAGATTTTGAGTTTTGGCGGCGCGCTCATTTCCGAATTCCCGCTGGCGACTTTTGCCGCCCCCCAGAACTTTCCTATCCGCAATCGCATTATCAGCGGAATGTCACTGGGAGTGCTGGTCATCGAGGCCGCCGAATACAGCGGCACGCGCATTACCGCGCGCTGCGCCTTGGAGCAAGGGCGCGAAGTTTTTGCCGTGCCTGGAAACGTTACCAACAAGAATTCGTGGGGCCCCAACACCCTGATCAAGCAGGGCGCCAAGCTGGTGGCCACCTGGGAGGATGTTTGGGAGGAACTCCCTGCAGATGTACGACTTGCGCTCACCCCGGAAACTGGCGCTGAATCGCCGGGCGCCGGACCTGCATCATTATTTGAGGAACCTTCGCTCTCTCCGCACGAAAAGAAGATCTACGCCCGCTTGAAGGCCGACGAGGCCACGCATCTGGACGAGATCATGGAAAAGCTCGAAGGCGAGCTCTCTTCCTCGGAAATCTTCGCGGCCATGTTCGAACTGGAACTGGCTGGGAAGGTGAAGCAGTTGCCGGGGAAGAATTTCGTAAGAAGCTTTTAGCTCTTAGCTCTTAGCTTTTAGCGTGAAGCACTCGGAGTGGAGAGATCATGAGAAATTATGAGGACTTGCAGGTCTGGCGGAAGGCTCACAACTTGACGTTAGAAATTTACAAGAACACGCGCTGCTTTCCTGTTGAGGAGCGTTTCGGACTGACGAATCAGATTCGTAGATCGCGCTCGTCTATTGGGGCGAATCTGGCCGAAGGGTGTGGCCGCCGGTCCGACGCCGAAATGGCCCGGTTCGTTCAGATCGCCATGGGATCGGGGGCGGAGCTTTCATATGATTTGCGGCTCGCGAGAGACTTGGATCTACTGTCAAGGCAATCGTTTGAACGCCTTCGCTCTGATCTCAGCGAAGTGATGCGAATGCTGTCCTCCCTTTCGCAAAAATTGAGGATTCGCACGGACGTGGTTCAGCTAAAAGCTAAGAGCTAAGAGCTTCGAAACAGGGCCAGTAGCTAGAAGCGCGACTTTCATGCTAGTTTCAAACCTGAGGATTACCGTTGGCTAAAGGACTCGTCATCGTCGAATCGCCGGCAAAGGCGAAAACTATTCAGAAGTACCTGGGCAAGGGCTACACGGTCGAGGCTTCGCTCGGGCACGTCAAAGATCTGCCCAAGAGCACTCTTGGTGTCGATATTGATAACGATTTCGAGACCGAGTACATCGTCATCCCCGGCAAAGAGAAGGTCGTCGCCAAACTGAAGAAGCTGGCGGGCGGGGTCGACACCATCTATCTGGCGCCTGACCCGGACCGCGAAGGCGAAGCTATCGCCGCCCATCTCGCCGACGAACTGAGCGACGGCGCCAAGGCGAAAAAGAAGAAGAAAAAGGATGCCAACGGCAGCGAGCGCATTCGGCGCGTCACCTTCAACGAAATCACGCAGCGCGCCGTGCGGGAGGCATTCGAACGTCCCCGCGACATCGATCAGCACCTGGTCGACGCCCAGCAGGCACGCCGTGTGCTGGATCGCCTGGTGGGCTACCAGGTCTCTCCGTTGCTCTGGGACAAAGTGCGCCGCGGGCTGTCTGCGGGCCGCGTGCAGACCGTCGCCCTGCGGCTGATTGTCGAGCGCGAACGCGAAATCAAGGCCTTCGAAAAGAAAGAGTATTGGACGATTGATGCGCACCTTGCCGGTCCCAAGCCGCCCGCGTTCGACGCTCGTTTCCTGGGCAAAGGCGAAGAAAAGATCGAGGTTCCCAACGAAGAGGAAGCGAACAAAATCCGCGCTGCCCTGGAGAGAGCCGATTGGCTGGTCCGCAGCGCTGATAAGAAAGAACGCCGGCGGAATGCGGCGGCGCCCTTCACCACCAGCAAACTGCAGCAGGATGCTTCGCGCAAACTGCGCTTCAGCGTGAAACGCACCATGATGATCGCCCAGCGCTTGTATGAAGGCGTGGAACTCGGGGACGAAGGTTCAGTGGGATTGATCACCTACATGCGTACGGATTCCACCCGCGTGGCGCCTGAGGCTTTGACCGAAGTTCGCGAGTACATTGGATCGAATTATGGTCCCGACTACCTGCCGCAATCGGCAAACACTTTTAAGGAGAAGAAAGAGGCGCAGGGCGCGCACGAAGCCATTCGCCCCACCTCGGCGATGCGCCATCCCGATCAGATCAAGCAATACTTGAAAGAAGATGAGTACAAAGTCTACAAGCTGATCTGGCAACGATTTATTGCTTCGCAGATCACGCCCGCGGTTTTCGATCAGACAACCGTTGACATTGACGCCAAGTCCGGCTCGGACACGTTCTGGTTCCGCGTCACGGGATCGGTGCTGAAGTTCGAGGGGTTCCTGAAGGTTTACGAGGAGTCGAAGGAAGGCAAGGACGAGGAAGACGAGGAACTGAAGCACAAGCTGCCGCCGCTCGAAGCGGGTCAGAAGCTGACCCTGAAGTCGCTGAAGCCGGAGCAGCATTTCACCGAGCCTCCCCCGCGCTACAACGAAGCGTCGCTGGTCAAGGAACTGGAAGAACGAGGAATCGGGCGCCCCTCCACGTACTCGGCCATTTTGAGCACTATCCAGGAGCGGCAGTACGTGCAGAAGACGGGGGGGAAATTTGTTCCCACGGAGATCGGCCTGGTGGTGACCGATCTCCTGGTCGAGAACTTCCGCGATATTTTCGATGTGCAGTACACCGCGCGTCTGGAAGAGGAACTGGACGAGATCGAAGAAGGCAAGGAAGGCTGGACGGACGCGCTCGCCGACTTCTACAAGAAATTCGAGAAGGACCTCCGCTATGCCCAGAAGCACATGGAAAACATCAAGCGGATGGAGAAGCCGACGGACGAGAAGTGCGAGCGCTGCGGCTCACCGCTGGTGATCAAGTGGGGCAAGCACGGATCGTTCTACGCCTGCAGCGCGTACGACAAAGAAGATCCCAACAGCTGCACCTTCACCAAAGAAAATCCCATTAACCTGCCGGACCTCGATTCTGCGGACATGCAGGAGACGGGCGCGGCTGAAGAGTATTGCGAGAACTGCGGCCGCCTCATGGTGCTGAAGCGCGGACGCTTCGGGCAATTCATGGCCTGCACCGGGTATCCGGACTGCAAGACGACGCGGCGTCTCGACCAGGGCAAGAAAGTGCCGGACATTCCGCTCGAAGAACTGTGCCCGAAATGCGGCCGCAACCTCATGATCCGCCACGGGCGCTACGGCGAGTTCACCTCCTGCAGCGGCTACCCCGATTGCAAGTACGTGAAGCAGAACTTTATCGGCGTGAAGTGCCCGCTGTGCAAAGACGGCGAACTGGTCGAGAAAAAAGCGCGCAAGGGCAATACCTTCTACGGGTGCAGCAACTATCCCAAGTGCAAATTCACTTCAGCGAACAAGCCCATCGCGGAGAAATGCCCCCAGTGCGGGAATGAATACCTGGTCGAGAAATACTTGAAGTCGGGCCCGGTGATTGCCTGTCCGAATAAAGAGTGCGACTATGAACGGCCCAATGAGAATGCGCCCGCAGCGGCGCCGGTGGCGACTTCCTGATCATTTTTGAATCTCCAGCAAATTACCGTTCATCCTTTTCTGCAGCTCAAACCCTGGAGGAGACATGCCTGATCACGCCGATGCCGAACTGATCCTGAAACTGTACGATCTTCGCCGCGAGGCGGAAATGCGTAAGGCCCGCGCCTGGTTTGCGGGATGGTGGCCGCGGAGCGCCGAGGACGTCGTGCAAATGATCAACGCTCCCGCCAATCCCCAGGAAAATGCCTGGTTTCGCCAGGTGACCGGGTATTGGGAGATGGCGGCGTCATTCGTGGTGCGGGGCGTGTTGAGTGCAGAGTTGTTCTACGACAGCGGCGGGGAATTGTGGTTCACGCTGGCAAAAGTTTATCCCTTCTTGAAAGATATTCGCGAAAAGGCGCAGGTGCCGTACTTCCTGCAGCGCGTGGAGAAAGTGGCGACTGGCAGCGAGGAAGCGCGGGAACGGCTGCAGATGATGCTGAAGCGGGCGGAGGCACGGCGGGCGGCGATGGCCAAGGCGTCGTAGAGTAACGTTTGCCAATCCCAAGGCCCGGGTTGTCGACGCTCGACCTGGACGGGCGAGGCCGCCCGTCCCCACAGCGCTCTCAGGAGATGTATTCGCGGATGTACTCGTCGCGGGTTTCCCTTAACTCTTTGACGTCGCCGTCGAAGATGATTTTGCCGTCGCGCAGGATTAGAAAGCTGAATGGGACTTCGGTTCGCGCGTGCGGTGGCAGGGGCTTCATCTTATTATCCGTACGGTCGAAGTAGTGCGTGGCCATGGTGAAAGCGTCCTGCAAACGATGCGTCACCAGCAGCGAGCTGACTTTGTAAACGTCGCGCTGCTTCACCACCAGTTCGATGATGGTGTTCGAGGTGACCGGGTCGAGACCTCCGGTAGGCGAATCGTAGAGCAGGACTTCGGGATGCGTGATGATGGTTCGGGCAATGGCTACGCGGCGGCGCATGCCGCCCGACAGCTCCGAGGGATACAAGTCCATGGTGTGTTCGAGTTCCACGAAGCTCAGCGCCTCGCGCACACGTTCCTCGATCTCCTCTTCCGACGTGTGGCCCTCCTCGATCAGGCGAAAGGCGACATTCTCGCGCACGGTGAGCGAATCGAACAGTGCGCTCTCCTGAAACACAATGCCGACGCGGCGGCGCAGTTCAAACAATTGATCTTCCGTCATCGCGGTCACTTCTTCGCCCAGCACGACGATTCTGCCGGAATCCGGCCGTAACAGCCCCAGCGCCAGCTTCAGAAGGGTGCTCTTGCCGGAACCCGCAACCCCGAAAATGGCTTTCGTCTCGCCGTGTCGCAAGCTGAAGGAGATTCCGTCCAATACCTGACGATCTTCGAATGCAATGGAGACATTCTCAAATTCAAGAGTGACGGCACGGCGTGCATCCAGCGCGGCAGCCTGTTCGGAAATGACCGGAGGAGCGACCATAGGTGGACCTATGACCCCAGCAAGGTCATGGAAAACCGGGTGACGAAAAAGTCGACGGTGATGATCAGAATGGAAGAAGCCACCACCGCCTGCGTGGTTGCCCTGCCGACACCTTGCGTGCCCCCGCGAGCGCTGACCCCGTAGTAACAGCCGATAGTCGAAATGATGAAGCCGAAGAGCACGGGCTTAAGCAGGCCCATGAAGACGTCTTGAAAAACCAGGATTTGCCAGGCGCTGCTCCAATACTGATGCATGTCCACGCCAAAGAAGAGCGCGGACGCGACCCCGCCGCCGAAGATGCCGAACGCGTCCGAGAGGATGGTGAGGAAGAAAAGCATGACTACGGTCGAGACGACCCGCGGGGTCACCAGCTTCTTCATGGGATCGGTGCCCAGGGCGCGCATGGCGTCGATCTGCTCGGTGACAACCATCGAGCCAAGTTCGCTGGCCATGCCGGATGCGTTGCGGCCGGCTACCATCAGGCCGGTAATCACGGGCCCGAGTTCCCGCACCATGCCAAGCGAGACCAATTGGCCAATCAGGTTCAAGGAGCCGAATCGCTGCAGGGTGACGCCGCTATTCTGCGCCAGCGCGCCGCCGGTGAAAAAGCCGGTCAGCACCACAATCGGCAACGAGCCCACCCCGATCAGGTCCGCCTGCTGCGTGGTGTCGGCGAGATAGCGCGGCCCTCTGAACAGATTACCGACCGCCTGGGCCGCAACCACGGCGTAATCCTGCACCGCTTTGACCTGTTGCTTGGCCCAGTCCGAGGGAGAGATCAGCTCGATGTCCATGTAAAAGGAAATATAGCAGAGGAAAAGGCAGCTCCACGTTCCCGGCGTTAGTCTTCAGGCACTCACCTGTGCAACAGGATTGCAGTACCTCGCGCCTCGGCGTGTGCAAGTTGGCGCCTGGAGCCTAAAGCCCGACGCCTGAAGCCGCTCTTAATCCCGGCTCTTCTTTTTAATTTCGATATTCAGCCGCTTGATCTTCTGATTCAGCGTGGAGAGTGGAATGCGAAAACGTTCGGCCGTTTCGGTCTGATTCCAGCCGCATTTTTCGAGCATGTCAACGATGATCTGCCGTTCGCATTCTTCGACCAGCTCGAACAGGGAGGCGTCAGAGCGCGTCTCGATCAGCGGCATCAGCCCCCCGCGTCCAATGATGTGGTCGGGCAGCAGCTCCGGCCCGATGTCCGTGGCTGAGGAAAGCACGACGGCGCGCTCAATCACATTTTCCAGCTCACGCACGTTACCCGGCCAGGAGTAGTTCATCAATGGGCGAAGCGCTTCCGGCGTCATGAAGCGCAGCGGCCGCTGGTTTTCCTCGGAATACTTGCGAAGGAAGAAGTCGACCAGCAGCGGAATATCTTCTTTGCGCTGGCGCAAAGGCGGAAGATCGATGGTGATCACGTTCAAGCGATAGAAGAGGTCCTCGCGAAACTTCCCTTCCCGCACCTGCTGGCGCAAATCGACGTTGGTCGCGGCGATGATGCGGACATCCACCTGGATTTCGTGAATGCCGCCGAGATGCATGAACTTGCGGTCCTGCAGCACGCGCAGGATCTTCGCCTGAGTCTCCAGTCCCATGGTGCCAATTTCGTCGAGGAAAAGGGTGCCGCGGTCCGCGACTTCAAACAATCCTTTTTTCGACGCAACCGCGCTGGTGAATGCGCCTTTGACGTGTCCAAACAGCGTGGATTCGAGCAAATCAGGCGGCATGGAGCCGGTGTTCACCGGAACAAACGGCCGGTCGCGGCGGGGCGAATTCAGGTGCAGGGCCTTGGCGATGAGTTCTTTTCCGGTTCCGCTCTCCCCCTGCAGCAAAACCGTCGAGCGGCTGGGCGCAACCTGGGCGACCAGGTCGAAAATCTTCAACATCGGCTCGCTCTTGCCGACGATGTTCTCGAAATTGTAGCGCTGCTTGAGCGCCCGCTTGAGCTGTATGTTCTCTTCTTCCGCGCGCCGGCGGGCGATGGCGGCGCGAACGTCCGCCAGCAGCTTCTCGTTGTCCCAGGGCTTCTGCAGGAAGTTCGCGGCGCCGGACTGCATGGCGCGCACGGCGTCTTCCACGGTGCCGTAGGCGGTGATCATGATGACCGAAATCTGCGGGTCGAGAGCGCGAATTTGCGGCAGCAGCTCAATGCCGTTGCGATCGGGTAGCGCCAGATCGAGCAGCACGAGATCGAAGGGCCGCTCGCCCAGCCGCGCGAGCCCTTCGGCTCCATTGGGCGCGGTTTCCGCCTCGTAGCCCTCGAGCTCAAGCAAGGTCTGCAGAGATTCGCGAATCTCCGCCTCGTCGTCGATGATGAGCACGCTTCCGTGCTCCGGCATGGCAACGTGATGCACCCTTCCCGATATGACGGCGGCTTCAGACATTCACAGCCTTCCTCATCAGGGGAAAGTCGAGATAAAACGTTGTGCCTTCTTCCGGCGCGCTCTCCACGCGAATCTTGCCGGCGTGCTCCTGGATGATGCCGTACGTAACCGAAAGTCCCAGGCCCGTGCCCCGCCGCTGCCCATCCTGCGCCGAAGTCTTCGTGGTGAAGAACGGATCGTAAATGCGCTGAATGTGCTCTTGCGGTATGCCCGAACCGGTGTCGGCCACCACGACGCTGACGCCATCGCCGTTGGAGGTTGCGACCCGCAACGTGCCGCCCTGCGGCATAGCGTCCTTGGCATTCAGGAAGAGATTGAGAAAGACCTGCTGCAGCCGTCCGGCATTCCCCTGGATGCGCGGCAAATGGGGCGAGAGTTCGTCGTGAATGCGAATCTTGGAGGTCTTGAACTGGTGTTCCAGCAGGTTCAAGGTATCAACAATGACGCGGTTTACGTCGACGTCAGTAAATTCGGTCGCACTGGTGCGCGAGAAGTTCAACAGGTTGTTGACGATCTCGGAGGCGCGGAAGGTCTGGCGCGTGATCTTCTCGAGCAGCGCGCCCTTCTTTTCGTCGCCCTGCAGCTGCTTGGAAAGCATCTGCGCGTACGACGAGATCACCGCCAGCGGCGTGTTGACCTCGTGGGCCACGCCGGCGGCCAGCAGACCGATCGAGGACAGCTTGTCGGCCTGGGAAAGCTGCGCTTCGAGTTCTATGCGCTCGGTAATGTCGTCCATGATGATCAGCCGGCCGACGACGCTGAACTTCTTCGTCACCAGGGGCGCAATCGCAACATTAACGGTGCGACTTTCGCCGGTAGGCGTATCCAGGCGGAACTTGTACAAATTGTGAATTCCGGGACTCTGGCGCACGCGATAGAACTCCTGCGCAAACTCACCCGGGAAAACCTCGCCAAGGGGCTTGCCCAGCGCCTGCCAGCGCGGCAGCGCGTACATCACTTCCATTTGCGAGTTCCAGGATTCGATGCGATCCTGCAGATCGACCGCCAGCACGCCCACGTTGATCGACTCTACGATGTTTTCGTTGAAATCCTTCAGGCGCTCGTATTGCGCAATTTTCTGCTCGAGCGAGGCATACAGGCGCGCATTCTGAATGGCGATCGCAAGGTATCCGGCAAGCGTTTCCAGCAACTCGACATCTTCGCTGGAGAGGAAATCGCCTTCGACCGTCTTGCCCAGTCCCAGGAATGCGACCGTGCTCTTCTGCGCGCGACAGGGGATGTAGTAGTTCAGATCGAGGCGGGCGATCGCTTCCTGGCAGCTTGCCGACTCGCGCGGCACATTATGGGTGTTGTCAAAGAAAAGATGGCTTTCCAGGTGTTCCGGCCGGGGCGCGCCGAGGAAGCTCAGGTCCAAGCCGGCGCTCTCCTGAATGCCGAAGGACTTGGCCAGGGTGAAAGCTCCCTGATTCTCGCCGTCGTTCAGGAATACCGCCAAGCGGTCAACCAGCAGGGTGCGCGACAGCTGATCGACCACGCTGGTGAGCATTTTGTCGAGGTCCGTTTCTGCGTTCAGTTCGCGGCCAAATTCAACCAGCGCGTGACGATAATCGTAGCGGCGGCGGTAAAAAAGAGTGTCGATCCGGGCCTGAATCCATTTACGCAGCGGCTCGAACAGCGCCCCGCTAACCAGGATCGCGATGACCAGGCCTGTGGTCCCCGCACCCGGGACTCGCGAGTGGACTAACTCTCCGACCAGTGCGATGGAAGTGAGATAGGCGATAGCAATGGCTGCGCCCGCGAGCGTATATGCCATGCCCCGCTTGAAGATCAGGTCGACATCCATCAGGCGGTAGCGGACGATGGCATAACCGAACGTGAGCGGCAGAATCGCGAGCGACAGGACGGCGGCGGTAAAGCCCGTCCTTCCGAGGATAAAGGGCAATGCGTAGAACGCCGCAAAGGGCACGATCGCAAGAATGGTGCCGCGCGTGACCCACTTCAACTGCTGGCGGAGGATGGGCCGGTCAGCATGTTGGTAGCTGTGCAGGAAAACCAATGCTGCCGCGATGAACAGCACCACCAGGTATGCCATTTCATACCGGTCAATTTGCCAGCGCAGCATTTCGCTGGCCCGCGAAAACAGCTTGGCCGAGATGTGGAACGCCAGCAGCAGCAAGCCCGGGAGATAAACCGCCGGGACAATCCAGCGGTGCTTCCGGACAACCGCATGCTCCTCGGGAAACTTCAGGGCAAAGTGCAGGAACAGCGCCGGCTGCAACAGCCAGGCGGCGACATTGCCCCAATAGATACTCCAGTCAAACGAGTTCAGCTTGCCGGTGTACTTGAACGCGTAGAAGACGAAAGAGACCACGCAAAAGATGTAGAAGTGGGTTGAGCCAGGAGCGGTCCAGCGGCGAAACAGCACATACAAGCCGATGCCCAGGTAAATCAGCGCGATGAAGCGCAGCCAGTCGTCGGAAGCGCGCTGCGCCGGCTGCAGCACGGGCGAGGCATCCAAGGTGTAGGCACCCCGCTGCAGGGTGTATGTCGGCTTCGACCATGCGCGATCGTAATAGAGCTGAGCATTTACAGCTGCCGTCGTCTTGATGGGCCGGCTGTCAATCGAAACCAACCGATCGCCCACTTTGATCCCGGCATGGGCTCCGGGTCCGCGGGGGTCAACCCGGTCCGCGACAATGTTCTGGCCGTGCTCTCTCCACCAGACGCCGTCGTAGGGAGCGACGAACTGGCTCTGTTTGCGAAAGTTGATCCAGGCAAGCGTCACCGCCGCCGCAGTCAACAGGACCAGAAAGACGGCCGTGAATCGGAATTGAAACTCGCGATTCATCAGAGAATCGATTGGCGGAACAGGTACACGCGCCCTTGTTGATCGATGCACGTTCGCTGCCAACATGTTTCCCGGGTTGGACGTGATAACTCCCACGTTCGTAAGCGTTTCCTAGAATTATAAAAGCCGGGGAGAGACGGATTTATGTTTTTTGGAAGGAATCTGTGAGATTCGGTAAGTATTTGGGCCAACAAAGGTTAGTGGACGCCGCTGAGCTGGGGACGCAAAAATCCAGGGGAGCTTTCGCTCCCCTGTTTACAGAAGCGACAGAGGCGATATCTGCCTGAATAGAATCCAGCCACTCAAGAAAAAGTTGTCCGACGGAGAGAAAATAAAACAAATGGGGGAAGCATTGGCGGTCGCCAAGTCTGAATCCGTACAAGTCGAGGGTCTGAACATCCGCTTTCAACGGGCTGGAAGCGGCCCCGCGATGGTATTGGTGCACGGCTTACTCGCCCATTCCTTCAGCTGGCGATTTGCATTGCCGCTGCTCGCCCGCGAGCGGGAAGTGTTTGCGCTGGACATGGCGGGATGTGGCTTCTCGGATGTCGATCCCGGGCTGGATTGCACCCTGGCAGGCGCAGCCAACCGGCTGGTGCGGTTCATGGACGCGGTGGAAATCCGAAGCTGCGAGCTTATCGGGAGCTCTTATGGCGGGGCAACCTCGCTGATGCTGGCGACTCAACAGCCCCAGCGGTTGCGAAGCCTGACTCTGGTTTCGCCGGCGAATCCGTGGTCTCGAATTGGACGCAAGCGGCTGGCGTTGCTGAACGTATCCGCGCTAGGTTCCCTATTCCCCGCATTTGCCCGGTCGATCCATCCAGTTACGGGCTATTTTCTTCGCAGGATGTATGGCGATCCGCGAAAGGTGACCCGCGAAACCGTTGAGGGGTACACCCGCCCTCTACGCCGTCCCGGAGTCCTGGAGCATGGCGTAAAGATTGCGCAGGCTTGGCGCAAGAGCATGGACGAGTTGGAGCAGGCACTGCCGGCCGCTGTGGGCGTTCCCACCCTCCTGATTTGGGGAAGCAAGGACCGGCTGGTTGACCGCGCTTCCGCCGAGATCTTGAAGCAAAGGCTCCATGCCAAACTAACCATTATGCATGGAGCAGGGCATTTGCCTTACGAAGAGTGCCCGGAAGAGTTCTGCGGAATCGTGCAGCGGTTCCTGGCTGAGCATCCAGAGCGACCGGTGCTCGACGGGAAGTAACCTGACACCTAAGGTGAATCAGTGCTAGGCTCAAGCCACGGATGGAAGCGACCCCCAACAACCCTGGCTTCGGCTTAGTGAAGCGCCTGCCGAGGTTTCTGCAACACGACAGCTCGGGTGCGTGGCTGCGGTTTCTGATCGCTGCGGTTGGGCTCGCCCTGGCGTTTGCCGCCGCGGTGTTTTCCACCGCTTCGCGGGATGCCGGCAACATTCCCGCCACCGTGATTCTTGCCTCTCTGGCCCTGCTGATCGCGACCGGGGTGGGGTTGGGTACCGTACCCTATCTGGCGCGGCGGGTGGAAGCCAAGCGCATGCGCGATGCCCTTGACTTCGAGGTCACGCGAGCCGGAGCCATCTACGCGCTGATTGTGCTGGTGATCGGCATTGCTGCGCTGAACACCGGCAACAACCTCCTTTACATCATTGTGGCAATGATGCTGGCAGCCATCGCGGTATCGGGTATCGCTTCGGCGCTCTGCCTGAGGGAGTTAGAGCTGGATCTTAAGATTCCGGAACACATCTTTGCCGGAACAGACGTGCAGGCGACCATTTCGGTCCACAATCCGCGCCGATGGCTGCCCTCTCTGTCGGTATCGGCTGTTCCGGTCGACAAAAGGCGCCTGGGAAAGCGCTGGCGTTGGGTAGCAACGACTTTTCCTGTCCCGCCCTGGCGCCCACCCGAACGCCAATGGTTGCAACTGCCGGATCGGAAGCTGCGGCGCATCGATTTGGACGAGGCTTCGGGAGTTTTTCACGAGACCGCGTATTTTCCGCTGCTGCCTCCGAAGTCTCGTCTCCAGGCCGAGGTGAAGTTACGGTTTCGCAAGCGGGGACGATACCAGGAACGTTTTAGCCTTTCGACACGGTTTCCCTTCGCCTTCCTGGCCAAGACGCGCCGTGTCGCCCTCGCGCGCGAGGTCCTGATTTACCCTGAACTCGAGAACTCGGAAGAGTTGGCGGAGCTATTACCCGTATTGAGTGGCAAACGCGAGGCTTATCAGCGAGGCATGGGCTCAGATTTGTACCGGATTCGCGAGTATCTTCCGGAAGACTCTGCCCGGCACGTGGATTGGAAGGCGACGGCTAAATCCGGCGGACTGAAGGTGCGGGAATTTGCCCGGGAAGATGAACGCCGCCTGCGCGTGGTCTTCGATAATCCGCGGCCCGGCGAAGTTTCCAACCCAGCCTATGAGCACATGGTGTCCTTAACGGCTTCTGTCACGTGGCGCATGGCGCAGGAAGGTGTAATGCTTTCTTTCGTCTCCCAGGAGTTTGAGGGGACGTTAGATGTGTTTGAATTTCTCACTTTTCTAGCCACAATTGAACCCAAGTCGGCGCCCTCCATCCTGGAAACGCTGGCCAGCTCGACAGACTACAGTCTGGTGTTGACGGCACAAAAACGGGGAACGATTCCGGCGGCGGTATGGGCGACGGCCTACTACGTCTTCATCGAATAATTCTTCTCCACCAGGGTAACCACCATTGAGGTTACCTCGGTACATTGGCCCTTTCAAGTAAAAGCTGATACTTTCGGTACATAGCAAAGAGCTGTCAACTTCCTCTTTATTGGACGGAAGCATGTCAGGCCCTCAACTCGAGCTCGCCTTCTGGGTTTCGCAGCCGGTGTTTGAAGTGGCCGTGGCCGCGGTTTTATACCGCCGCAAGCTGCACAAAGAGTTCCCTGCCTTTTTTGTTTACGTAGTCGCTCAAATCATAATTTTCAGCGTACAGTTTCCTGTCTACTTGACCAAGAACCCCCGTGCCTACTTCGATGTGTTTTGGGCAGGCGCCGCTCTCAACGTGATCCTGGCTTTCAAGATCATTCATGAGATTTTTCTGGATGTCTTTCGTCCTTACCCCGCCCTCAAAGATTTTGGGACAGCGCTGTTTAAGTGGGCGGGTATCGTCATGGTCCTCGGTTCGTCGGTGATGATCTTCGTTGGCCCTCCCGGGGGGGTGGACCCGCTTACTCGCAGCATTCTGATCGTGCAACGCTGCGTCGACCTGGTGCAGTGCGGGTTGGTGATCTTCCTGCTTGCATTCTGCAAGAGTCTGAGGGTTTCCTGGGGGCGGCTGAGCTTTGGCATCGCGCTCGGCTTCGGCCTGATATCCGGCGCTGAGCTATTCACCAGCGCGTTATACACCGGCACATTTGTCCACGTAGTGCTGGCCAACATGATCAATATGGGCTCCTGGAACCTGGGCCTGCTGCTTTGGCTGAGCTATGCCGTGTGGAATCGCAAGGACACCATGATTCCCGTTCTGGTCCCGCAGCGTTGGGATGAGGCTCTTACCGACCTTCGCCCATCCAATAGCGACGAATCGCTCATTCCAATGTTCGAACACATGGTTGATCGCGCCTTGTCCCGAGCGCAGAGCAGCCACCTCTAACACCTCGGCTCCCCGTCACTCAGTTTCAAATTGATACTCCCTACCTTTTTCTACACACTTTCCTGTAGGTCTGGGCTTGACACCGGAGATATAATTCCAGCCACTTAGGGTTTCCGCTCCCAGGGGACCCGCATGTAAGGAGAACGACCATGAAACGTGCGGTCAGGACTATGGTCCTGGTGGTAGGAGTAGTGTGTTCGTGTCTAGCTATGGCAACGCCGATCAGCACTAAGCTTTACACTGGTCCGATGCCACTTTGCAGTCCTCGGTTCCCACCGCCTTACTGCAATCCGCCCGGATTGAAGTAGTCGGTCATCGCAAAACGGCACTTAAGCAATTACGTTATGGGCCCTGGCACTGTGAAAGCAGTCCGGGCCCGCTTTTCATTTTGGACTGGACTCTTGCCCGGCGGAATCTGTGCGGCGGAGGTCAGGCGGCGTTCTTCCGGGCTTCCAACAGATTCTGCAAATCCGCGGAGTTATAGACGGGAGGCTGGCAAGCGCCTTCGGAACACACCACTGCAGCCGACCTTCCCTCCTTCAGCCACGGCAGTTTAGGAATGGTTTCCGCTATCGAAGGGGGCAGATTAGCAGCCACCGCCTGGTTGAAAGTTAATTTCAATACGGAAGTGCCCAGCGGCGCGAGGGAGATGGCGCGGCGGTACAGATCAGACGCCCGCTCATCTTCCCCAAGAACCACAATCTGAGTGTGCGGAACAGAAAACTGAACCAGCGCAAGACCGTAGGTGGCGGCGAAAATACCATATTGTCCCGCAACCCCCGCCAGTAATTGCAGCGTGGCTTCGGCTTCGTCGCGATAGGTTGCAGCGTCGGTATAGGCGTGCAGGCGGATCAGCGCAATGGCAGCCGCCGAATTTCCCGCGGGAGTGGGGGAATCCTGAAACGGCTTGCGCGCCGTACCCAGCACTCCCAACAAACCTCCCGCTGGAGCATCGAGAAAACCGGCGGAAGAGGCATCCCAAAACCGTTCGAGCATCCGGTCCACAATCTTTCTGCCGACAGAAAAATAGCTGAGGTCCGCGGTGGCTTCGTAGGCATCAAGGCAGGCAATCGCCGTGAAGGCATAATCGTCGAGAAAACCGGCGGAATCTGCTTTGGCAGATTTCCCATCGGAGTAGGCAACGACGTGCTTGAGCCCCGCTTCTGGACTCCAGGCTTGGGCGAGAATGCGGTCCAGCGAGCGCAGCGCGAAACCTCGGCCGTCATCGCTGTGCAGAACGGCTGCGGCTTGGAGATAAGCGGAAACACAAAGCGCGTTCCAGTTCACGTAGACGGTCTTGTCGATGAACGGGGTGGGGCGCTGGAGACGGGCGGCGTACATTTTCCGCTTCGCGGAGTGGAGAAGTTCGCGCGCGCGATCCGGGGAAAGTTGCAGCCGAACCGCGATCTCATCAACCGGC
Organism: Terriglobales bacterium; assembly: GCA_036376415.1. Classification (GTDB taxonomy): domain Bacteria; phylum Acidobacteriota; class Terriglobia; order Terriglobales; family Acidobacteriaceae; genus Gp1-AA145. The sequence continues at coordinate 21,104 of DASVAJ010000034.1, forward strand.
GCGCGCTGAAAAAGTACGTTTTTCGCGGGATTGTGCTGCATCTCGCCAATTTCGTTGATGTCGTAGTGCAGGCACGCTACCTGGGCCTCTTCTTCGGTTAATGCAGCTTTCGCCTCGTCCACGGTCCAGGTGAAGTAGTCCCCATCATCGTCGAGAGAAATGTCCGCATCCTGCGAGGCATAAAAGCCGCCGTGCTTGTGGTCGCTCAGGCACTCATCCATCCAGCGGATGATGTCGCGCGCAACGCCAGCAAAGAACTCGTCGCCTGTGACCTGGTAGGCGTGGACATAATTTTTTAGCAGTTCGGAGTTGTCGTAGGACATCTTCTCGAAGTGCGGCACCACCCAGCGCTCGTCGACGGAATAGCGGTGGAAACCTCCGGCGAGTTGGTCATAGACTCCGCCCTGCGCCATCTTTTCCAGAGTCGTGGTGAAGACGTGCCGCAGCCGCTCCTCCTTTGTGCGCCTGTACTGGTCGATGAGCAGGTCCATCATCGAGGGGTGCGGGAATTTGGGGGCGCTGCCGAAGCCGCCGTGCTGCTCGTCGAACATCCGGAGCCCAGCGTCAACAATCTCCTGCACGACCGCCAAGGTGACGCTGCCGGTTTTCTCCGAAAAAGATTCCGAGTGGGCCAGCGCTCCTTCCACCAGCTTGGCCTGTTCGAGCACGTCCCCATTCTTTTCGCGATATGCGTCGGAAATGGCCAGCAGCACGCGGCGGAAGCTGGGCCGGCCATAATGATCCTGCGGCGGAAAATACGTTCCGCCGTAAAACGGCTTGCCGTCGGGGGTAAGGAAAGCCGTCAGCGGCCAGCCGCCTTGGCCACTGATCGCCTGCACCGCAACCTGGTGGCGGCTGTCCACGTCGGGGCGTTCGTCGCGGTCGACCTTTACGGCGACGAAGCGCTCATTGATGATCTGAGCAATTTCCGGATCCTCGTAGGACTCGCGGTCCATCACGTGGCACCAGTGGCACCACACAGCGCCAATATCGAGCAGAATGGGTTTGTTTTCGCGCTTGGCAATCGCAAAGGCCTCCTCACCCCACTCGTTCCAGCGCACCGGCTGATGCATGGCCGAGCGTAGGTAAGAAGATGAGGAATCGGCGAGCGCATTCGATGTCGTGCTGGGCATAGCAGTAGTGTATTCGTTCTCGGCTAGGACGCGCGCATTCGCAGCTTCACAGACTTCCGACAGTTCCACCGACCGACCGGTCGGGTATAGCATGACCTTACAGAGGGGTCATGAAGAAGCTGAGCCTTGTCGTTTCGCTTCCGAATGAGAACGATTACCAGCGCGAGCAAGCCAAAGCTGCAACCGAAGCCGCTGCGCGATTGGGCGCCCATATTCGAGTGCTTCATGCCGATAACGACGCGGTGGTGCAAAGCCAACAGTTGCTGGAAGTGGTGCAATCGAAAGCCGAGCGGCCGGACGCCATACTTTTCGAACCGCTGACGGCTACCGCGTTCGCGCGGGTGGGTGAAACCGCGGTGGGCGCCGGTATCGGATGGGTGGTGCTGAACTGTGACGTGGACTATTTACCGGCGCTGCGCAGTCGGGCCAACGTTCCTGTCTTTTCGGTCACGCGCGATCACACCGAGATTGGACGTATTCAAGGCAAGCAGTTTGCCGCGCTGCTCCCCAACGGGGGTACCGTCCTCTATATTCAAGGTCCGGCGACCAGTTCGGCGGCGGCACAGCGGACTAACGGGATGGAGAGCACCAAGCCGGCAAACATCCAGCTGAAAACCCTGCGCAGTTCGTGGACCGAGCAGGGCGCGCACGCAGCGGTGGGTTCGTGGCTGCGCCTGTCAACCTCGCGAGCCAGTACGATCGACCTGATCGGCTGCCAATATGACGGCATCGCCAGGGGGGCGCGAAAGGCCTTTGAGGAGCATCCCGATCCTCCCGAGCGCGCGCAGTGGCTGCGCCGGCCATTCACCGGGATTGATGGGCTGCCCACTGAGGGCCAGGCATGGGTTGACCAGGGATTGCTAATCGCCACCGTGATTGCCGGAATCACGACGCGAATGGCGGTGGAGCTAGTTTGCAGCGCACTGGTAGCCGGCGCACCGACTCCTGAGCGAACGGTGATTGAAGCGCAGTCGTATCCTCCGATAGAGACGCTGTCGGACATTGGAAGGCATAGCTCAAAGTGATTTCCGTATTGGGGCTACGGATGTCGACGTACAAGCACTGAGCGAGCGAGGAAATAGCCAGCTAATGCGCCAAGAAGTCCGCCGGTTCCGATCGCAAGAAGATATGCTCGGCACTGCCTATCTCCTATAGCCCCAAGACGCGTCTTGCAGGGCGGCCTGTTGTTCTAACCCGCGGCCGCCGCTTTCTGCCCGATCATCACCGCATCCTGCATCTGGCGAAACAGATCACCCATGGCTGCCGGCGAATGGGACATGAACAGTGTGTTGCTCTTGTCGTTGGAGCCAATTTCTTTGATGGTATCGAGATATTGAGTCACGAGCACCAGCATGATGACATCCTTCGCGGTGGTTCCGTCCACCGCGGCGGAAAATGCTTCGACCGATTGCCTCAGGCCTTCCACAATGGCCTTGCGCTGATTGGCGATGCCTTGCCCTTGCAGCGCCTTGCTCTCGGCTTCCGCTTCGGCCGCCTTCACTTTCAGGATCTTTTCGGCTTCTCCGCGGGCCTGTGCAGCCACCTGCTCGCGCTGAGCGGCGTTGATCTCGTTCATGGCGGCTTTCACTTTCTCGTCGGGCTGGATGTCGGTGACCAGCGCCTGGTCGATGGCGTAGCCGTAGGTCTGCATCACGTCGTCGAGACCTTGCTTGATGGCCACTGCAATGTCGGACTGCTGCAGGAAGGCGTCATCGAGGTTCATCTTCGGCACGTGCCCGAGAATGACATTGAAAACATACGACGAGATCTGCTGCTTGGGATTAGCCAGCTTGTAAAAAGCGGCATAAACCTTGTCGGGAATGACGTGGTACTGCACCGAAACCGGAATTTTCACGAAGACGTTGTCCTTGGTTTTGGTCTCGACGTCCAGCGTGAGTTGCTGCACGCGCAGATCGATGCGGCCCGCAATCTGATCAAGCCATGGCAATTTGAAGTTGATGCCCGCGGTGCCCACCCGCAAAAACTTGCCCAGGCGCTGCACGACCACCGCTTCCGCAGTTCTCACCTGGTAGAAGCCGCTGAAAAGGGTGATTAACAGGAATATGCCTACGATCACGTAGACAACGAGCATTGCCGTGGATGAGTTATCCATGAAGCCTCCTTGGAGCCGCCGCTACAACCAACGCGAGAGCCGGAATGCGAGGCATCATACCGTTTCGCTGAGCCGAGCACAATTGAGAAGTCGGGCAATCTTTGCTGGTGATGGTTACGAAGGAGTTCGGGTGCCTAGTTTCGAAGCATGTCTGCGAGAGCACGCTGCGTAAACACACGGATCATCTCGCGGCGGTATTCGGGCGTGAGCGCCGAGGTGGTCAGTGGCTTGGCAGTTCGGGCGGCGAGTTCACCAATTCGCTCGGGCAAGGAGTGGTTGGCGGTTCCCCCATTCAGAACATCAACAATTCCCTTCACCAGCACGGGTGCAGGATTCACTGCGGTGATTCCGATGCGCAGATCGTGAACCTGACCATTGGTTCGTCCGCAAGCAATGGCGACGCCGGCCAGCGGGTAATCGATCGAACCGCGGATACGTAGCTTGCGGTACGCTCCGCGCAAGCCCGCAGAACGGCGCGGAAGCAGGATGCGAGTGACAATCTCGTTGGGCTGCAGCTTGCGGTAGGAGTCGCCCTCGCCGGTGTAGAACTCCCCCAGTGGAATACGGCGAGTGCCAGCGGGTCCGGCGATTTCGATTTCCGCCTCCAGGCAAAGCAGAGCCGGGGGCGTATCGCCGGAAAAAGCCGCCCAGCATTTTGTACCTCCGGGAGCGACGTGGCACAGGTCGCCATCTTTCTTGATGCAGAAGCCGCAGGACTTGCGCCAGGCGAGCGACTGGTTGTACCACAGGCAGCGCGTGTCGAGGCAGATGTTGCCGCCGATTGTGCCCATGTTGCGGATGACGGGAGATGCAACCGTGCGGGCGGCTTCCGTCAGGACGGGGTAGTGCTTTCGCAGTTCGCTCGATCGTTCGATCTCGCGCAGCGTGGTCAGCGCGCCGATCTCAATTCCCTGCTCGGTTTCCCGGATTCCCTTCAGTTCGGCGAGATGGCGCAAATCGATGACGCATTCCGGGTCGAACAGGCTCTGGCGCATGGACGGGAGCAAGTCGGTACCGCCCGCGAGGAGGCGTGTGGCGCGGACACTCTTGTCCGCGCCGTGGTTGAGCATGCTTAGTGCGTCGGTGAGCGAGCGGGGACGAAGCAGTTGGAACTTTGGCGGAATGCTGGAACTCGTCCCCGCAAAAACCGCGGGGAGTTGACGGGTCTGGAGACCCGCCACGACATAGCCCTCATTCCCCACACCACCCTCATTCCCCAGAGGGCCATTGCCTCCGGTTGCGGTGGGCTGCAGCCGCACTGCTCCCTTGCCGTTGAACCATACCGCGCCGCCGTGCTCGCGGAAACCGTCGGGAGTTGTGGGATCGACGCCTTCGGTCAAATTGAGCGGCTTGGCATTTTTGCTCGCGCGTAAGGCGGCGAGCACCCGCTCGGGCGTGAACGGACACTCGTGCAGGCGAATTCCAGCGGCGTCGTAGATGGCGTTGGCAATCGCCGGAGGCGTGGCCGCGAGCGCGCCTTCGCTGCACTCTTTGGCGCCAAACGGGCCCTCCGGATCGACGCTCTCGACGATCATCGGAATCACTTCCGGCGATTCCACCGACGAGGGGCTGCGATACTCCAGCAACCCGGGGTTCATCAGCAAGCCGTCCTTCCAGACCATCTCTTCGGTGAGGGCCTGGCCCATGCCCATCCAGACGGAGCCGATCACCTGGCCTTCCACTGCGACCGGGTTGAGGGCGCGACCGCAATCGTGCGCCGCCCAGACTTTGTGGACGGTCACCTGGCCGGTGGCTTCATCGACACTGACTTCCGCCACTTGGGCCGAGTACGAATAGGCGGGGGAGGGACCGACGCCCGCCCCTTTGTGCTTGCCTCCGCGCGCTTCGGCGGGCGGAGCATAGGAGCCGGTGCCGGTCAGGGTACCGTGAAAATCGATAGCCGCGACTACGGCTTCTTCGAACGTAAGAAAGTCCCTGGGCTGTTGGTCATCTTTGCGTTTTTGTTGCAGCGAGCCGCGAAGGATTTGGTTTTCAACTCGGCCGGAGACGGTTGGATTGTACTCAGTCGGCTGCCCCACCCTGGTCACGTCCTTTGTGACAGGGTGGGGACTTTGATTTCCATTCTTGTAGACGACATCATTCCGAAAGATCAGCTCGCCGGGCGCGCAATTCATTTTTCTCGCGGCAGCCGAAGCCATTTGCTTTCTTACCTCTTCCGCCGCACGCAGCGTCGCATTGCCGGCCATGAAGGTCACGCGGCTGGAATAAGAACCGATGTCAATGGGCGTGAGGTCCGTGTCCGCAGCGACGACTTTGACGCGCGACAGCGAACACCCCAGAGCCTCTGCGGCAATCTGGGCGGTCATCGTATCCGAGCCCTGGCCGATTTCCGAAGCTCCGGTGTAGACAACCACTCCCCCGTCGCGGTCAATTTTGAGGTTGACGGTCGAGTGCGGCATATCGGAACGGATGATCGAATTGGCGGCGCCGCTTACGTAATGGCTGCAGGCAAGGCCGAGGCCATGGCCTTTGGGGAGCTTGCCTTTGCGCTCGCGCCAGCCGGAGGCTTCAACCACTTTCTCGATGCACTCGGGCAATCCGTAACTCTGCACACGAAGTCCATTTACCGTGATGCACGGCGGTTTCAGCAGATTGCGCCGGCGGATTTCCCCGGGATCCATTTTCAGCTTACCGGCGATCTCATCGAGCTGCGACTCAAATGCGAAGCGCACGTTGACGGTGCCGTGTCCACGCATGGCGCCGCAGGCAGGCTTGTTGGTGAGCACGCGATAGCCGTCGTATTGAATGTTCGGGATGTCGTACAGCGCGCCCAGCAACGCGCCGGAGTAGAGGATCGTAACCACCCCATAGGAACAGTAAGCGCCGCCGTCCTGAACCACGCGCGCCCTCACCGCTGTGATACGGCCGTCTTTTTTTGCGCCCGTCTTCAGGTCGATGATGGTGCGCGGGCGTCCGCGGTGCGCCCAGAAAACTTCTTCGCGCGTGTAGGTAATCTTCACCGGGCGCTGGGCTTTGCGGGCTGCAACGGCGGCGATGATTTCGAGGGGTATGACTTCACTCTTGCCGCCAAAGCCACCGCCAACCAGCGGCTTGATCACGCGAATTTGCGACATGGGCAGATCCAGCACGAGCGAGAGCTTGTGCTGTAAGTAGTAAGGGACCTGGGTTGATGACCAAACCGTGAGCCGCCCGAGTTGGCCGGTTTGCGGATCGAGATCGAAGCTGGCCAGCGTGGAGTGTGGCTCCATGGCCGCATGCGTAACTTCGTTGGCGAGGAAGCGCGCTTCTTCGACGACCTCGGCTTCGGCGAAACCCTTTTGAGGATCGCCGAATACGTGGTGGTAGTCCTTTTCCAGGTTGTGCGGCTTGTTTTCGTGGATGAAGTCGCGCTCGGCCTTCATCGACTCTTCGGGATCGAAATAGGCAGGGAGGATCTGGTATTCGACGTCGACGAGTTCGAGCGCTTGTTGCGCGATGGCTTCAGTTTCGGCGGCAATGCAGGCGACGTTGTCGCCCACGTAGCGGACCTTGTCGACGCAGAGCGCGTGCTCGTCATGGCCAACGGGCAGGATGCCGTAGGGATTAGGAGCATCTGCGCCGGTGATCACCGCGACCACGCCGTCGAGTTGTTCGGCGCGGGTGGCGTCGATGCGCCTGATGCGCGCATGCGGGTGCGGCGAGTGCAGAATCTTGCCGGTCAGCATGCCGGGCAGAGAGAGGTCGTCGGTGTATTTACCGGCGCCGCTGGTCTTGGAGGCGGCGTCGACCATGGGGATCGGCCGGCCAATGATGGAGAAGTCAGTCATGAAAACCGTCGTGTGGCCATGTGGGGATGGGTCTCCGACCCGTCCGGTCGAGCGAAGCTCGATGTCGCGTTTCTGTCGTCCCTCCAGAACACTGTCGCAAACCCGCCTACCCAGGGCTTACGCCCGGGGCTTTATTCTGGCGCCGCTCCGCGGCTTGCCCCCATTCCCTTCTGCTCCGCTTCGATGGCGGCTTTAATAGCGGCGTACATTTGCGTGTAACCGGTGCAGCGGCACAGGTTACTGCTCAAGGCTTCGCGGATGTCTTCGTCCGTCGGCTTCGCATTGGTCGCGAGCAGATGCTTCACCGTCATCATGAAGCCGGGGGTGCAATAGCCGCACTGAGCGCCTCCCCAATCGCCGTAGGCCTTTTGGATGGCGGCCAGCGCGCCATGTTCGGTGACGCCCTCTACCGTTGTGATCTCCTGGCCTTCACAGCTGACGGCCAGCATGGCGCAGGAGAGCATGGGCGTGCCGTCGACGAGAATGGTGCACGCGCCGCAAGAGGAATCTTCGCAGCCGCGCTTGGATCCGGTGAGCTGCAAGTCCTGGCGGAGCGTGTCTAACAGGAGCTTGCCGGGCTCGATGGCGATCTCGCGCGAGCGGCCGTTAACGCGAAGTTCGAGGAGTTGTTTCTTCATGCGGCAGCTCTCGGCTCCTGGTCCCCAGCCTTTGGCCCGGGTGGCGCGATTTGCCTGGGAAGTCTCATGCGTTCGCGTTGCTTGCATCGGGTTTGCCCGAACCTAACAGGGTCATGAAACCCGCTACACACGCCAGCAGCCAAAGAGCTAAAGATAGTTCGCGAGCCTCGTGGATAATCCCAAATGGAATGGAATCCCATAGGCAAACGGTCAGCCCGACAGCGCAGTTTGTGAGCACCAGCGCGAACAAAACTCGCTCCCGCCAGCAGCGCGTCTCTGGGATAACGCCGGCGAGCAACAGCAACCATACCGCCCAGGTGACGATTGTCCACAACTCATGATGGACCTGGAATTCCTGCTCGCGGATCGCGAGATACGAACTGTAGACGAAATAGGCGCACACGCCAGTGGCGGCAACCGCTCTGAGCTTCGATCCGCAGATTAAATGCGGGGACCTGCGCTGCGGCGCGCTCGGCGGCTTAGCCGTTGCCGGCGCGTTCAGTGGCCCATCCAGCGGGGACGGCGCTTCTCCAGGAACGCTCGTATTCCCTCCTGTGCATCTCGCGTTTGCATCAATTCTTCCAGATAGATTTTTTCTGCGCGGGCGAGGCCTTTATCGAAGTGCATCGAGTCCCAGGCGTAGAACGCCTTTTTGGTCAAGGCCAGGGCGGCGGGGCTGAGCTGGGATAATTTGCCGACGACCTCGTGTATGACCGCCGGCAGATTGCGCTCAGGCACCTCAATGGCAGCCAGTCCGATTTCAGCGGCCTGGCCCCCGCGAATGGCGCGGCCGGTGAGAATCAGACTCGCAGCTTGTTTTTGTCCCACCAGTGCCGCCAGAGCGGTGGCTGCAACCGGCGGAAAGCATCCCAGTTGAATTTCCGGGAAGCCCCATTGTGCGTCCTCAGCCGTGTAGACCAGGTCGCAAACCATGGCCAGTTCAGCGCCTCCTCCCAGGCAGTGGCCGTGAACCGAGGCGATGGTCACCTTCGTTGTCGTGATCAAGGCACGGATTACCGCATGGAACTTCTCCAACATGGAGGAGACCTGGTCAGGCGTGTGCGCGGCGACATCGACTCCTGCGGAGAAGCACTTGCCTGCCCCGGAGAGGACGATCACGGAAATTTCGGGTGGCGATTGCACCTCGGAGAGCGCGGCCGCCAGTTCTTCCATCATCGCGATATCGATGATGTTGAGCGGAGGATGGTTGAGGGTAATGCGGGCGACAGGGGCTTCGACCTCCACGGAGAGACGGCTGAATTGGGTGGCGGCGGTGCTCATGGCAGAAGTCAAAATCACCCTGTCGCAAACAACGCGACAAGGATGGCGCGTCCGAGTTGGCTGACTCCTTTACAAATTGATCGCCGACTTTCTTGGCTCGGCAATGGTTTCGAACGGATCGCGGGCGCCTTCTTTCTCCACAATCCAGTTTTTCTCGTTTGCGATAATCTCCAGCAGCAACTTCTTGTCTTCCGCCGTGGGCATGAACGTCGGCAACAGTTGCTCGTATTCCTTGCCGTCCAAGGACGCGCCCGTTTGCGGATGAACTTTCTGCCCGGCCCACTTGCCGATCATGCGATTGAACCTGATGTCCGGCGCGTAGAGTTTTGGGTTGCCGGGTTTCAGAACGCCGTTGAAGCGCTCAATTAGCCCTGCCACTTCGTCACGATACAAGTGACGGTTGTAGTCATTCAGATCGTCGAGGTCGGCTTGCTGGTCGTTTTTAGGTTCGTCATAGCGGCCCTTGATTCCCCAGACGTACGCCCAATGGGCTGACGACGAATGGTCGGTACCAAAAAGATCGTAGGAACTGGAGATCCACTTGTTGAGATACTTCTGAATCAGCCAGGCGGGAATGACGCCGGCTTGCACGATGCGGCGCAGGCCATCGTTTCCCGTGCCCATGTGGAACGCCTCTTCGCGCAGCATGTATGACATGGAGCGCCCAAGCGGAGCGAACGCCGAGTACTTCAGCATCTGCAATTGGAATTTCCCGTCGCGGTCGACGAAATCCGTGTAGGTGAAGAAGTCCATCCAGTTGTCGACGTCCACGTTAAAAGCGCCCAGCAGGCGCTTGTTCTCGAAGGCGCGGCGCTCGAGCATCTTCTGCGCTTCCACTTTGCCGGAGTAGCCGAAGTGCTCGACCAGGAGCGCGCACATCTGCCAGCCGTGGCGCATTTCTTCGATCATCACGCGGGTGATGGCGCGGCGGTCCCAATCGGTGGGCGCCGTCTCGAACAGATGCCGCTGCTGCTCCACGCTGGCGAATTCTGTGTCGCCCTGGTAGACGATCATGTTCAGAAGCGCGTCGCGCATCTGCTGGGTGGGAATCTGGCGCAGGTTCTCCCACTTCTTCTTCCCTTTAAAATGGCCGAACTGGATCTCGTCGGTTTCGATGGCGCCGAAGAGGGTGTCGAATTTGAAGCTGGCGATCTCATCGCGATTGACCCCGATCTCCTTGCGCCATTCGTCGAAGAGGCCAATCCAATCAGAAAATGTGCCAATCTTTGCTACTTTGCCGGGCATAAGATTTAAAACCTTTGACCACAGAGGACATGGAGTTCCACAGAGGAGACCAGAAGGGTTCTACATTGAAGTTTCTATGGCGTTCCTCTGTGCACCTCTGTGCCCTTGGTGGTAATGCTTTTTATTTCGCCTTAAACTCCGCCGGCCGCTTTTCCACGTACGCAGCCAGGCCTTCTTTCGCATCTTCGCTCTGGAAGAGCAGTTGCTGGTTTTCGCGCTCCACGGCCAGCGCGGACTCCAACGGAATCTCCCAGCCGGTTTGCACCGAACGCTTGATTCGTCCGACAGCTTTAGCCGCTTTATTGGGCGGACAGAACTGGCGCGCGTATTCCATCACGTTTTCCATGAAGCCGTCGCGCTCGTAGATGTCATTAATGATGCCGAGTTCGAGAGCCTCTTCGAAGGAATAGGTATTGCCGGTCACCATCAACTCGATCGCCTTGCTCTTGCCCACCAGGCGCGACAGCCGCTGTGTGCCGCCAGTGCCGGGAAGAACACCGAGATTAACTTCCGGCAATCCGATCTTGCCGGCATCCTTGCGCGCAATACGAATGTCGGCGGCCATTGCGATCTCGAGGCCCCCGCCAACCGTGTGCCCATTGAGCGCCGCAATCACCAGCTTGGGCGTGTGTTCCAGGCGGAGAAGCGTCTCGTTCGCGTGCAGGCAGAAGAAGTACTTGAAAGTCGGATCGACGCTGGCCAACATCTTGATGTTGGCGCCCGCCGAGAAGAATTTGTCGCCTGCGCCCGTCAGCAGGATGACATAGACGTCATTGTCCATGCGAGCTTTTAGAATCGCCTCATCGAGTTGCCGGTTCATCTCGTAGGTGTAGGTATTCGCCGGCGGATCGTTCATCTCGATCACCGCCACGCCGCCAGCGACGCGGTAGTTGATCAATTGCTTGCTGGCCTGCTCGGTTGCGGGCTGCAGAGTAGTCGCCATATTCGTGCTCCTGTGCGAGGTAGATTGTATTCCTTTTTTCAGGGTTGCTTCTAAGGGGCGCGCGCGAGGAGTTTCCAAATTGCAAACGCCTGGAAGGGATTGCTTCGCCGAGTCGGAACGACTACTTCAGTTCCGTATATCCGCCATTAACCGCTCGACTTCTTTCTTCAGATCAGCGGTCAGCGGCAGCAGGGGCAGCCGGGGCGGGCCGCCGTAGTAGCCGTTGAGATCCATTCCGTATTTCATGCCCGGTATGCCCAGTTGGCTGCCCACGCGCGTGGCGGCTTGCGTGATGCGCTCTTGTTTGAGCCGCGCGAGTTCCGTGTCACCTTCTTTCCACGCGGCATAGATTTCGTAGCACGCAGTCGGGGCGGGATCGGCAAAGGCGAGGACTCCGCCCACGGCGCCTGCGTCAAGGCAGGCGCGCAGCTTTTGTGCCGTCCCAGCCAGGATCTGGAATCCAACTTCTTTTTGGCGGGTCTTGAGGTTTCCAATCATCTGAATGGCGGACGATGAACTCGGGGAGGCCCCGGTTTCCATGCGTGCCGCATGTCGAGCAGAAACATTGGCGGCTTCTCCTGCTGCGGAGCTCTGTGTCCCAGATATTGCTCCGACGGGAATCAATTCGCCGTTGCCGGCGGCCTCCTGCTCTCGCGCCGCTACCATGCGCGGGGTCACCGCCGCGAAGGTTTCGGTCACGGTGGCGCTGCGCTTGATATGCCGGGTCGCTTCGGCCATGCGCCGGACCTTTTCGGCGTCGCCGCCGGATTCTTTGATTCCGATGATGTTGGGGTGTTCGGCAAGTTCGATCACTAGTTCCGACGGCATATCGTACCCGGTAAAGACAGGCACGCTGTAGATGAGGACAGGAAGCGGCGAGCGGTCGGCGACCATGCGGTAGAACGCGAGCAGGTTCGCAGGCTGCATCTGCGGACGATAGAAATGCGGCGTGCGCACCAGCGCCACATCGTAGCCGAGTTCGGCGGCGTATTCGGTCAGACGCAGCGTTTCAAGGGCCGACTCCACTCCAGTGCCGGCGATCAGGACCTTGTGCGGGGCGCAAGCCTCGCGCGCCGTTTTCAGCACCTCGCGGCGCTCGTCGTCGGAAAGCAGGATCGATTCCCCCGTCGAGCCGAGCACAACCAGTCCTGCGACCGGAGTCTTCGAATAGCGCTCGACATTGTGTTCGAGCTTTTTGAGGTACACGCGGCCGTCGGGATAGAACGGCGTAGTAATCGGAGGAATAATGCCGTGAAGGAGCATGGGGTTTGAGCCGTCAGCCCTCAGCCGTGTGGCAGGGGACAGATAGGCTGTCAACATTCTAAACGCAAAGACAGGGTGCGCTCCGCGTTATAGGGAGAGCTCACGCTCGCTAGCCAGAAGGCCAACTTCTCGAGTCGTCAGCTATGATGTGGCGACGTCAGGGGGTGTTCTTAATGCAAAACACACGACGACGCGTTTCTACGGGCTCTCCATTTGAGCCGAAGGTCGGGATTTCACGGGCGGTGCGACGCGGGCAGGTCATTGCAGTAACAGGAACTGCTCCTCTCGGAGCAGACGGAAAAACGGTTGCGAAGGGCGATGCGGCGGCGCAGGCGCGGCGCTGCCTGCAGATTATCGACGCTGCGGTTCGAGGCCTGGGCGGAAAGCGGGCGGACGTGATCCGCACGAGAATTCTACTGACAAGGATGGAGGACTGGGAGAAGGTGGCCATGGTTCATGGCGAGTTCTTCGCCGGGATTCGTCCGGCGAATACGATCATGCAGGTGGTGCGGTTTATTGATCCGGATTGGCTGGTAGAGATTGAGGCGGACGCGGTGGTGGAGGAGTAAAGGCCGTGCAATGCGGATTTCTTATGCATTCGGGAGGGCACGACTTTCAGTCGTGCCGATTTTCGCGCCCTTGGAGAGGGGCTTTAGCCCCTGAGCTCTGCTGCTCCGCGAACGGCAATCGATTCTATCGAAAAAGCAGGTTCCTCCCCCGGCAGGATGATTTGCGAAGCAAATCATCCTGCCTCGATCGCAACGCAAGCCTATTCAAATATTGGCTTTCTATGCTAGCGCTTTCTCCAGCCCCTTCGCTGCCTCGCAAAGGAATTGATCCACTGCATCGCTGTAGGGCTTCTTGAAATTTTTGGGCCAGTTCGCACGATCGGCATAGAGTTTCGCGAGACTCGCGGCGATGCCGGGATCGCCGCCGGTGAATTGATCCAGCAGGCGCTGTCTTCGGGTTGCGAACTGCCGCCCTACTTCGCCGTGCGGATCTTCGCCACGGGCGATAGCCGCTTCGGTGTCGCGGGCCAACTCATCCCAAGCGCGCTGTGACTCGGCTTGCACTTCTGGGGTCCAGCGCTTACGCAGATTCTCGAGTTGCTCTTCGGTGTAGTACTGCTTCATCCAGTCTTTTCTGGTCTGCATCTGAATCACCTCGATGATTTTCCGGAACGGCTCCCAATCGGTCTGCCCGCCGGAAGCGACGGCTTGCTCGGCGCGTTCAATGGCACGAATTGCTCGATCGAGATGCTCGCGTTTCTCGACCATGATTCGCCGTTGCTGCCGAAGTTCCGTTGTAACGTCCAGATCCTTCCGATTGAGAAGTTCTCCAATTTGAGACAGCGGGAAGCCGATGAACTTCAGCGCCACGACCTGCTCCAGACGCACCAGGTCGCGATCGGAGTAGAGGCGATAGCCCGAGGCCGTGCGTCCGCTGGGCTTGAGCAATCCCAGGCGGTCGTAGTGGTGAAGCACCCGGATGGTGACTCCGGCGCGCTGGGCAAATTCGTGAGGCTGATAAGTTGGGCTCATCCGCGTCCCTCATACTTAATAAGGTTTGACGTTACGTCAGGGTCAAGAGGGATTTTAAGCGAGGTGACGAGTCTCTAGATTGCGCGAGGTGTCAGTTTGATCGCAGACGTGGAAGAGCGGCCCTTTCAGGGCCGCGTAACCGTCCTTCTTACGACTTAACGCGGCGCTGAAGCGCCGCTCTTCCACCTATTCGGGTTGCCCCACCCCACCCTTCCCGCGTTTTGCACGAGAGGGTGGGGATGTTGACTTCCTGTTGTCCCTGAAAATCAAAATTCCGAAGCTGTCGCTCCAAACAACGGGCCGACAAGGGTGGGGCAACGTCTCAATTGAGAATCAGGCTTTTTCTGCTCTTGAGATTGTCTGTCGCACGAGGTCTTCAAAGGTTGGTGCGAGTTCGGCTACAACTTTAATCCGCGAATTGCACAGTATCTCTTCGTGATCGATTTTCACGATGCGACAATCGCCCTTTCTTTTGCGCTTGCTTACATCAAAGCACACCGGGTCATAGTCATAATCAGTACCCTTCGCGAACCGGATATACCCCGCGGGAATTAACGACCCTGAAAGCGCCGGGTCTTTGGATATTTCTCCGAGCAGTCGCGATAGATCGGGTCCAGGAGGATTGGCCAAGAGCGTGTGGCTCCCAAGGTCAACTTCCGCCCACCGATAGGTAAGGACGAGCCGTTCATAAAGAGGTGGGAAGGCAGCAGGAAGTTTGGCGTATAAGGAGTCGAGGCAACGATGATCTGTTTCTACTCTTTTGGGCTGCCAATGTGTCTGACCAAGTTCATCTGGTTCTCCGATAGCCAGTTCAGCGACTATCGGGTAGATATCGGCATATTCTGCCAACTCATAGAACCTTCCGAAGACACCTACAAACCGCGCAAGCAGAACATCCTCTTCGTTCATCGCAAGACTCAATGGCTTCGATCTACCGAGACCCTCTCCGCATGCAGTTGCTGCAACGCCCTGACATTCACTTCGCCACGTTGTAGCGCGGCGATGCCTTCGGCGGCGGCGCGGGCAGCCGCTAGCGTGGTGATGGTCGGGATGCGGGCGGTGACGGCGGCGCGGCGGATGGCCTTTTCGTCGAAATAAGGATCCTGACCCGCAGGCGTGTTGATGATCAGCTGGATCCGGTCGCCTTTGATCAGGTCGACCACGTTGGGGCGGCCTTCTTTCACTTTGTACACGCGGTCGCACTGCATCCCCGCTTCTTCGATCACGTCGGCGGTGCCGGCGGTGGCCACCAGCTTGAATCCCATGTCGACAAACTTGCGCGCGACTTCGGCGACATGCGGCTTGTCATGATCGGTGACGCTGACGAACACGCATCCCTGCGTGGGCAGCTTCTGTCCGGCGGCGACCTGGGCCTTGGCGAAAGCTTCGCCGAAGTTGTCGGCGACGCCCATGACTTCGCCGGTGGACTTCATCTCCGGGCCGAGGACGGTGTCCACGCCGGGGAATTTGTTCCAGGGGAAAACCGGGGATTTGACGTAATAGCAGGAGCCGGTGTCCAGGTCTCTTTTCTGCGCGATGAACTCCGGCAGGAACTCGCGCAGCTTGCGGCCGGTCATGAGACGACTGGCGATTTTTGCCATCGGAATGCCGGTGGCTTTGGAAACGTAGGGAACCGTGCGGGAGGCGCGAGGGTTGACTTCGAGGACATAGACCTTGCCGGAGCCATTGCTAGCCTCAGCTGTCTCACCGCCGAGCTCCGCTCGGCCTGAACGGGCGTGGGCGCCCGTTCCCACATGGCCATTGCTGGTGCTCGCATACTCGGTTCTCGGGATCGCGAACTGTACGTTCATCAACCCCACCACTTTCAGCGCGCGGGCGAGCTTGAACGTGTACTCGCGCATGCGGTTGAGGAGATGCTCTGGGATATCAACCGCCGGCAGCACGCAGGATGAATCGCCGGAGTGGATTCCGGCTTCCTCGATGTGCTGCATGATTCCGCCGATCACGACGTCTTCGCCGTCGGAGAGCGCGTCAACATCCACTTCGATTGCATCTTCGAGGAAGTGATCGATCAGCACCGGGCGGTCTTGCGAATACTCAACCGCTTCCTTCATGTAGCGGACGACCGTCTCTTCGTCGTAGGCGATAACCATCGCGCGTCCGCCGAGCACATACGAAGGACGCACCAGCACCGGGTATCCGATCTTGCGCGCGCCTTCGACAGCTTCTTCGAGCGACGCCGCCATCGCACCGGGAGCTTGCGGGATCTGTAACTCCTCGAGCAGCTTGTTAAAGCGCTTGCGGTCCTCGGCGAGATCGATTGACTCAGGCGAAGTGCCGATGATCTTCGCGCCCGATTGCTTCAGCGGCAGCGCGAGGTTCAGCGGTGTCTGCCCGCCGAACTGCACGATGATGCCGACGTCCGCGCCTGCCGCAGTCTCGTGCTCGTAGATGGCCCAAACGTCTTCGAATGTGAGCGGCTCGAAGTAGAGGCGGTCGCTGGTGTCGTAGTCGGTCGAGACTGTCTCCGGATTGCAGTTGACCATGATGGTCTCGTAACCATCGTCGCGCAGCGCGAAGCTGGCGTGGCAGCAGCAGTAATCGAACTCGATTCCCTGCCCGATGCGGTTGGGCCCGCTGCCAAGAATCATGACCTTCTTCTTGTCGGTCGGCGGCGCCTCGTCCTCGTCTTCGTAGGTCGAGTACAGATACGGCGTGTAGCTTTCGAATTCGGCGGCGCACGTGTCGACGCGCTTGTAGACGGGCTTCACTTTGTGTTTTTTGCGAAGATGGCGAATCTTTTCCTGATCGCCTTTGCCGCTCAGGCGCCAGGTTCCGGCGAGGCGTCCATCGGAGAAGCCCATGCGCTTGGCGTCGCGCAGCACCTCGGTCGGGACCGACTCCATCGGGTGCTTCTCGACTTCGAGCTGCATGTCGTTAATTTCTTTCAGCTGGTAGAGGAACCACGGGTCCATGCCGGTCATCTTGGCCAGTTGCTTGACCGTGTGGCCCTGGCGAATGGCGTAGCGGATGTAGGAGAGGCGCTCGGGATGCGGCGTGACCAGGCGTTGGGTGAGAATCTTCGGCTCAATTTTTTCTGATCCGACGCGCTTGCCGGTGTCGAGCGCGCGCACGCCCTTCATCAGCGCTTCTTTGAAGGTGCGGCCGATGGCCATCACTTCGCCGACGGATTTCATCTGGGGGCCGAGGTTCTCGTCCGCTCCGGGGAATTTTTCGAACTGCCACTTGGGAATTTTGACAACCACGTAGTCGAGCGTCGGCTCGAAGCAGGCCGGAGTCTTGCGCGTGATGTCGTTGGGGATCTCGTCGAGCGTGTAGCCGACGGCGAGCTTGGCGGCAATCTTTGCAATCGGGAATCCGGTCGCCTTTGACGCTAGCGCGGATGAACGCGACACGCGCGGGTTCATTTCGATGACGACCATGCGCCCGGTGGTCGGATGCACGCCGAACTGAATATTCGATCCGCCGGTTTCGACGCCGATCTCGCGGATGACAGCAATCGACGCATCGCGCATGGCCTGGTATTCGCGGTCGGTGAGCGTCTGCGCCGGAGCGACCGTGATCGAGTCGCCGGTGTGCACGCCCATGGGATCGAAGTTCTCGATCGAGCAGATGATGATGACGTTGTCTTTGAGGTCGCGCATGACCTCAAGCTCGTACTCTTTCCATCCGAGCACCGATTCTTCGATCAGCGCTTCGTGAACCGGGGAGAAATCGAGACCGCGGGCGAGCACTTCAAGCAACTCTTCGCGGTTGTAGGCCATTCCGCCGCCCGAGCCGCCGAGCGTGAAGCTGGGACGGACGATGACGGGAAATCCAATTTTGCCGGCGAATTCTAGACCATCTTTAAGGTTGTTGACCAGCGCAGACTTGGGAACGTCGAGGCCGATCTTTTGCATCGCGTCTTTGAAGAAGAGGCGGTCCTCGGCCTTCTTGATGGCTTCGACGTTCGCGCCAATTAGTTTGACGTTGTACTTCTCAAGCACTCCGTTGTCGGCAAGCTCGATGGCGAGGTTAAGCGCGGTCTGGCCGCCAACTGTAGGCAGAACGGCGAATCCTGCGCCAGGCGACATCTCGCGCTCCACGCGAATGATTTCTTCCAGATATTCGCGGGTGAGCGGCTCGATGTAGGTGCGGTCGGCAGACTCGGGATCGGTCATGATGGTGGCCGGGTTCGAGTTGGCCAGCACGACTTCGTAGCCTTCGGACTTGAGCGCCTTGCAGGCCTGCGTGCCGGAGTAGTCGAACTCGGCGGATTGTCCGATGATGATCGGCCCCGAGCCGAGGATGAGGATCTTGGAGATGTCAGTGCGTTTGGGCATGTGTCAGTCGTCGGTCGTCGGTCGTTGGTCGTCGGCCCGCTTCATTTGGCTTCGACGTAAGTCCTTTAGAAGAATTTTCATTTGAGCTCAAAACTCTGTCATCCCGACCAAGGGAATTGATCAGCAAGGCTGATCAATCCCGCGTGGAGGGACCTGCTTTTTGCCTGCACCACTCTGCACTCTCGCGCGAGCAAGCGACGCCGGCAGCGCACGCGAACAGCAGGTCCCTCGACTGCGCTCGGGTTGACAGAGGTGATATTCATGAAACTTTGGCTTTCGCTGTATGTTCCGGGTACCACTCCGCGGCCAAATCCTCCCACGTCGGGTTCTTCATTGCGATCAGCCATTCTTTCTTGGTTCTGTTCCAGCGTTTCAACTGCTTTTCGCGATCAATTGCGTTGGCAACATCGTCGTACGATTCGTACCAGACCAGCCGGTGGCATTTGTATTGTTTGCTGAATCCTTCGAGTACGCCGTTCTTGTGCTCCCAAATTCTCTTGTGCAGGTTGCTCGTCATTCCGATGTAGAGAACTCGCGAGATGCTCGCGATCATGTACACGAAGTAATGACGCTCGTGGCGCATTGCTTACCTCTATTTCAATTCCTACCCATTACTGTCATTCCGACCAAGCATGACGGTTCGCGAAGCGAATCGTCATGCGCGTGGAGGAACCTGCTTTTCACTCCCACCATGCTGCAACTCTCCGGCGCAGCGGAACCGGTAGCGCAAGCAGACAGCAGGTCCCTCGACTGTGACGATCGTCCCGGCTGGGCGGGACGATCGTCTTCGCTCGGGATGACAGAGTTGTTTTCATCTCATTCCCGCTCACCCAAGAGGTGCGCTTCCCGAATCCAAGAGAAGTCACGATTTCGGTTAACCTCACCCGTACACTTCCACGCGCACTCGGAACCAGAATTTAAGGGTGTCACTAGTATCAATGCCGAACATCTGAATCGAGCACGCGTTGGGATGTTCGGTTTGCTCAAACCTTATAGGAACTGTGTATTCCTTGCCGTCCAAAGGCGCCACGAGCCAGTAGAGACCCGACTCCGTCTCGCCAAATGTAAACGCTCCCTTTTTTCCAGTGACCTGTTCGCCTATCAAGTTCTCGGCCGAGCAACATGGAGTACCTACGCTTCGTTTGTACAGACGAATACGAATTCCCCTCAGGTTGAGCCACTTCGCCTTGGGTGAATCCGCTCTTTGTCCATTCGGAAGCTGCTTCGCCAGTCGACCGCAGACGTTCGTGATAGCGAAGCCTTTCGCCTGTTCGTCCCATTGTGCGAAGGAGCGAGACGCTAAGAGTAGTCCGGCCAGCAATATTGCCGTCTTCACCCCTTCCACTCCTCCATCATCTTCACGAAATCTTTGAACAGGTAATGCGAGTCGTGGGGGCCGGGAGCGGCTTCCGGGTGATACTGCACGCTGAACAGCGGCAGGTTGCGGTGGCGCAGGCCTTCGAGCGTCGAGTCATTCAGGTCCATGTGCGTCAGCTCGACTTCCGACTGCGGCAGCGAGTCGGGATCGACGGCGAAATTGTGGTTGTGCGCGGTGATCTCGATTTTGCCGGTGTGCAACTGCTTCACGGGATGATTGCCGCCGTGATGTCCGAACTTCAGCTTGAAAGTTTTGCCGCCAAGCGCGATGCCGGTGAGCTGATGTCCGAGACAGATGCCGAAAATCGGCTGGCGTCCCATGAGTCGGCGAATGTTGTCCACCGCGTAGGTGCAGGGCTCGGGATCGCCGGGACCATTGGAGAGAAAGACACCGTTCGGCTTCAGCGCGAGAACATCTTCTGCGGGGGTCTGCGCCGGGACAACCGTGACCTTGCATCCCTCGCTGCGTAACTTACGCAGAATGTTCTGCTTAATCCCGAAATCGTAAGCCACTACATGAAAGCGCTCAGGCTGGTCTTTTACGCCCACAACTTCGACCGGCTCGTGCGAGCGTTCGCCCACGTCCCATACATAAGGACGGTTCGTCGTGACCACTTTCGCCAGGTCGGTGCCGTCCATTTTTGGGATGGAGCGGGCCTTCGCGACGAGCTTATCGACGTCGGTTTCCATTGTCGAGATCACGCCGCGCATCACGCCGTTGTCACGCAGATGGCGGACAAGAGCGCGCGTGTCAATGTCGGCAAGGACGGGAATCTTGAACTGCTCGAGATACTCTTCGGCAACCTGCTGCGAGCGCCAGTTGGAGCTGACTTTCGAAAACTCGCGCACGATGAGGCCTTCAATGTACGGACGGGTGGCCTCGTTGTCTTCAGCGTTGGTGCCGTAGTTTCCGATTTGAGGGTTGGTTAGAACGACGATCTGTCCAGCGTAGGAAGGGTCGGTGAAAATTTCCTGATAGCCGGTTATGGAAGTGTTAAAAACGACCTCGCCGTAGCATTCGCCTTTGGCGCCGTAGCCTTTGCCTCGGAAGACGCGACCGTCTTCCAGCGCAAGGATAGCCTGCATTGGATCTCCGGGGAGTGGATTTTATAGATTTTAGCAGGGTTGCGC
>DASVAJ010000016.1:0-7126 GCA_036376415.1 Terriglobales bacterium
GTTTTGAAAGGGCTCGGCTTTCAGCCGAGCCGTGCTTCCCGTGTCGCGAGTTATTGGCGGGAGCCGATGACGAAGTCATCGGCTCCCGCCGCATCATTTCTGCTCGCTTGCGGCACGACTGAAGTCGTGCCCTTCCAAAGCCTTCGACTGTCATTCCGAGCGATGCGGAATGATTCGCTTGTGAATCATTCTGCGAGGCGAGAGCCTGCCCTGAGCGACTGAGCTCAGCGAAGGAGTCGAATGGGAATCCGCTGTTTTCATGCGAGAAGCAGATTCCTCAGAGCTAAAGCTCCTCGGAATGACGACTCAACTTGGTTCTTCTTTTCGGCACGGCTAAAGCCGTGCCCTTCCCGGTCTTGCTCAATCACGCGTTCTCGTATTCGTCGCCTTTCTTTTCACCAGCTTCAAGAACTCCGGCTCGATCCAAATCGTGTGCGACCAGCCAAAGTTCTGTCTGACCTCACGGTTCCGTCCGACCCTAAGCTCAATGTGTCCGTACCGCCCCCAGCCATACACGGTGAATGTCTTCCCAAGGCAGAACCGAAACAACTCAGCTGTGCGCATCTCGCGAGCTTCAGGACTCTTCAGATCAGCCTTCGGATCCTTCGTGTCCTCGGGAATATCAATCACTAGAACCCGGTCGCCGACGTTGAAGTTCAACTTAAGGTAAGCGGGGCTGCTCTTGCGAGCAGCCCCACCTCGGGCTGGCTTTGGTACGACTTTCTTCATCGGCACTGCACCCAGATCCCTCGACTTCGCTCGGGATGATCGCAGCGGGCCTCAGACGGCCCGCTAAACGCGATCACTTCTTATCCACATCCACGTACTCCGCGTCGATCACGCCTTCGTCTTTCTTGGCCTGACCATCGCCGCCGGGTTGCGGCCCGCCCGCGCTGCCGCTCGGGCCAGCGCCTCCGCCGGGAGGCGGTGTCTGCGCCTGTGCCGACTTGTACATCTGCTCGGCCAGCTTGTGCGAAGCCTGCGTCAGAGTCTCGCGGGCGCGGTCCATCTGCGCCTTCTCGTTCGACTCCAGCGCCTTCTTCGCGTCGGCCAACGCGTTCTCTACGTCGCCGCGATCGGAGCCGGAAATCTTGTCTCCCTGCTCCTTCAGCATCTTCTCGATCTGATACACCATCGAGTCGAGCTGGTTCTTCGCGTCAATCGTTTCGCGCTGCGCCTTGTCTTCGGCCGAGTGCGCATCGGCATCCTTCGCCATGCGATCGACCTCTTCCTTCGACAGGCCCGAAGACGACGTAATTGTGATCTTCTGGTCCTTGCCGGTGGCGTTGTCTTTCGCCGTGACGTTGAGAATTCCGTTCGCGTCGATATCGAACGTCACCTCAATCTGCGGCACGCCGCGCGGTGCCGGCGGAATTCCGGTCAAATGGAATTTGCCCAGCGTGCGGTTCTGCGCCGCCATCGGACGCTCGCCCTGCAGCACGTGCACTTCAACCGACGTCTGGCTGTCGGCCGCGGTCGAGAACGTTTCCGTCTTCTTGGTGGGAATCGTCGTGTTGCGCGGAATCATGGGCGTTGCCACGCCGCCGAGCGTCTCAATCGACAGCGTCAGCGGAGTCACATCGAGCAACAGCAGGTCTTTGACTTCGCCCTTGAGCACGCCGCCCTGGATTGCCGCGCCGACTGCCACCACTTCGTCCGGGTTCACGCCCTTGTGGCCTTCGCGTCCAAACAGCTCTTTCACCAGCTGCTGGATGCGCGGCATACGCGTCTGTCCGCCGACCAGCACGACTTCGTTGATCTTGGACGTATCAACGCCCGCGTCCTTCATGCACTGCTTGCACGGACCGACGGAGCGCTGAATGATGTCCTCGACCATGCCTTCGAGCTTGGCGCGGGTCAGCTTGACCACCAGGTGTTTCGGGCCGCTCGCGTCGGCGGTGATGAACGGAAGATTGATCTCGGTCTCCATCGTGGTCGAGAGCTCGATCTTGGCGCGCTCGGCTGCGTCACGCAGACGCTGCAATGCCATCTCGTTGCCCTTGCCGCGCAGGTCTAGGCCTTCGTTCTTCTTGAACTCGTCGATGAGCCAATCCACCAGCCGCTGGTCGATGTTGTCGCCGCCGAGGTGCGTGTCACCGTTGGTGGCCTTCACCTCGATCACGCCTTCGCCAACTTCCAGAATCGAAATGTCGAAGGTGCCGCCGCCGAAGTCGTACACCGCAATAGTCTCGTCTTTTCCTTTGTCTAACCCATAAGCGAGAGCGGCCGCCGTCGGCTCATTGATGATTCGCTTCACATCAAGCCCGGCGATCCGGCCGGCGTCTTTGGTGGCCTGGCGCTGCGCGTCATTGAAGTACGCAGGCACAGTGATGACTGCCTCGGTCACCTTCTCGCCGAGGTAGTCTTCGGCAGCCTTCTTCAGCTTTTGCAGGATCATCGCCGAAATTTCCGGCGGAGTGTATTCCTTGCCCTGCGCCACAATGGCGACGTGGTCGCCCTGGCGCACGACTTTGTATGGGACCATCTTCATTTCTTCGTTCACTTCGTCGTAGCGGCGTCCCATGAACCGCTTGATCGAATAAACCGTGTTTTCGGGATTGGTGATCGCCTGGCGCTTGGCCACCTGCCCTACCAGCCGCTCTCCGGTCTTGGTGAAGGCGACGACCGACGGCGTAGTGCGGCCGCCCTCCTCGTTGGCAATGACCTTGGGCTCGCCACCTTCCATAACGGCGACGCAGGAGTTGGTGGTGCCGAGGTCAATTCCGATAATCTTGGCCATGTTTTTCTCCTTTGAAACTGCGGCTTCAGGCGTCAGGCTTTAGGCTTCAGGAAGGGCCTGGAAAGGACTTGCCCCACCATGTTTTCCTGAAGCTTGAAGCCTGAAGCCTGACGCCTGCTCTATAAGTGCTTTGCTTTCAACGTACTCTCAATTAGCTCTGCATTATTATGGGAGTTGAGTGAGGTATTGTCAATGTTTTAGATGCGGAAGGAAAGGCGTGGGATGCGGGACAAATAGACCATTAGGAGAATGCTCTGGGGCACCAGCGGTTTTGACGGACGGGTGACAGATGGGTGGCCCACTCCAGCCCCAGTTTTGGCTTGAGTGGGCTCTCCAAAATCCAACCCTGTCTGCCTGAGCCGAGCAGCTGCTTCGCTTTACGAAGCAGAAACGAAGTCGAAGGACCCGAGCAACGCTGGCCCAGCCTTTCACTCTTTGCACCATCACAACTGATGGGTGTCCCACTCTTGCATAGTTTGCAAGGGTGGGAACCACGAACCTGGAGTTCTTAAGGAATTCAGATCGAACGATTGAGGTTCGTGCTACCCATCCTTTCGCAAAAAGCGCGAAAAAGATGGGGTACCCATGGTTATTGGCAGTTCAAGGTGTGGCCACTCGCCCAATGCTGAGGATTCCCTGAAGCGTCCACGCCAGTATTTGGGATGTGGGCCGTATTTCCTGAACGTGCTGTTGGGCGGCTTTACGGTTGCGTGGGGCCGGGATTTTGCGGGGGCTGCGGGTTCATCGGCATGTTGCTAAATCCTCCCGGCGGATTCATCCCGTTTATCCCGCCCTGCCCGTTCGCCGGCTGGTTGGTCTGGACCACGCCCTGGAGCGGCGGTTGGTTGGGCGTCATCAGCAGGCCGCCGCGATCGGTCGATGGGTCGTAAATGAACTGCCACTGGTTGTAGTGGTTCTTTTTGTTGAACTCGCGGATAGTCTTGTCCTTGCTCAGGCTGGCCACCCCGACAATTCCACTGCCTCCGAAGACCTGCGGCTGGCCATTGGCGCCCAGTGTTTGCGGCAAGGATACCGCCTGCGGCATGGCTCCGGTCGGTGTCGCCGACGCTGCGGCGGTTGCCGCATCCACGCTTGACGCATCGCTTTGCCCGCCGGTTGTGGCCGGCGCAGCTTGCGTTCCACCGATGGCGCCGGGTCCTACGCCGCCCGGGCCCGCTGCCGATCCGTCCAGCGCTCCCGGGGCGCCTGCCTGCTGATTCAATTGCCCAGCCGGCGTTATTCCCGGCCCGGTCGGCCCGGAGCCGAACATGCGCACGTCCGTCAGGTGCAAAAGCTTGAAATCTTTTCCGGTAATCGAATCTTTGTATCTTTTCCGCAGGCTGCGGTAGTTGTTGGTGTTCTCCAGTTCCTCGATGCGCGTGGGATAGCGGCCAAACTTTTTGTAAAACTTGCGAATGGCGCGCGAATACTGCACCCCGCGATGGACCAGCTCTTCCTCGCGGTCGCGCTTGATCTGCTGAACCGTGTACTGCAGGTCATACTTCGCCGCTTCCAGAAAGCCGATGGAGAGAATGGCAAAGAACAACAAGAGCAGCAGCAGGACGTATCCCTGCTCGTGGCGCCGAGTTCGACAACGAAAGCTCATGAAAAAATCGGGTGCCCGGGTGATCTGTTCGGGCCTTCGCTGTCCCGATCACCCGTCCCTCATCCTTGCGTCAGCGGAATGCTCTGCCGGTTATTGCTGAGCACGTCCAGAATCTCGACCGCGTTGGGAGAGATGCGCACGACCTTATACCGGCGGTCGACGATGTCTCCTTCCTTGGCGATGAAAACGTCTTCCTTCTTCGCCAGGAACACGCGCTTGGCGCCGCCTTGCGGCGTGGCAAATCCGTAGAAGGTCAGCGGAATCGGCGGCGGCGGAGGAGGAACGTAGGGCTGGGCGGCTGCCGGAGCTTGGCTGGTCACCACCGGCGCCACCACCCTGGGCGGCGGCTCTACGAACACCCGGAATATATTCCGTCCCGTGCCGGTATACTTCGTGTCCTCGCTGGACTTCAGAAGATCGAGATGCAGCGTCGGGTCGAGGGACGCCTCCTCAGAATTCTTCTTGGGCTTGGCCGCGGTCCCATGGCGCGCTGGCAGGTTGGCCGGCACCGGATCTGGCGCCGCCAAGGTCGAGGCCGAGGGTGCAGCCGCGCTCGAGGAAAAGCCGCCGAACCAGCCGGAGAACTGCCACACTCCGACCGCCAGCGCCCCGCATGCCAGCACGATGGCCGCAATCACCTTCTTCCGGTTGTCGGTTCCAGCCTTCACGACACCGTCCTCAAATAGGTTTCGAGCTTCATCTGCAGTTTTACGGTTCCGCTCTGTTCTCCACCAAGGGCCAGATCATCGACGATGAAAAACAACTTGCTGCGCTCCAGGGAGTTGATGAACTTCACCAGTTGCAGATAATCGCCGGAAACGTCGGCCTGGATCTGAATCCGCTGTAAGCCCTGGATTTGCGCGTCCTTCTGCTCGTACTTCTCGCTGGTGATCTTCACCCCGGACTGGGCGCCGATGCGGTCGAGGTCGCCGGAAATCACGGAATATCCGCCGGGAAAGCGGTCGCGATAGAAGTCCTGGATTTCCTGCCGCGCCTCCGGGACCTTCTTGTCCAGCCCTCTCCAGGGCGCCTCGCGCCGTTGCTGCAGGGCGGCGCGAAGTTGTGCGATTTGCTGCTGTCGTGAACTTGCCGACCCGGCCAAAGGCGTCAGCAACCCCGCTACCGCCACCGCGTCCACCACCAGCAGCGCGCCCACCGCTATCCACAGGGTTCTCCGGGTTTTTTTCAGATCCGGCATCAGTGCATACCCCCGCTGGTTTCACCGGTTTCGGTGAATGGGTTATACAGGGCTTCAATTTCGAACTGCACTTTGTCGGTGTGTCCGCTGCTTTGTTCTTCGCCGGCAAAGCGTTCGCTCACGATCCTGGTCTGGTGAAAGCGGTTGGAATTCTCCATCTTCTTGATCAGGTCCTGGGCTTGCTCCAGGGAATCGCCGCCGACCATCAATTTGATGTCCACGTTGTTGTCGGAACCCAGGTCCGGATGGATCGAAAGCACCCGCAAATGAGCCGGCATGACGCGCTCGAGATCTTCGAACACCCGCGTCCAGGAAAGCGCCTTGCGCTGAAACAGTTCATTCAAAAACCGCGATTGCTCCCGCATCTCCCGGTTCTGCGGCCGGTTCAACAGGGAAATCGCTTCGCTCTTTTCGGCGTCGTAAGCGGAAATTTGCGCTCTCAGTTTCGACATCTCGCGCCGGTCGACTTGGGCGCGCAGGAATCCGGTCACGGCGAGGAAAGCGAGCAGCGCCGTCATCAGGGCCAGCAGCGCCAGTCCCGTTCCCCACTGCCCCCAAAAGCGCCGCGAATCCTCGTACGGCTGGCTCGCCAGATTGATATCAATACGCATCGTCTAATTCGTCGACAGCAGGGCGCCGACCACCCCCGCCATCCTCCACTTGGGAATCGCGCCTCCGCCCAGGCCCAGCTGCGAGGCCCGCACCAGTTCCTTCACTTCCGCTCCCGTCTGCGCGTGCAGCGCCGGGGTCGCTCCGGCCACGTCCGAAATGCCGGCCACAAAGATCTCCTCAATATTGGTGTTGTAGGTGTCCTGGAAAAACACCACCGAGGGATACACATCTTCCGCCAGTTGCTCACCGCTGATGGTCACGCCGCGCGTGTTCTCCAGTGTTCGGAAGAGCAAAAGCTGCTGATGATCCAGGATGGCAATGCTGGTGGTGCGCGCATCCACCTTTACCACCAAGGTGGGCCGGTCCGCCGGCGCCCCTCCTAAAGCCGCCAGCATCGATGGAACCACAACTCCCGGACTGAACCCCGCCTCGCGAAATGCCGCCTCATATTCCGCCAGAACGCTGTGTAAGACCACCGCCGCCACCACTCGCAGGGCGCCGTCGGCTTTCTGCGCCTGGTAGGAGACCTTGGCCTTGTCCACGTCAAAGGGCAGCGACTTCCGCAGGCGGAATCGCACCACGCCCTCCGCTTCTTCGCGATTGTCCGGCAGCGTCTCGAAATCCAGCAGGACCACGCGGGCGGCCGCATCCGGCAGCACTGCGATGACATCCCGCGAGCGTGCTCCAACATTGCCCAGGGCTTCGCGCAGCGTCGAAACCACCGAATTCCGCTCGCGCAGGTTGTTGTCGGTCAGATCAGGAACTACGCACCCGGGAGCCAGTTCGCTGGTCGAGCACAGCTCCAGAACCTGGCCCGAGTCGGCCACGCGCGCCGCGATCACGCGGTCGGCAGCGATCTCGCAAGCCAGCTTCGGCTTGGCAGATTGAGAAATACGGCTCATGTTGTCCGGAAACTCTATTTAAACAAAATTTCAGAAGCCTCGGAAAGTAGAAAAGCGGCTTCAGGCGC
>DASVAJ010000047.1:0-60427 GCA_036376415.1 Terriglobales bacterium
CAGCCGCTGTACTGCATCCCCGGGCGAGCCGAAGAGCCAATTGTTGGTGCGGATATGCCCGGTGACGCGCACTTCGTCGGTAGATCCGGCGTGCACCTGGATGGAGCCGGATCCGGTTTCAATGTCCAGGTTGACCGCGCCGCTCACATGCAGCGTACGATCGAAGCTGCCTTCGGTCGCAGCCTGGGCAACGGGGGAATACGCCAGAAGGACTAGAGCTGAAAAGAGTACAGGCGCAGAAGATCGGAAAGCACGTCGCATAGTTCCTCCAGAACTCACTGCGGTTTTCTTTGCGTTCTTTGCCAGGCGCCTGGCGGCCTTTGCGGTCAAAAGCTTTTCACCGCAAAAGGCCGCTAAGAGAGGCCGCAAAGTTCGCAAAGGAATCTTTATGCAGGCGCGGCCGCGAATGCGCGCTTACTGCAGGATTACCTGGTCGCCTTCGTTCAGGCCCTTGAGCACCTCGGTTTTTGCGCCATTGGAAATCCCGATGTTAATGGCCACTTTGCGCTCGCCATCCTTGGCCTTGGGATCGGGCACCTCGACCGACGCGTTGCGGTCTTTGTCGTAGATGATGGCGCCTTCCGGGATCTGCAGCACGTTCTTGTGTTCGTCGAGAATAATTTCGGCGTTGGCGGTCATTTCCGCTTTCAGTTCGCCTCCGGGATTGTCGATGGAAACTCGCACTTCGAAGGTGGTGACGTTATCCTTTTCCACGCCCATCGGCGAAATTTTCGTGACCACGCCCTTAAAGGTTTTGTCCTTGAAAGACTCGACCTTGATCCGCGCCGGCTGGCCCATATACACGCGGCCGATATCGCTCTCGTCGACTTTGCCCTTGACATAGACCTGGCTGGTATCGCCGATGGTCATCACCAGGGTGGCGCTCGATCCCAATACCAGGATGGAACTGACTGCATCACCGACTTCCACGTCGCGGGAGAGCACAATGCCCGTGATGGGCGAAACAATGTCTGTATAGCTGAGCTGTTCCAAAAGTTGTTTGAGGTTGGCTTGATCGTGTACGACCTCGGCCTCGGATTGAGCAATCTTGGCCTGCAGAACGGTCACCTGGGCGCGCGCAACATTCTGCTTGTTGACGGCGAGCTTGTAGTCTTTCTCGGCATCGTCGAGAGCGGATTGCGAAACCACACCATCCTTCGCCATGCCGGATGCGCGGTCGTAGGCCCGCTTCAGCAGCGGCACGTCGGGACCCTCGGCATCCACCTTGGCGCGCTCGTAATCGGCTCGCGCACCCTTCAGGTTGGCTTCCGCCGCTTGCAGCGCCGCCCGGGATTGCTCCACCTGGGCCTCAATCTCGATTTTGTCGAGCTGTGCCAGCAACTGGCCCTGCTTCACGCGGTCTCCGTATTCGACGTAGAGTTTCTTCACGATGCCGCTGGCTTTCGATTTCACCTCGACCTTGGTGATCGGTTCTACCTTCCCGGTAGCGACCACGCTCTTGGCCAGGTCTCCTTTTTCCACCTTGGCAAGCTTCGAAGGATCAATCTTGGTCGTCCCCCGCGAAAACGCAACGGTCACACCGACGAGCACGAGCACGCCTATGATGACGGACGAAATGATGATGATGCGTCTACGACGTTTCTTGCGGCCATTGCCATTTCCGTTCACGACTGCCTCCTGCAGGCCAGTTTCATCAGCTCTCAGCTGATAGTACGAACCGCTTCCCGGATTTGTTCCCAACGTCTCCGGGAACTGTGAATTCCTGGTGTGCTTCGGGGTCCATAAGGTTAGACACTCCGGAGCAGAAAATGGAAGCAGGCGACCACCGCAAAATTGGCAGGGATCACCGACCCATGCAATGGCGATGCTTCCTGGAGAGCTAAAACGATTTTAGCCGAGTGCCGCGATATGGGGCTGTGATCCCCCGCACATCGCCGCCGGAATTTGAACCCGACGGGCAACAGCTTTGGAATGTTAGAATTAGCACTCAGATGATCGCCTTCGTGCTGCTCCGGGCCCTGCTCATCCTTCTCCTGGTTGCAGCCAACGCCTTCTTTGCCGCGGCCGAGTTCGCGCTGGTGACGGTGCGCGAAACCCGCATTCAGCAGCTCATTGCCGCCCGCCGCATTGGCGCGCGCATCCTGCTTCGCCTGCATCGCAACCTGGAGGAAGTGGTCAATGGGGTGCAACTCGGTGTCACCATCGTCAGCCTGACGCTGGGGTGGATTGGCGAGCCCATGGTGGCCCACTTCGTCGAGAGCCTGCGCTTCCTGCAGAAGCTGCCGCACCTGGTCATTTACGCCCATGGCATCGCCATAGCGGTGGCCTTCGGCCTTATCACCTTTATGCACGTCATTCTCGGCGAACTGGTGCCGAAATCGCTGGCGCTGCAGAAAGCGGAGCAGGTGGCGCTGGCCGTGGCCGCGCCCATGGATGTCTGGCTGACACTGACGCGTCCTCTGACTTACATCATGAGTTCGGCTGCCTCCTCGGTCCTGAGGATGTTCGGGCTGCGCAAAATGCGACAGGGGCCGGTGCATTCGCCGGACGAAGTGAAGCTGATCGTCAGCGCCAGCCGCGAATTGGGCCAGATCGCGCCCGCGCAGGAAGAGATGGTCCATCATGCGCTTGATCTCGAGAACATCAGCGCGCGCGAAGTGATGAAGCCGCGGCCGGACATTTTTTCGCTGCCCGGAGACATGATGCTGCAAGATGCGCTCGACAAAATCGTCGAGGAGCAGCACTCGCGGGTGCCGGTTTACGATCCGCAGAGCGGGCCCGAGCACATCATCGGCATCCTTTATGCGAAGGACCTGATGCGCTGGGTGCGGCTGCGCCTCAGCCCGCGGCTGCCGGCGCCGGTTGGCACGCGCATTTCCGACATGAAAATCAGCCAGATCATGCACGATGCGCTCGTCGTGCCTGAGACCAAGCCGCTCGCCGAATTGCTCGAAGAATTCAAAGAGCGCAAGCGCCACATGGCCATCGTGGTGGACGAATTCGGTTCCACCGCCGGGCTGATTACGGTCGAGGACATCCTGGAGCAATTGGTCGGTGAAATTGAAGACGAGTTCGACGTGGCCACGCCCGAAGCGGCGCAGTTGGGCCAGGAGAAGACCATGGTGCTCGACGGTACGGTGAGCCTGCGCGACCTCGAGTCGCAATACGACCTGCTGCTGCCGCGCGACGCCGGCTTCGAAACCCTCGCCGGATTCATGCTCTCCCGCCTGCAGAAAATTCCCGTGGCCGGAGACTCCTGCTACTACGGCGGCCGCAAATTCACGGTGGAAGAAATGGAAGGCCACCGCATCGCCCGGGTGAAGATTGAGGATGCGCAGCCGGCGGCGGCCCAGGCGGGGGATTAAGAGACCGCGCCCAAACGAGCTTCAATCTCCGAGACCCACATGAGTTCCCTGGGAACTAGCGACAGCATCTTTGGCGGGTATAAAGGAATCCACTGGCCTGAGCGCTCAAGCGCCAAATCGCGGTTGAACGCTACGGTTCGAAACACGACTTAGCTCGGAGCAAGAGTGAGGCTTCCGCAAGAGAAGGTTAGGACGCCAGGTGGAAATCGCATTACGCGTGCCCGTCTCTGCCAAAGCCGCCGCTGCAGGCAACCAGTGTCCCCAAGCGGACGTGTTGGTATGCGCTGCATGCGAGCGCGATCGGGTTTCGCTAAAGGCTTGAGGTAAACATCGGAAAGTGCCGGACGCGGTCTTCAAAATCGGAGCGAGCGTCTCGAGGGGGTCAACGCCTTTCCCTTTTTGCGCCGCGCCCGGCGGTCTGCAAGTGCAGGCATTTTGGCATTGCCTGGGCTTCCCATTTCAGGAAACGTCATTTTGTTACGAAAACGGAACAGAGTTTAAAGGAAAGACCTTGCCAGATCAGCGTGGTGGCAGTCGGACCGATGCTTTGGTCGCGAGGCGCTCCGCCTGGGTGGCCGCAACGTCGTTCCTGTCAATGCGTCGATGCCGGTAAGAGCTCTTTCAGGAGTTCCTGCTGTTTTGCGAGCAGCTGTTCTGCGCCCTGCCGGGCCAGTCCAATCATGGCTTGCAGTTGATTGTCTGCAAACACCTGGTGCTCGGCGGTGGCCTGGACTTCGACCATCTTGTGGCTGCCGGTCATCACGAAATTCATGTCCACATCGGCGCGGGAGTCTTCCTCAAAGCACAAATCCAAAAGGATCTCGCCATCGACAATGCCCACGCTCACGGCTGCGACAAAATCTTTGAGGGGAAGGGAAGTCAAGGTGCCCGCCTGCATCAGCTTTTCGACCGCGAGTCCCAATGCCACAAATGCGCCGGTGATGGATGCCGTCCGGGTGCCGCCATCTGCCTGAATCACGTCGCAGTCGATGAGAATGCTGCGCTCGCCGAGCACTTCCAGGTTCGTGACCGCGCGCAATGACCGCCCAATGAGCCGCTGAATCTCGTGGGTTCGTCCACCCACGCGGCCGCGCGCGGCTTCGCGCGGTGTACGGGTCAGGGTGGAGCGCGGCAGCATGCCATACTCTGCCGTCACCCATCCGCGGCCGCTGTTGCGCAGAAATCCGGGCACGGTTTCTTCGACCGACGCAGTGCAGAGCACGCGCGTGTTTCCGACTTCGATCAGGGCCGAACCTTCCGCCGTGGAAACGTAGTCAGGAGTGATTTTGACCGGGCGCATCCGGTCGGGCGTACGGTTATCGGAGCGGTAGAACATGTGGAGAGTTTATCAAGAAGGAGCGATGGTTTTGATTGCCGCGGGTTAAGCGGCGCCGGCCCGAGCCTGGTCTTCCGCCGCATAATCGAATTGTTGCGGATCGAGGGTTGCGGGTGGATGGGCTTGTTCCCAGGCGACAGTTCGGCGAATGCCCTCATCGAGGTCGACGATATCGCGGTAGCCGAGTTCTTTTCGGATTGAGTCTGAACTGACCACGATGTGCTGGGCCGCATTTTCGGGGAATCGCAGGTGTGCAGGCGTGCGCGACACAGGCAAAACCACGAACTCGCCTGTCCAGTTGATCTGGCGTGCAATTCGTTTCTGCCATTCCAGTTCGGGCAAGCAGGGTTCCTCGCAGATGTTGTAAATCCGGCCGCCGGCCCGGTCGTCGAGCGCTGCCAGCGCGATCGCGTGCGCCACATTGTCCACATATCCGCGCGGCGCCCTCCAGGCAGCGAAGTCCTCGGCAAGCAGGATGACGCGCCGTCCGTCGGCGATGCGCTTCAGCAGAGGGAAAAAACGATTGAGGCGGTCACCCACGCCGTAAATCATGGGCAGGCGCAGCACGGTTCCAGCGACGTGCGGAGTGCTCATGATGAATTGCTCGACGGCAATTTTGTCGTAGGCTTCGTTCACCCAACCGAAGATGCCCTGCAAAGCGCGGAGTGCTTCGGGCGCATACAGATGGCGTGTGCTGCGCAGCGGAGACTTCTCAGTGATCGGCAGTGGTTCGACTTCTCCGGGCTCTATGCGTTTCAACACGCCCCAGGCGCGGTAAACATCCTGACTGCTCAGCGCCACAACTCGCGGTGTGATTCCGCGCGCGAATTCCATCAGTTGGCGGGCTTGTTCGCCGGAGCTGAGAATCAGATCGATGACAACGTCCGGCGCGAACTCGCGGACTTCGCTCCCGCAGGCGGAAAGATTGTTGCGGTCAGCGTGAATATAACGGACGTTCGCATGTTGCGCAGCACGATCACCGCCCCGGTGCAGAATTGCCGTTGCGTGCCCGCCTTCGAGCAGTTCCCGGGTGAGTGGCGATCCAATAAAGCCATTTCCGCCGATAAGAAGAATTCGCATTGTACCCCTCACTGCCCGGTCAACTGCTTTGCCAGTTCGGAAACCTGGGAGACATCATAGAAGCCGGAAAGGTCTGCATGGCCGGCGAGCGTGTCTCGTTCTTTGCCGTCCACGAGAACTTTTACCCGCATGAGCCCGGGGATATTGGCCGACAAGGTTTGAATGAGCGATGCCAGCGTCAATTCCTCCGCCAGCATGCCGGAGGTCTGTCCGTCCACAAATGCCGAGTTCAGGTCAATGACGGCGATACCGGGGTCGACGAGGAAGACGTTTCGCACCTCGGCTCCAGGAGCCAGGGGATGAGGAGAATTCTTCGCCGTGTAAATGCTGAGCAGCGCGCGCATCAACTCTTCGGCGCGCTGCTGGCGGCGCGAGGACATGGGCACAGAAACGGTTTGCCCGCGCAATGTGCCTGAACTGTCGTATGCAACCCAAACCGTAGCGTTCTCGGCCGGACCCGGCGCGGGAGGCGTGACATGCGGTTCAGCTGCGACGGGCAAGGGATTTGCGGACTCCCGGCCGCGCAGTTGCCACACATAAATCCCCATCCCCGTGGCGACCGCGACCAGGATGACGGTGGCGATGATCCATTGGCGCGGTATCACGGCGCCGTCCTTTGCCTGAGTGCAGGCGCGATCTGCACGATGGAATTGGCCAACGCCGCGCACACCATGCTCTGGTAATCGACCGATGCCAGTTGCGAGACTTCTCCCGTAGTCGGCGCCACCTCGACCGCCATGGCTGCGACAGTAACGTTGTTCAAGGGACGAAGCTCCGCTGTCAGGCTGCGCATCGGGAAGCCCATTTTGTGTATGGAGGCGGTGATCTGTTGCTGCGCCCAGCGGCTGCGAACCAGCGCCCCCGATTGCGCGGCCTGCCAGTCTAAGAACCGCCCACGATTGGTTCCCGTGGGAGGAAGCATGGCGGTGTACAGCACTACCCCGTTGCCCTGCGAAGCGGCATGCAGGGTGAGATACAAGCCGGGCTGCATGGCATTGACCATGCCGGCCCTCTGGTCGAGAGAAAGCGCAATGTCTGCATCACGCACAAGCGTCGCGGAAATACCCCGGCTGTTCAACTCCTGCCGCAAACGGCGCGCAAAAGCCAAAGTCACATCTTTCTCGGGGATGGCAGGATTCAGGGCGGCGCCAGAATCGGATCCGCCGTGCGCCGGATCGATCATGACCAGATAACTCGGCGCAACCGGCGGTGCCGGCGTACTCGGCATTGCAGTGGGAGGCGGTGCTTGCGGCTGGCTGAATACCAGAAGTGCGGCAGGACTCGCCAGCAATCCGCTGGCGAGCGTGAGTCGCGCGAGGAGAAGAGCGCCGCTATTCCAGCGCATAAACGGTAAGGCCGCTGAGCAACTTGGGATAGAAATCCGTCGATTTCTGCGGCATGACCTCGCCCGCAAACGCGATATCGCGGACTTGCCGCACGCGCGCCGGGTTCATGAGAAACGCCACATTCGCCCGGCCCTCGCGAACCATGCCGATGGCTTCGGCGGCATCGCGAATATAGGAGAGATTCTGTTGATTGCGGATGGCCTCTTCTGAAATGCCCAATGCCCGTTCGAGAAGGCATCTGTGCAGCTGCACGACATCGAGCGACTGCTGGCGAAACGAGAGGCCGGGAAATACATCGGCGGGCGCTTTGGCGCGGCTCATCAGGAAAGCGCGGTTCTGGCTCACCGCCATGAGCGCAGGGCCGGTATGCGCGGCCTCGCGCAGCATGATGGTAGCGCGGCGAGCGTCGAGCGAGCCGTCAGCCTCTTCGACACTGAAAAAATCGCTGGCGGCAGCGCGAAATTTATCCATGGAAAAATCTGACACGCCGTGCACCACACGGTGCGTGGGCAGCACCAGGAGGCCGGGGCTCTCCATGTTGACGAACGTCATCATGACGAATTCGTACGGCGCGGACTCTTGGCCTCCGCCTTCCGCAGCCCGGCGCTCATTTCTGTAGTTCAGGGCAGTTTCGTAACGGTGGTGGCCGTCCGCAATGACCAGTTTCTTGTCCTGCATCATCTCGCGAACCGAGTTGACCGTCGCCGGGTGATCGACGCGCCAGACCTGATGCAGCACACCATACTCGTCGCGCAGTTCCATGGTGGGCGGGTGGGGGGTGGCCAGCGCCTTCTCAAGTTCCAGCGCCGGATCGGAGTACAGCATGAAAATCTGCCCAAAGTGGGCACGGGTAGCGCGAAGCAGGTCCAGCCGGTCGGCTTTGGGTTTGGACAGCGTCTGTTCGTGGCGGAAAACCACCCCCGCGGAGTAGTCTTCGATCTTCCCCAGCGCGATGAATCCCTGCCGCTCCATGGCCGCTCCGCGGCTGGGGGGCTCGAACCGCTGCACATATCGATAGATCGCCGGCTCCGGATCCTGCCGTAACACACCGTTTCGCCGCCATTCCTGAAAGCATGCGGCCGCTCGTGTGTAGCAATTGTCGGAGGGCGTGTCTGTGGCACAGCGCTTGCCCAGAATGATTCTTACCAGGTTGTAAGGGCTGGCGCAGTGATAGCGCTCCTGCATTTCCGGCGTGATCTTGTCGTATGGCTGGGTCGCGACGTCGGAGAGCGCAACCTGAGCCGGATCATAGCGAAACGCGCGGAAGGGCTCTATGTGTGCCATTGTTTGGGAACTCAAGATTGTATCAATTTCCGGTCACATATCCGGGAAACCGTTGGGTGGAAGCGACGGCCAAAGGGAAAGCTAGAGCAAACTTTTGCACAGGCGCCGAATCCAACGAGTTGTAGGCGGGCGATGAAAGTTCGTTACAAAGATTTGACGCCGCTTTCCCCGACCTGTGCTAACATCGGCAATCAATTAGTGGATCATATGGCGCGCCTCCACCAGCGCGGGTCCCAAATCAGCGGAATTGAGAGTCGGATTGTAGCACCGGTTTCGCGCGGGCTTTCCCCTTCCAAGTTCCTGAGCTGCCTTCTCGTGCTCGCGTGCGTAATCTCGGCAATGGCTGGCATCTGTGCGTTTGCCCAGGACTCGGATGTCGACGATGTTCACATCTCGCCCCGCCCGGCGGCTGAGACTCCCAAGTTATCGGATACCAGCGTGAACGACGCTTTGGCCGACACGGTTCGAACTCACGCGCCAACCATTAAGCAGAAGGTGGACCTGGTGCTCGTGCCGGTTACGGTAACCGATCCCTTGAACCGGCTGGTGACCGGGCTCGACAAGGACAACTTCGAAGTCTATGAAGGGAAAGAGAAGGAAGAGGTGCGGCACTTTTCCAGTGAAGATGCGCCGATCTCTTTGGGCGTGATCTTCGACATGAGCGGCTCGATGGCCAGCAAGATCGAGCGGGCGCGCGAGGCAGTCATTGAATTCTTCAAGACTGCGAATCCCCAGGACGAGTTCTTTCTGATCACCTTTGCCGACCGGCCGGAAGAGGTTTCGGACTTCACCCAGTCGATCGACGACCTGCAGGGCAAGCTGGTATTCACCGTTCCCAAGGGGCGGACCGCGCTGCTTGATGCCATCTACTTAGGAATCAGCAAGATGCGCCAGGCGAAGTACCCCAAGCGTTCGCTGCTGATCATCTCCGATGGCGGCGACAATCATAGCCGCTACACCGAGGGCGAGATCAAGTCTTTGGTCAAGGAAGCGGACGTAATGATCTATTCCATAGGCATTTACGACCGTTACATGGCGACTCCCGAGGAGCAACTGGGCCCCGCGCTGTTGAGTGATATATCCGAATTGAGCGGGGGGCGGTCGTTTACCATCGATAACCCCAACGATTTGGCCGACGTCGCTACGAAAATTGGAATTGAGCTACGCAACCAATATGTGCTCGGATACCGTCCAAAGACACCAGCACACGATGGCAAATGGCATAAAATAAAAGTCAAGCTTCTTCCGCCTAAAGGATTGCCACCGCTCCATGTATATGCAAAGACGGGATACTACGCCTCCACGCAATAACCACGCTTCTGCCAAACTTCTGGTTGGACTGCTGTTGCTGGGGGCAGTGGTATTTTTCAGCTCAGGCTGGGCGCAAACCTCGCAGACGCCAACTGGGCAAAACAATCCCACGCCGGTGCCGGTAACGCAGGGGCAACAGCCCGTGCCGGCGACCCAGGGCCAGCAGCCTGCGCCCGCGCAGAACGGGCAGAAACCGCCCGCCGCCAATCCGGCCCCATCCGGACCCGGCCAGCCGGTGCCAGTTCAGGGCGCCGGACAGGGGCAATCTTCTCAAGGGCAGGGGCAAGAACCAGCTACTCAGGATGGCGGTTTCGTTTTCACCACGGAGGCGCGGGAAGTGGTGCTTAACGCGACCGTCGTCGATGACAAGAACCGGCTTGTAACCAGCCTGACCAAGCCCGATTTCACGGTTTTCGAAAACAACAAGCCCCAGGAGATTCGCCACTTTGAACAGAAAGATTTGCCGGTGGCGATGGGCATTGTCATCGACAACTCCGGTTCCATGCGCGAAAAGCGTGATGAGGTGAACAAGGCGGCTTTGAACCTGGTACGCTCCAGCAATCCCGAAGACCAGGTTTTTGTGGTGAACTTCAACGACGAGTTCTATCTCGACCAGGACTTCACCTCTGACATAAAGAAGTTGCAGGAAGCTCTGGAGCATGTGGAAACTCGCGGGGGGACGGCGCTGTATGACGCGATCACCGCTTCAGCGGATTACCTGCTGAAATCCAAGCTGCAGCGAAAAGTCCTGTTCGTGGTCACCGACGGTGAAGACGACGCGAGCCAGCAGACGCTTGAAGAAGCGGTCCATCGCCTTCAGCAGGAGAACGGTCCTACGGTTTACGCGATCGGCTTGCTCGGCGACGAGAAGTCGCGCCATGCGAAGCGCGCGCTGGAAACGATTGCCGAGCGCACCGGCGGAATGTCCTTCTTCCCGCCAACCCTGGATCAGGTCGACGAAATCAGCCGCACGGTGGCCCACGACATCCGCAATCAATACGTCATAAGCTACCGGCCCACGACTCCGCGAAGCGTACCGGGGTTCCGCACCATCCACGTGGAAGCGCGTGCCCGGCCCTACAAGCATCTGGTAGTGCGGACGCGGGCGGGATATTACCCCGGACAGGAAAACGCCACGAAGTAGAGTCTAGAATTCATTTTCCTTTTTCGAAATCTGGTTCGGGCGTTAAAGAATGCGGGCGTGGCCACGCTTTCACCGGGTCGACGCCCATCAAGATCAGTTCCTTAGAACGAGAAGCTATTCACGAACCTCACCGACTCCACCGTAACTGATCCCAGTCCGAACATCGCGTTGGAAATTGCGACCCCGCCGTTGTTGCCGGTAGCGCTGGTATTGACTTGCGCCTGGACGAGCAGGGTATGTGTACCCGTGCCCACATTCACCAGGATGAAATTGAAGCTATGAGCGCTGGTAGTTTCGAGCGCGAGGGTGATCTGCTCTTGCGTCAGGGTACAGCCGGTTCCGGTGTTGCCTCCGTTGGCAAAACAATCCGTGAAGATATTTCCCAGGTTCGCGGTGAGCGTTTGGATTCTTTGATCGAAGGTGATGCCGGTTCCCTGATTGTCGGGGTACGCGTAGGTCCCACCGACTACGTTCCCATTAGCGTCGAACTGCGGATCGAGCACCGCGCGCACTTGCACGCCGCCCATGGCGCTGGCCGTGCTGGTACTCCCATTTCCATTGCCTTTAACCTGCGTGGAGGTATAAAGGCCGGTCACCAGCGAGGTGTCCACAAACAAGTCAGCAATCGCGGAGGTCTTGATGCTGCTTGTCATGATGTTGTGCCACACGCCGGTGGGGATGTTCTGGGCGTTGGGTGCGGTGCACGGCGCCATTGCATTGGAGTTCGCGCAAATGGTAACGGTGGTGATCTGAGCTGTGGCTTTTGAGCTTTGTGCAAAAGCCAGGCTGGAACAAAGCACGAGAGCGGCCGCCATACTGAGCAGCTTTCGCATAGGGGATCTCCATTTTGGGATTTGCTGGCTGAAGTGGCTGGGAGGCAGTCTACGTTCGTTGTGTCCTGTGGGACAGGTCACGGCAGTGAACGAGAGGACCAGAGAGAAGGCCACCTCCAGGCACTCCAAGCGGTCAGGTCTCTAATGTCCTAATTCTCATTCACGACCCAGGCCCAGAACCCAGGATTGATGTCGTCTTCCTCGCAGTTTTGCTTGTGAGTCTTTGATCCTTTCAAGAGAATGCTTAAGCCGTACAGGGTGTGGGCCCATGGGCATTCAGCATACTGCCGAAAACTGAGCTCCCCCTCATGACCGGCGTAATCGTAGCGTGGTGGCCGGCCGGCCCAAGTCTGCGCGCCCCAACCCACGTCTTTCCGAGTATTTCCGCCGAATTTTCACAGCATTCCTCGAGCCTGTACTCGCGTACAATGCTGCCTTATGCGGGCAGCCAGCAGCATGAGCCGCGGGGTCGAATTCGGCAAGCAGTGGGAAGGACAGGCGGTTGATGGCCGATTCCCGCTACAGCGCTATCTGGGTGGGTCGGCCACGAGCGCGGTGTTTCAAACCCAACATCGGGGCGCCAAGGCTGCCATCAAGCTGCTGCGCACGAACTCTCAGGAAACCGACCGGCAACTGGCGCAATGGCGCAGGGCAGCCGAACTGTCGCACCCGAACCTGGTACGCATCTTCGAGGTGGGCCGTTGCTGGCTGGCGGGCAACGAACTGGTCTTCATGGTCAGCGAGTGTGCGGAAGAAAATCTTTCTGAAGTTCTGCCCCGCCGCGCGCTTTCCATCGCTGAAACGGAGGAGTTGGTGCAGCCGGCGCTCGACGTTCTGCGGTTTCTGCATCAGCGCGGATTCGTCCACAGCCGTTTTCGGCCCTCGAATGTGATGTCGATTTCGGAGCAATTGAAGTTTTCGAGCGACAGCATTCGCGCGGCCGGCAAAGCGGAGCGCCCGGCGGAGAGTTCGGTGTACGACGCTCCCGAAGCTCGCGAAGGAACATTTTCTGCACCCGGCGATGTGTGGTCGCTCGGCGTCACTATCGCAGAAGCTCTGACCCAGAAGCTTCCCGCCAGCGCCAATGATGTGCTCAACGCCGATCTTCCGCAGCCCTTTGGCGACATTGTCCCGAACTGCCTGCGGCAAAACCCGGTCCAGCGCTGGACGCCGAAAGAAATTGCGACCCGGTTGCAAGGGCAGACAGTTTCGCACTTTTCGGGCACTCCCGAGGTTGCGCCTGAGCCGCCGGCGAAGAGGAGCGGCCGAGCGCCAGTCCTGATCGCGACCGCGGTGATCGTCGTCCTGGCGGCTATCTACGCCCTGGTCCATCAAGGGTCGAGTGCAAAGCCAGAATCACAGGCAGGTAGCGCGTCACAACCCGCACTTACCGCTGCCGCTGGATCGAGTTCACCTGCGGCTGCGGCTAATAGTCCCGGAGCCGTCTTGAACCGGGTGCTTCCCAATCCCTCGCTGAGCGCTCGCAACACCATTCACGGGACAATCAAAGTGCGAGTGAAAGTGGAGGTCGACCCCAGTGGGAAAGTGACGGACGCAAAGTTCGTTACCATTGGTCCAAGCAAGTATTTCTCGCGGCTGTCGATGGAAGCCGCGCGCCAGTGGAAGTTCAAAGCGCCGGTGGCGAACGGTCAGGCTGGCCGCAGCCAGTGGACTCTGCTGTTTGAGTTTCAGCGAGGTGGAACGCAAGCCGTTCCACAAGAGTCCCGATAAAATGCGGATTTAAGCCCGCGCCGCTTTCTCCTGGCCGCGATACCACTCCACGGTGCGGCGCAATCCTTCCTCGAAGTTTACCAAGGGCCTGTAGCCGAGCGCCTTCTCGGTTCGCGACAGATCCGCCAGCGAATGCTTCACATCCCCGGCGCGTTCCCTCCCATAGTTCACTTCGCCCTGGTATCCGATGATCTTTTTCAGTAATTGAAACGTCTCGTTTAAATCCACGCGCGTGCCGGTTGCCACGTTGAAGACTTGCCCGGCGGCTTTCTCGGCGGGAGCCTTCGCCGCCAGCAAATTCGCCGAAACCACGTTATCGATGTAGGTAAAATCGCGGCTCTGCTGGCCGTCGCCGAAGATGGTCGGCTGCTGACCGGCCAGCATCTGGGTGATGAACTTTGCCAGCACACCCGAATACGGCGAGGTCGGATCCTGCCGCGGCCCAAAGATATTGAAGTAGCGCAGGCAGACCGTCTCCAGTCCATAACACCGGTAAAAAGAAGTCATGTAATACTCGCTGGCCAGCTTCGCCACTGCATAGGGCGAGATCGGATTCGGCGCCATGGCTTCGTGCTTGGGCAAAGTAGGGGTATCCCCATAAGCCGATGAGGATGCCGCGTAGACCACGCGCTTGACCTTGGCGTCGCGCGCGGCAATGAGGACGTGGACCGTTCCGTCGACATTGGCGCGATTGCTGCCCAGCGGGTCGAGCACCGATTTCGGCACGGATGGAATCGCGGCTTCATGAAAGACGTAATCCACGCCGCGGCAGGCATCGTGCAGCGCCTCCAGGTTCAGCAAGTCGGCTTCGCGGAAATCAATTTTCGACAGGATTTCAGCAATGTTCTCGCGCTTGCCGGTTGAAAAATTATCGATCCCGCGCACCTGGTCGCCTTGCGCCAAAACCGCACGCGCCAGCGACGAGCCAATGAAACCACCAATACCAGTGATCAGATAAAGTGCCATGGTTTGAATATACCAATGGGGCGGGGCAGTGCGGGCTACCAAAAGTAATGGCTGCAGGTCGTGACAATTGTCACCGTACGGCGGTGACGACCTCCACTGTTGCAGAATCTCTTTGAGCCGCACCATGGTGTCACAGCCAGCAAAGTTTAAGGAGAACAGAATGCAGCGAAACACCGTCGCCCTCGGCTTGATTCTCTTCGTAATGTCAGCAGGTGCCGTTGCTCAAATGAACCCGGATCCGAGTCCGGAAGTGAAGAAGCTCGATTACTTCACGGGAAATTGGAGCGTCGACGCAACCATCGGTTCCGGCCCCTGGGGCGCGGGTGGAAAATTTGCCGCGACCAGCACGGCGGAATGGATGAAGGGCGGCTTCTTTGTGGTCACCCATTCGGATTTCTCGCTGCCCTCAGACATGGGAGCTTCCGGCACCGGCCTTTCCATCCTGAGCTACGACCCGGGAAAAAAGGTCTACACCGACGAAAGTTTTGACAGCAATGGTCGTCATGAAA
The DNA here is from genome assembly GCA_036376415.1 of Terriglobales bacterium. GTDB lineage: Bacteria > Acidobacteriota > Terriglobia > Terriglobales > Acidobacteriaceae > Gp1-AA145. Next base: position 14,867 of record DASVAJ010000047.1, read on the forward strand.
TCATGACGGGAACCCTCGCCGGCGACACCTGGATCTGGACGGGAGAGCAGAATTACGGCGGCATGCCCATCCAGCAAAGGATGACGATGAAAGTCACCTCGCCCACGTCATACACGTCAAAGTACGAAGTCTCGGCAGATGGGGGCGCGACCTGGATGCCCTTCTGGGACGGTAAGGGAACAAAAAAGTAGAGCTTGGCCTGTGTGGGCGGGCGGCCTCGCCCGCCAACCGCGCCTGTTCCCGCGCTCACGTGCAGGGCGATACTCTTTGTTTATAATCTTCCCTTCAGCCCGCCGCCGCACTCCTTTACAGGATTAGCCTTACGGCTGACACCTTGGTTCTGAAAGGCAAACGTTGCTCGACTTTTTGGGTGATTTAAAACGCACGCACATGTGCGGCGCGCTCCGTGCATCGGACGCGGGGAAGAAGGCCGTCCTCATGGGATGGGTCAACCGCCGCCGCGATCTCGGCAGCATCATTTTTATCGACCTTCGCGACCGCAGCGGTGTTACTCAGATCGTGTTTAACCGCGAACAGAATTCCCCAGCCCACGACAAAGCCGAACAACTGCGCAATGAGTACGTGATTGCGGTCCTCGGAACCGTGCGCGAGCGCGATGCCGATACCGTAAACAAGAACATCCCAACCGGGGAAGTGGAACTGGTCGCCGACGAGTTGCGCATTCTGAACACGTCGAAGCAGTTGCCGTTCCTGCCCGGCGACACGGTTCTCCCGAATGAAGAGATGCGGCTGAAGTACCGCTACATCGATCTGCGCCGCGAGGTCATGCAGTTCAACATCGAAATGCGGCACAAGGTGTCAAAGGCGATCCGCGATTATCTCTCGGCGCAGGGCTTCTTCGAGATCGAAACTCCCTTCATGACGCGATCGACTCCCGAAGGCGCGCGCGATTACCTGGTGCCCAGCCGGGTGCAGCCGGGGTCGTTCTACGCGCTGCCGCAATCGCCGCAGATGTTCAAGCAGATCCTGATGATCTCGGGATTCGAAAAATATTTTCAGATCGTGCGCTGCTTCCGCGACGAAGATTTTCGCGCCGACCGCCAGGCCGAGTTCACGCAAATTGATCTGGAAATGACCTATCCGCAGATAGAAACGGTGTGGGGCGTGGTGGAAGGATTTCTGGCCGCGGCGTTCAAAGCGGCGGGGCACGAAATCAAGACGCCGTTCCCGCGCATGAGCTACGACGAAGCCATCCGCCGCTACGGGAACGACAAGCCCGACATGCGCCTGCCGGCGATGGTGGATGTTCGCGAGGCCCTGACCCGGGAAGAGGTGGACGAGTTCGCAAACAAGTTCCGCACCCGCAAAGACTTTCCCCTGCAACTGATTCGCATTCCGCACGCGGGAGAGATTTCCGGAACCGAGCGGCGCACCATCGGGACCTATGGCGCGTACCATCACGTGCAAGGGCCGTCGTTTGTGCAGTTGATGACCGATCCCAAGCGCTTCGCGAAAGATTATCCGGCGCTCTCGGAAAAGATTCTCGCCTTCGGCAAAGTCGAAGCTGACGACCTCTGGCTGCTCGCGGGCGCCGCCAACCGGGCCGAAAACGCTGCGGTCATGGATCAAAGCGTTCAGCACTTCTGCGAAAAATGCGGCTTCCTGCGCCTGGATCTTGCGCAGAAATACGCCGCGAAGCACAAGGCTTTCGAGAAGACGGGCGAAGTCGAGAAGGATTTCCGCTTCCTGTGGGTTTCCGATTTCCCCATGTTCGAGTGGGACAAAGAGGAGAAGCGCTGGAACCCGGCGCATCACCCCTTCACCACTCTGCATGAAGAAGACTTTCCGAAGCTGGACGCGAATATCGATTCCGTTCACGATCCCAAGTCGCCTTTGGGCGAGATTCGCGCCATGGCCTACGACGTGGTGCTGAATGGAACGGAACTGGGATCAGGGTCGATCCGTATTCATCGCCAGGATATTCAGAAGAAGATCTTCCAGGCCCTGGGCATGAATGACGAAGAAGCCCGCGCCCGCTTCGGCTTCTTCTTAGAGGCGCTCGAATATGGCACGCCTCCGCACGGAGGAATTGCGCTGGGTCTCGACCGCATCGTGATGATTCTCGCCGGGGCTGATAGCCTGCGCGAAGTCATCCCCTTCCCCAAGACCGCGCGCGCGGTGGACCTCATGGTGGACGCGCCCACGCCAGTCAGCGAGGCTCAGTTGAAGGAACTGGGGATCGTGATCAAGAAAACCCAAACGTAGCGAAAATCCCGGATTGAGGGTAGAGCAGCTTCCGGTGCTGCCATAACGACCAGCGCGACCGCGATCTGCTACTATTCACGCGCCCGCCTCATCTGTCTTCCATGCACGCTTTTGCCATCATCGCCGGCGCTGTCATCATTCTCGCCGTCCTCCTGGACGCCTTTGAAACCGTGGTTCTGCCCCGCCGCGTGCAGCGGCACTTCCGCATTACGGCATGGTTCTACCGCAACACCTGGGTGCCTTATGCCAAAGTCGCCAGCCATATCCGCTCGCAGGCGCGGCGCGAGACCATGCTCGGTTACTTCGGCCCGCTTTCCATGATTGGCTTGCTCGGGCTCTGGGCCGGCGGACTCATCTTCGGATTCGCGCTGTTGCAATTGGGCGGAGGCGAGCACCTGTACGCCGGCGCGAATACACCCATCACTTTTGGCATGCTGCTCTACCACAGCGGGGAAACTTTCTTCACGCTGGGTTACGGGGACATCACTCCCGCCTCGGGCTTCTCGCGCGCTTTTGCGGTGATCGAAGCCGGCATGGGGTTCGGGTTTCTCGCGGTAGTGATTGGATACCTGCCCACCATGTACTCTGCTTTTTCGCGGCGGGAGATCGAAATTTCGCTGCTGGACGCGCGCGCCGGATCGCCGCCCAGCGCCGCCGAACTGCTCACGCGTGCGGTCGATAGCCTCGATCAGGGCGCCCTCGACCGCCTGTTCCAGGACTGGGAGCGCTGGGCGGCCGAAGTTTTGGAAAGCCATCTCTCCTATCCGGTGCTGAGTTTTTATCGTTCACAACACAGCAATCAGTCGTGGCTGGCCGCGCTCACCGTTATGCTGGACGCGACTTCGCTGGTCATCGCCGGAATCGAAGGCGTCGGCAAGCAGCAGGCTCTGCGGACATTCAAGATGGCGCGCCACGCCGTCGTCGATCTGGCGCAGGTGGTGAATGCGCATTATGACGGCGATACGCTGGAGCGGCTTGCGGCGCAGGATCTCGCGGACATTCGCGCCCAACTGGCGCAAAAAGGATTGCAGTTGCGGCAAGGTGCGGAAGTAGACGCAAAGCTCGCGGACCTGCGCACGCTGTACGAACCGTATGTGCAGGCCATCGCAAGGAACCTTTTCATTCCGCTGCCGCCGTGGATTCGGCACGATGCGATCAAGGACAACTGGCGCTCGGGGCCATGGGATCGCATGATCCAGGCGCGCGCCCTGGGACGAATCGCCGGCGAGCGCCGTAGCCCAGTCGATGATCATTTTTGAGATTGTGGGGCGCGGGTCTCCAGACCGGCGCGCCTTGAATTGGTGGCTTTCTCGCGGCGGTGGAGAGCCGCGCCACCTTCGTGATTTTCCAAATAGGGATTACGAAGAAGGATTTTTGTTCCAGGATGATTGAGCCCTCGCACAGTGCGTCATGCTCCGTTGGCGAATCTCTATCGACGCCACCTGCCTCACTCTCAGCGCGATTACAAACCGCACATCATCATTACGCGAGCCGCCTGATCGCTATCGGAAGCTTGCCTGCCCGGGTTCGTTCCGGGAGGAGGCCGAGGACCATCAGCGGTGCAGTTCGATCACGGTGACGCTTTCATGCGGAAAGGTGTGGCGGAGTCCACCGGAAGGCATGGCGACGGATTCTGCCTGGGGATGAATATGCTCCGGTTCGGTCTCGTCATTTTTTTCGTAGATGCTGTCCGCAGAAAGCGTTTGCACGAGCGCCTTGCCTTCCGCCTCAAACCCGGTAATGGCAATATTTGCGGCCAAGTCGCGGGTCAAATCGCGGTTCACGCAGAACAGGGTCAACTTCGTACCGGAGTCATTCAGTGCGGCCACTACGTCCAGGTAAGGCACGGCCTCGATGTCGGGGAGGCGGCTCTCGCCGCGGGTTACGTTGTAGGTTTCAGTGTTGCTGGTCGCTTCCACGGGAACGCTGGCATCGGAATTGGAGTACATGCGAAAAACCCAGTAAGCGGGCGTGCCATAAACCCGGCTGCGCTTTTTCCAGATCCCGCCAAATTCGATAATGCCGGTCATATCGGAGATGGGGACGACGTCAGCGTTGCGCATCAACATATTGAAGAAACCGCCGGCGCCGATGGCGCCGCCCATGTTGTCATATCGCGGATAGGTGTCATCGGGAGCCCAGTAGAGCCATTCGGTGAATGCGGTTTTGACGGCATCGCGCCCGCTGGAATTCTGCACCTGATCGTGCATTTTGCGCAGCTGCCGGCCCAATTGCACGGGCAGAGCGAACGTGGCTTGCGCGATGAAGCCGGCGCTGGCATTCGGAGCTTGCATGGAGTTCGTGGGCACCACGAAATGGGTTGAGAGGAATTGGAAGCGGTTCGGAGCATTGGCCAGTTGCGCCGCGTTCCAATCCTGGAAATGGTCAGGATCCGCGCCGGTAGCGATCAGGCGCGCACGGGGATCGACTGCCCGAACCGCATCGCTGAATTGCCTGGTGTGCTCGGCAATTCGCGAGAGCGTCGGATATCCGACTTGAAACGTCCCCCACAATTCGTTGCCCAACTCCCAGAGCAGGCCGCCTTGATGGTCTCCCCAATGCGCGTTCACGTATTGCACCCAGCCGGCCGCCTCCTCAGGAGTGCCGGTGCCCAGGTTCAGTGCGATTTGCGGCTCCGCGCCGATCAAGCGGCAAAACTGAAGAAATTCATCGGTGCCGAACTGGTTGTATTCCGGCATGCCCCAGGCAATGTTCAGCCTTGTGGGCCGCTTGTCGCGCGGGCCCACCCCGTCACGCCAGTGGTAGGCAGAAGTAAAATTCCCGCCGAAACGAACGATGGGCGATTTCATGGCGCGAGCCATGGCGATCATGTCAGGATCCATGCCATCGATGTTGTCGGCCGGCGTGAGCGAGGCCTGGTCCACAAGCACCCGCGTACCGCGATTCACGGCGATTACGTAATCGGCGGGCGCCAGCGGCGCAAGAGTGCCCGGCGGAATTTCCAGCGAATACTCGTAGCGGCGCCAGTCGTTTCCGGAGAGTGACAGCGTTTGCGTTGCCACGACTTGTTCTGGATGGTCCCGCTTACGAAGGGAAACTTCCACCTCGGCCGGTCCGCTCAAGTGCTTCAGGTAAATGCTGCCGGCATAGCGCAAGGTGCGATGAACCGGCAGGTAAACTCGCTGCCGCACTCCCGTCTGCTGATCCGGCAAGGACATCAATAGCAGCGAGCGCGAGGAGTTTGCGGCATCGCCCCACTCGGGGGCATAGCGGGCGCCTTGCGAGGGCTGCAAAGGCTGCCAGGGCAGCGGCAGGCTCAATTCGGACGAGGCGGCCAGTTCGGGGCGCTCGCCGATCATTTCCGCAAGGTTCTTCGCGCTCCACAGATTGTCTTCAAAGCTGGGGTTCTGCAACAGTTCCGCCCACAGCCCGTTATAGATGGAGTTCCCAATCGGCTCGAGAAATGAACCGAAGATGGAGCGCGGAATTTTGTAAGCGGCGCGCCGGCTGGCGTCGACTTGTACCGTCAGTGGCGTTTGCTGCTGAGCGCGGACGGGGGCGGTCCCGCCGAACCCCAGCGCTGCCGCCAGCAGCAAGGAGCCAAACCATCGTCGTAAGCAGAGTTGCGGCAAAGCAGGAGCAGCGTACTTGACGTGCGGAATCTTGTCAAAATTCTTTTAGCCGGAATTTTGTGTTGCGGGAGGACCCGGCGGCGCGAATTCATTTCGACACCAGCTGCATTGCCGCCCCGACGATCTTCCCCTGGCCTGGCTGCTGTAGAAAGGCGATCACCCGGCACGGCTGGTTGAGAGACTTGGATGCAATGCTGATGTCTTTGGAAAAAGCCCGTCCCTTCTCAGTTTTGCCAATCTTCGACAGGTTCATGACGACGTCAACGTGCTCCAGGTGATGACCGCCATTTTCCCCGCGCAACACCTGGGATTCGGCATGATCCAAAACCAGCGCGACCATCACGTCAGCTTTGTCCGATGCGGGATCGGCCTCGATATGCGCCTGCAGCCTGCCATTTTGCATGGCCACCGACGAGATTCGAACCGGGACCGTCGGCTGCGCCACCGCCTTCTTCAGCGCATCGGCGGCGCGTGCCCGGTCATTGCCGGTAAATTCGTACGCCCCATCGACAATCATTTCGGGAGTATAAGGCTCTTGAACATGCAAACGCTCGGTGTAGTCCATTTGCCGCAGGGTGAAGTCATGCGAAGAGAAGGGATCTTTCCATCCCTGATCGTCCCAGTAATCGACATGCTCCTCCAGGACAATGAGTCGAGCTCCGGGAATGGGCTGGGCGGAGTCCATGGTTCGCAGCAGTGCGTCCGCCGGCGGACAACTGGAGCATCCTTCGGAAGTAAACAGTTCCACAACCACGGGAATGGCGGCAGCGGGATTTGCGGCGGAAATATTGCCGCCGAGGGCGGTACACAACGCGATCGCGGCAAAGCCGGCAATCCGGGTTGAGCGCATATGCGTCACACGCAAAATTCACATCTATTGTGCAATAGTTTCAGTTTGCAAGCGCCGGCGCAATAGCCACTTTCGGCTTAAATCTTATAGCCCTATTGGGACTTCGCTGTCCAAACTGAATGGCAACACGGGCAAATCGCGCTTGTAAGCCGGTTTTGAGCGTAAACTCTATATTTCTAAAACAGCGCCAGCAAAGGATGTGACAGCAGAATGTGCCAAGGACTACGGAATTTTCTCATCGCAATCACACTGATCACAGCTCCCGCAGTGTGCGTTTTCAGCGCCGATGACGCGCAGCCGACGTGGTACTTCGCAACCTCCGGGGACTCGCGCAATTGCGGCGATATCGTCATGCCTGCGGTCGCAGCCGACGCCATCAAGCACAACGTCTCGTTCTACTGGCAATTGGGCGACCTGCGCAAAATTGCGGATGTCGACGAAGATTTCGTCGCGGAAAGAACTCTGCAAGGCAAACCGGCGAATCTCGCGGAGTACGAAAAGGATGCCTGGGATGATTTCATCGCCAACCAGATCAAGCCTTGGGGAGATGTGCCGTACTACCTGGGAATCGGCAACCACGAGGTGCACTCGCCGAAGAACCGGGGGATGTTCATCGAGAAGTTTCGCAGTTACCTGAACCGGCCAGATCTGCGGGCGCAGCGCTTAAAAGATGATCCCGGCGCGACGCAGCCCAAGACCTACTACCACTGGATTCGCGACGGGGTTGACTTCATCTACCTGGACAACGCCACCGAAGATCAGTTCGATGCTGCCCAGATGAAATGGGTGGAAGGCGTGCTGGAGCGCGATGACAAAGACAATTCCGTCCGCACGATTGTGGTCGGAATGCACAAGGCCTTGCCCGAAAGCATTTCCCGCGATCACAGCATGAACGAATCGTCAGCGGGGACGGGGAGCGGGCGGCGGGTTTACGAATGGCTGCTCAAGGCGCAAAACGATGCCCACAAACTCGTTTACGTGCTTGCCAGCCATTCGCATTACTACATGGATGGAACCTTCAATACGGCTTATTGGAAGGAACACGGCGGCGTGCTACCGGGCTGGATCGTAGGAACAGCTGGCGCGCAGCGCTATCCGCTGCCGCCTGAGAAGGGAGATGCGAAAGAGGCGAAAACCAACGTGTACGGCTATCTGCTCGGGGCTGTAAACCCGCCCGGCGAAGCGCCGGGCACCATCAAATTCAAATTTGAGGAACTGAAAGAAGGCAGCGTTCCGCCGGACGTCGTGCAGCGCTTTGGCAAAGCGGTGCACGAGTGCTTTGTGGGCAATCGCCAGCGCGGCGTGGGAGACTAGATTCTCGGTGCGCCTTTGCGCTCTGCGCGAATCCTTCCCCATCTTTGCGGTTAAGACTTTATAAACTTTTCAGCACGAAGATAGCAAAGCGCGCGAAGCACAGACCTTAATGGTGGGCCACAATGGTGGGCCGCGAGGTCTCTCCTTGGGTGCTGACGCCTGAGTGCCCATGCTATACTTTGCTATCTCTATGCCGTTGAACGTGCTAACGGAGGTTTTGCATCGATAAGAGATTTATCCGCACAAATGAGCGTATTCGGGCGCGCGAAATCCGCGTGATCGACGATGAAGGCAAGCAGATCGGAGTCCTGCCGCCATACGAAGCGCTCAAGATGGCCCGCGAACGTAACCTCGACCTGGTAGAGATTTCCCCCACAGCGCAGCCTCCGGTTTGCCGCATCATGGATTACGGGAAATACCTGTACCAGCAGGAGAAGAAGGAGCGCGAGGCCAAGAAGCACCAGAAGACCATCACGGTCAAGGAAGTGAAGTTCCGCATTAATGTGGACGATCACGATTACGAGACCAAGAAGAACCACGTGCTGCGTTTTCTCGGCGAGGGCGACAAGGTCAAGGCCACGATCTTCTTCCGCGGCCGCGAGATGACGCGCACCGGCCTGGGCCGCGAGATTCTGGAGCGGCTCATTAAAGACATCGGCGAGAAAGGCATCGTCGAGTTCCGGCCGCGACAGGAAGGCAACACGCTGCACGCGATTCTCGCGCCGAATGTGAAGAAGCCGGGAGAGAAGCCGGCGCCGCCGGCGCAGCCGCAGCCGAGGGCAAGCCAGGCGTAGTTTCAAGCCACTCAGCGTTCAGAGTAGATAACGGAAGCGGGCGGTTCTCGTCTATACCGTGACGAACGGAGGAAACTGCCATGACCCGCATATCCGCGGTGGTGACGTTGGTTAATCTCGGGCTTCTGGTTTTCCTGCTGAATCAAGTGCGGCCGGTGGAAGCCCATAGCGAGGCGTCTGTGCTTCGCGGCCGGGCGCTGGAGATCGTTGATGCACAGGGCAAGGTTCGGGCATCGATAACCATAGTTCCAGAAGGCCCAGCGCGAAAGCCGGATGGTTCACCTACTGAATGGGGCAATAAGATTTTCCCCGAGGCGGTCCTCTTCCGGCTCATTCGACCAGACGGACGGCCGTCGGTGAAGATTCAAACAACTGAGCGGGGTTCAGGCTTTACCCTTGGCGGTGGCCTCGATCCAGCCTACATGGTTTTAAGCGCACAAGAAGGGGAAACGTTGTTGTCCCTGACCAATAAGGATGGCCGTAGAAAGGTAGTCAAGCCCTAGGCAAAGCAGGCCGCCATTGGGGCCGAATGCTAAACTGAAAACATCATGCCAAAGCTCAAAACACACAAAGGCGCCGCCAAGCGCTTCAAGAAAACTGGGACGGGTAAAGTCAAGCGCAACAAGGCTTTTTTGCGCCACATCCTGACCTCGAAGGACAAGAAGCGCAAGCGCCAGTTGGGAGGCGCGACCATGGTCAGTGATGCGGACACGCCCAAAGTCAAAAGAATGATCCCGTACTAGGGATTGTGGGCCTGCAAACCTGCAGGTCCGGCTTTTAGCCTTTAGCTATTAGCTTTCAGCTGAACCAGAACGGGTTGGCTAACGGCTAAAAGCTAGAGGCTAAGAGCTGAATTAGAAGCGAGTGAAGAGGCACATCCTGCCTCCAGCCGCCAAATAGAAAGCAAAAGGAGAGCAACATGCCTCGTGTAAAACGCGGTACCAAACGCCGCGCCAAGCGCAAAAAGATATTAGAGCGCGCCAGCGGTTATTACCTGACAAAATCCAAACTGTACCGGTCGGCGAAGGAGGCCGTGGATCGCGGCCTGAAGTTCGCCTACGCCGGACGCCGCCAGAAAAAGCGCCAGTTCCGCTCGCTATGGATCGTGCGCATCGGGGCGGCCGCCAAGCTGAACGGCATGAGCTACAACCAGTTCATCCATGGGTTGAAGACGGCGGGCGTGGAGCTCGACCGCAAAATCCTGGCTGACCTGGCGGTGAACGATGCCGCCGCCTTTAAAAGCCTCGCCGAGCAGGCGAAGGCTTCTCTCGGCGGGGCCGCGTAGGGCTCAGCCTTCCGCTGGCCGGCCGTCGAGCACTCCACCGACAGCTTTCCGGCTCATTCCGTCATAGGAGGGCTTCGTATCAGGACACTGCTTCGGCCGTGCCGAACGCAAACCCGTATACTTTTGTTTCGCGAACGGAGCAGGAACCGCGAAGCGGCGGATGAATGCCGGCCTCGGCGTAAACCGTGGGTCTGCACAAAAATTGAACCAGCCCCGTAGGGGCGAGAGAACGTGGCCTACAGCGTTCCAAAACTGAAAGATTTCTCGACAGCGGCGCTCGATCAGGCGGTCGCCGACCTGCTATCCGCTCTGGAGAACGAATCCGCGCAGGCCGGCAAGGGCGACGAGCGCAAAGCCTTTCGTGACCGCTGGCTGGCGCGTAAGGACGGCATTCTCACCCAGGTCAACGATCTCTGGTTGAAGGCGGCCCCCAAAGATGCCAAGCGGGACGTCGGCCAACGCGTAAACCAGCTTAAAGCCCAGGTCGAGGAAAGGGTCGAGGCGGCTCTGGCGCAAAAGCCCGGCGCAAAGGCCGAGTCAGCGCTCGACATCTCTCTTCCCTCGATCCGCCGCCAGATTGGTGCCGGGCACCCCATCATCCGAACGCAAAACGAAATCGTCCAGGTCTTCAAGAATCTTGGCTACTCGGTGGCGGAAGGCCCGGTCATCGAAACCGACTACTACAATTTCGAGGCGCTGAATTTTCCGCCGAATCATCCGGCGCGCGACACGCAGGACACGCTGTTCCTCGCGAATCAGGAATCGAAGCCGCGGCGCGAACAGCTGCTGCTGCGCACGCACACTTCTCCCGTGCAGATTCGCACCATGGAGAAGCTGAAGCCGCCCATTCGCATTGTGATCCCGGGCAAGGTGCATCGCAACGATCCCCCCGACGCCAGTCATTCCCCGATGTTTCATCAGATCGAAGGGCTGGCCGTCGACACCAACATTACCTTCGGCGACCTGAAGGGCACGCTCGACCATGCCATGAAGGCGCTTTTCGGATCGGATGTGAAGACCAGTTTTCGTCCGTCGTTCTTCCCATTCACCGAGCCCAGCGCGGAGATGTTCGTCTCCTGCTTCATCTGCGGGGGAAGCGGAAAGCGTGGTCCCGATCCCTGCCGCCCGTGCAAGCAAACGGGATGGATTGAGATTCTTGGCTGTGGCATGGTCGATCCGAACGTCTTCGAATTCGTGAAGCACAACGGCTACGACCCGGAGAAAATTACCGGCTTTGCCTTCGGCATGGGGGTTGACCGCATCGCCATGCTGAAATACGGACTCGACGACTTGCAGTTGTTCTTTCAAGGGGACATAAGGTTTTTGGAGCAGTTTGGGTGAAGCGGTCGGCGGCTCTCGGCTATCAACAGGACCGATGTGGCGCGGGCGACCTGGCCCACGAACAGTTCGCGGCTTGCGAAATGTAAATCATGAAACTCTCCGCCCAATGGATTCGCGACTTCGTTGATGTCTCCGTCGACGACCGCCGCCTTGCGGATGACCTCACCGGCATTGGCATCGCCGTCGAGGGTATCTCCGGGGAAGGCGCGAACACGGCCTTCGAAATGGAAGTTGGCACGAATCGCCCCGACGCGATGAACCACTACGGCGTCGCGCGGGAGGCGGCGGCGCTCCATGGGGCGGAGTTGAAGCCGATCGGAACTTCGCCCCTGCCCGGCACGGAAACCGCAACTACCGGTTCAGGAACAGCTTTTCAGATTGACATCGAGGATGCCGAGGGATGCGCGCGCTATACCGCGCAGATGATCCGCGTGGTCAAGATCACCCACTCGCCCGAAGCGATCGCCCATCGACTTGCCCTGGTCGATCAGCGCCCCATCAACAATGCCGCGGATGCTTCCAACTACACGCTCTGGGAAATGGGGCATCCCACGCACGCATTCGATCTCGACCTGCTGCAGGGTGGCAGGATTATCGTTCGTCGCGCGCGCGCCGGCGAAACCTTGAAAACGCTCGATGGGGTCGAGCGCAAGCTCTCTCCGGAAGATCTGATCATCGCCGATGCCGATCGGCCGGTCGCGCTCGCCGGTGTAATGGGCGGCTTTGACACGATGATCACAGACAAAACTAAGAACGTGCTGGTCGAGTCCGCATGGTTCGATCCGGTTGCAGTGCGCAAGACTGCAAAACGGCACGGCCTGCACACCGATGCCTCGCACCGCTTCGAGCGCGGCGCCGATTACGGCGCGACCTCGCTTGCCTGTGCGCTGGTGGCCCAGCGAATCATCGAATCCGGCGGCGGCGAACTCGATGGCAGCCAGATCGACGCCATTGCCCGCGTGATCGACCAGGCGCCGGTGTTGCTGCGGGTTGCGCAGGTGCAGCGCATTCTGGGAGCGGGCGTCGAAACTCATGAGATCGTTGGAATCCTGAAGCGCCTCGGCTTCGAGATTGTTCCCGAACCCGCCAGTCCGCCGGAGTTTTCCGTTCGCATCCCCAGCTGGAGGCTCGACGTGGAGCGCGAGATCGACCTGATCGAGGAGATTGCGCGGCTTCGCGGCTACAACAGCTTTCCCAACACGTTGCCGGCATTTTCCGGAGCCGTTGTCGAAAGCGCAGCGGCAACAAAACAAGAGAATGTTCGCTCTGTTCTGCTGGCGCTCGGATACAACGAAGCAGTGTCGCTGACGTTCATCTCGCATGCCGATGCGGAAGCGTTTTCATCTTCGCCGGTTGTGGAACTGGCGAATCCGCTGAGCGAGGAGGCTTCGCTGATGCGGAGCTCGCTCGTGCCTGGGATGCTGCAGATGCTGGCTTACAACTTGAATCGCGGAATCGACGACGTTCGCCTTTTCGAAAGCGGCGATATATTTGAAGCTTCGGGAAGCAAAACCGCAGAGCGTGGACGCGTCTGCATGGGCGCGACTGCTTCCATCCTGCAGCGCGATCTGCCGCAGGGACTCATCCTCGACAAAAGCAAAGGAGCGGGCGAACTGGATGTTTTCCGCGCGTTCAAGGGCGATGTGGAAACCTTACTGGGAAAATTCGAGTACAGCTTGCTGACTTTCGACGCGCAGACGGTGGACTACTACGATCCCAAGCGATCGGCGCGCGCCATGCTCGAGGGTGGCTTGGTGGCTTATTTCGGAGCTTTGCATCCCCAGGTTGCAGCCGAGCGCAAGCTCCGGCAGGAGGTTTACCTGGCGGAAGTCTTCACCGACCGGCTTTACAAGCACAGCCTGCGCCAGGTGCGCTATCAGCCTCTGCCGCGCTTTCCCGGAGTGGAGCGGGATTTCTCTTTCTTGTTCGAAGACAGCGTGACGTTTGCGAAGATTCGCGAGGCGGTCGCGTCGCTTGCGGTGGCCGATCTGCGCAGCTTCGCGCCGGTTGAAATCTTCCGCGGCGGGCCCGTCCCCGCCGGGCAGTACTCCATCCTGTTACGCGCGAGATTCCAATCGCGCGAGCGTACTCTTCGCGAAGACGAGGTGGCGGAGTGGTCGACGAAAATTGTCGCCGCCCTGCAGGCCATCGGCGGGACACAGAGGGCGTAACTTCGGAGTGGTTGAGGGGATCGATTCATTTTGTAATGATTCGATCCGATAACTCAACCATTCAATCGGCAATCAACCCGGCGCGATAAAATACTTCTAACCGATGCCCGACATTGTCAAACTCGTCGAATGCCCCCGCGACGCCTGGCAGGGGCTGCAGGGGCAAATACCCGCCGGCCTCAAGGTGAATTATCTGCAAGCCTTGATCAGCGCGGGATTCAGGCATATTGACGCGGTTTCCTTCGTATCGCCGAAAGCCGTCCCGCAGATGGCGGATTCCGAAGAGGTACTGAAAGAACTCGATCCGCCCGGCGACGTGGAGATCATCGCAATTGTGGTGAACGAAAAAGGCGCGCAGCGTGCCATCCATGCGCAGATGGTGACCACCCTTGGTTTCCCTTACTCCATCTCGGCGACTTTCCTCGGCAAAAATCAGCGGCAGACGCCGGAAGAGTCGCTGGATGAATTGGAGAAAATCCAGAAGAGGGCGGATGACGCTGGTCTCGATGTCGTCGTCTACATTTCGATGGCGTTTGGTAATCCCTACGGCGATCCCTGGGATGCGGAGGAAGTGGTCGGCGCGGTCGATATTCTGGAATCCAGCGGCATCAAAATGATTTCGCTGGCGGATACGGTGGGCGTGGCCTCGGCCGAGCAGGTGCGCGCGCTGGTTTCGCCTGTGCTCGATAAGTTCGGGTATCTGGAAATTGGCGTTCATCTACACAGCCGCCCGGAGCAGGCTGCGGACAAGGTGCTTGCCGCTTATGACGCAGGCTGCCGCCGCTTTGATTCCGCCATCGGCGGCCTCGGGGGATGCCCGTTCGCGCAGGATGCATTATTGGGAAATATTCCTACTGAAGTCATGATCGCGGCACTGAAGCAGCGCGATGCGCAGTTGCCGCCATTAAAGCCGCTGGATGCGCTGCTGCGCGCGTCAGCGGAAATCGGCGCCAGGTATTCGGTCTCGCACGCCGCCGACTGAATCAGGATGGAACGCCGCTCGCTTCGGTTATGGCCACTCCGAATACGGTGAGGACGAAAAACAGTGGAAGCGCGCGAAGCATGCGCGATAGTCTGGCGGGGGCAATGGCGAGGCATGCAGCGGCGTTTCAGTGCGGCTCAGCGGCCCGCAGCTTGCAAGCGGCGTGGTATCATGCGGTGACCTACCGGATTGAGCGGGAGTAGTTCAGCGGTAGAACGCCAGCTTCCCAAGCTGGATGTCGCCGGTTCGATCCCGGTCTCCCGCTCCATAGCTGACCACACCCGAGCCAACAAGGGCGGTAGGATCGCAGGGGGATCGCCCAATGCCGGGGAGTTTTGCCTTGCGTAAAGCTCGAGAAAAAGCAGCATTTCCCGATCTGGTTGCCCCGGAGTTGGGTCAGCTTCGAGGGATCATCATCGGCACACCCGCGCGGTATTCTCTATATGCCCGACAACCTTTTCATAGTTCCACCTGCGGGATAAGCATTCAGCCACAAACCAGTTCGCATCTCTACAGGCTTTTTAAAAATGCTATTAAGTCTTGCTTCTGCTGTTCGCTCAACTTGAAATCGAACCTGCGCTGATAAAAGTCCACCACGTCAGATAAAGTTGGCGCAGATCCGTTGTGGAAGTAAGGCGCACGCGCGGCCAGGCCGCGCAGGACCGGGCCTTTCACCTTGCCGATGTCCGAGCACTTGCCACTGATAAGGGCACGGCCCGGATCGGTCGTCTGAACGGTATTTCCGCTGTCACACTCAAACGTGTAAACCGGCAGCCCGCTGATGTCCAATCCGGATCGCGCGGGATAATCGCTCACGCCGATATTGAGCGGCATAGCGGTCGAGTGATTGCCCACGTTGGGAGTGTTGTGGCAGGTCGTGCAGGTTCCGGTAAACGAAGCGGCAACGCCCGGACGGTCGTTCAGCCCGGCAACACCCGAGATGGTGAATGTGTGGGTGTTGAACAAGCTCTCGCCGCGCGCGATGGCAAGCCGAGTCGTGGCCGAGGCCTCTTCTTCAGGACCGTTGCTCTCCGGCAGTTGCGACCAACTCGAAAAGAGGGAGAACGCCACGGGGTTGAACTTCGCTCCGGTTGGGTCGCCGCCCAGCGGATCGTTAATCCCAACGTGGAAGGGCTGGGTGGAAAGACGGAACGGGCCGCCGGTGGCCCCGTGGGAGTTCAGGTTGCCCGCGCGCTGGTCGAACAGCTGTGCGTAATAGTTGGACGACTCGAATTCAGCGATGGATTGCAGTTGCGCTTGGGAAGGCGGCGCGCTTGCCTGGGCATGACCCATAGTGGCGCCGAGCGCTTGATCCTCCAGGTCGGCCAGCAGAGACTTCCCTGGCAGAGTTTCCCGCCCGTCCCACATAACCGTGGTCAAAAACGGGAGGTCCGCAGCCGGTAGCGGCCGGCGAAAAAGCGCCAGCCCGGCCTCGGTCGTTTCCGGGCAATCGTGAGGATCATTGATGGCCAGCAGTTTGAAATCGGCGTTTGCCGGCACCCCGATTGACACCCTGATCACCCCCTTACTCAGGAGCATGCTGTATGCCTGCCGGCGCGCTTCCACGGTGGAAATGTCGGCACTGGGGCAATTGGCGCCATCCACTGGACGAAAAATTGGGTCGAGTCCCTGGCTGATACTGAAGCGGGCCTGAAGGTGGACGGGAGTGACCGTCCAGCCGTCCGAGGCGACGTGGCAACTCCCACAGGTTCGGCCATTCGTCCCCAGCACCTGAAAAAACGGGTTGGCCAGGTTAATCGACCCTTTCTTACTGTAGGTCGCCAGCACGCCTGAGGTATCCGGCGTCAGCAGGGGATTGGGTAAGCTGGTGTTCCCCACCAGGGTAATGCCACAAGTAAGCATCGCTAATAACAAACAGGAATGTCGCATTCGAACAGCCACCTCCTGAACACATGGTGGTACGGTGCCTCTATTCGTATCAGCGCAAATCCCAGCGATTTTTGATCAGCGGCCTGAAAAAAATTGCTTAAGGGCATTCCGGACGACCTGCAAAGGCTCGGAAGCCTTGTTTGACACTGTGGGAGAGAGTCGGTACTGTACTGGCCAAGGTTGTTCCCTCCCCCCAAGGAGTGTTCGTGGAGGCCGGCCCTCGAAGCGAGGTCACCCAACTATTACAGGAGTGGCGAGGTGGAGACCGGAAGGCGCTGGATGCGCTGCTGCCCCTGGTCTACAACGAATTGCGCCGCGTGGCGCATGCGCAGCTGCGAAGCGAGCGCCCGGATCACACGCTGCAGAGTGCCGCTCTGGTGCACGAAGCCTACCTGCGCATGATCGGCGCCAATCCACCGCGGTGGGAGAGCCGCACGCATTTTTTCGCGGTTGCCGCCCAGCTTATGCGTCAGATTCTAGTGGACTACGCCCGGCGCCACCGCGCCGGCAAACGCGGCGGCAGCATTTGCAAGCTTTCCCTGAACGAGGCAGCCCTGACGCCCCACCAACCGGACGTCGACGTCGTCGCGCTCGATGATGCTTTGCATCACCTCGGCGAAATCGATTCGCGCCAAAGTCAAATCGTGGAGTTGCGCTTCTTTGGCGGACTCTCGCTGCAGGAAATCGCAAACGCGCTGCAAATCTCTTCCGCGACGGTGCAGCGCGAATGGACCGTGGCCCGCGCCTGGCTGCATCGGGAGATGTCCAGGGAGGGGCAATGAAAACCGTCCACTGGGAACAGGTGAAGCAAGTTCTGGCCCAAGCGCTGGAGCAAAGCCCGGAGGATCGCCAAGCTTACCTGGACTCAGCCTGCGGCTCAGACACTCAATTGCGCGCCGAAGTGGAATCTTTAATCACATCGCACGAGCAAGCCGGCAGTCAATTTCTTGCGCAGGCGGCCGGCGAGCTCTTGCACTTATCCTCGGCCACTGAGCCCCAACCTGCGGTAGAGCAAATGATCGGCCCGTACCGTCTGCGTCAGGAGATCGGACGCGGCGGTATGGGCCAAGTGTGGCTCGCCGAGCAAACCGAACCCGTGTGCAGGCAAGTTGCGCTCAAGCTGGTCCGCATAGGAATGTATGACCCCGAGGTGCTGAGGCGGTTCCACTGGGAGCGCCAATCCCTGGCGCTTATGGATCACCCTTCGATTGCCAAGATTTTTGACGCGGGCACCACACCCCAGGGACAACCGTACTTTGCCATGGAGTACGTGCCGGGTGTGCCGATCACGGACTACTGCGATCAGAAGCAGCTGAAGATCGCCGATCGTTTGCAGCTGTTCGTGACCGTGTGCGAGGCCGTCCAACATGCCCATCAGAAGGCCATCATTCACCGCGATCTTAAGCCGGCGAACATTCTGGTGCAGGAAATCGACGGCAAGGCGGCTCCCCGGATCATTGATTTCGGTCTGGCCAAGGCCCTCGAGCCGCAGATGACGGAGCAGTCGCTTTACACCCGCATGGGCAGTTTTGTTGGGACCCCTGGGTACATGAGCCCCGAGCAATGTCATCCGGCTGGCCAGGATGTAGACACGCGCTCGGATGTTTATTCCCTCGGCGTGGTTCTGTATGTGCTTCTGACCGGCTCTCTGCCGTTTGGAGGAAACGCAGACCGGCAATCTGTCCACGAGGTGCTGCGGCGAGTACGCGAGGAAGACCCGCCCCGCCCGAGCGCGAGAATCGCCAAGAATCGCCAAGCATCTTCGGCCAGCGCGCAGGTGCGCAGCACAAACCCGGAGCAACTGGCGAGCGCCTTGCGCGGAGATCTCGACTGGATTGCCATGAAAGCCCTGGACAGGGATCGCGCGCAGCGCTACGGCACGGCCGCGGAGTTGGGAGCCGACGTTGAGCGCTATCTAAATCACGAACCGGTCAGCGCGCGCGCCGCAAGCGTCTCATATCGGCTGCTCAAGTACGTTCGAAGACACCGCGTCGGCGTGGCGGCTGCCAGTTTTCTGGTTGTGATATTGGCGGCTTTCGCTGTCATGCAAATGCTGCAATTGCGGCGGACGACACGCGAGCGAGACCGCGCCGACCGCATCGCGGATTTCATGACCGGTATTTTCAAGGTCGCCGACCCGACGGAAAAGACTGGCAGCAACGTGACCGCTCGCGAGCTCCTCGATAAGGCCTCGAACCAGATCGATACAGGCTTGGCGAAGGACCCGCAGCTCCAGGCAGAAATGATGTATGTGATGGGCCGGGCGTACATGAATCTCGGCCTTTACTCTCGCTCCCAGTCGCTGCTGGAGCGCAGCATCGCCATCAGCAATTCCTCCGGTCAGCAGCGGAGTCGTACAACATTCAAAGCGATTCATGACTTAGGTTGGGATCTGTTGCAGCAGGGGAAGTTGGCGGACTCGGAGAAGCTGCAGCGGAAGCTGCTCGAATCTACGCGAAAAACACTGGGTCCCGATGATCCAGAGACCCTGTCGGCACTTGGCATTCTTGCCTACACTCTTTGCGAAGAAGGCAACTGCAGCGAAGGGGCGAAACTCAATCGCGAACTGCTGGAAAAACAGACCCGCATACTGGGGCCGGAAGCGTACTACACACTGGTGACGCGCGATAATCTGGCCATCGCGCTGGCCAAGTCCGGACACTTGAGCGAAGCGGAAGCGCTATTAACAAAGACGCTGGAGATCCGCCGCCGGGTCTGGGGTCCCGAGAACCTTGTGACCATCGATTCCATGGTCAATCTGGCGGATGTCGAACGTGACCTGGGCCGGGACGAGGCAGCCCAAAAATTATTCGAGGAAGCCCTGGGAATCGAAGTCCGCGTTTTCGCCCCCGACCAACCCGAACTCGCAGGCACCCGCTACGATTTCGCTTGCCTGCTCGCGCATAACGACCGCGCGGACGAAGCGCTTGCCCTGTTGCAGCAGGCAGTCGATCACGGACTTCCCCCGCGCGACGATCTGGGCATCGCAGACGAACCCTATTTCCGCTCGCTGCGTGACGATCCCCGCTTTACAGCACTGGTCGAACATGCGAAGCAGCGCGCGAAGCTTCAAACCGGGAACTGATCCTGCTGGCAACAGGCGGTTGCGGCCGTGCTTCAGTTCACCATCATTCGTGAACCGGAGGGATGGTCAATGGATGAACGTCACCGCGTTGGACATGCGGTTGATAATCAGCGGCTGGCCGACCATTTCCACGTAAATTGTCCAGGTTCCGGAGGGCACGAGGGTGGAGAGATCAAGGGTATTGCTTGCCGCCGGCAAATTCGACGCCGCCATATAGATGTTTCCCGCAGAATCGCTGTAATAGACGTTGAAGTGGTGAATGGTGATGGTGGATGCGTATGTCGAATCCGATGGGATGAGCGACCAACTCAGCTGGGTTCCGGAGAGCGCGGCGTTCAGGGTGTAGCAGTTGTCGATGCCGTCCTCAATCGCTGTACCTTCCTCGTAGTCGTTCCAGGTTGCGACCTGCACGTAGGGAATCTGGGGATTGGAGCCGCCGAAGTATTTTGCCATTTCGTTGGCAGTCTTCAGCAATACTTGCCCGCACTGCTGGGCGATGACGCGGTTCCCGCTCCAGGAAGCATTGTTGTCGTCGAAACCTTTGTAAATTACGCCAATGGTTAACTGCGAAGGATGAGTCAGTCCCGAGCTGTAGAGCGTATCCAGATAGGTAGGCGAGGAGTTGGTGATGGAACCCCACCAGAATTGTTGCGTCGAACTGTACGCGGGAGGCTGCGGCCAGCCGTAACGTCCGTTGTCGTAGGCGGCGGTGGTGAACGATCCAAACTCAAAAGTGTATTTGAAAGGGGCGGCGTAGGCATCGGTGTGCGCTTTGACCGTCGACCAAATGGTGTCCCAATCCATGGCGGTGAGAATGGGCCAAACCGAGCGTGGAATGAACGTGAATATCACGGGACTGCCTGCGTCAGTGAAGTACACGCCGCTGCTCGCGTAATTCTTGTTGATGTAATCCATATCGGTGAGCAGGGCATTTTCCAGGCAGGTAACCGTGGCGCTCTCGGTCTGGTTGGAAGCGGGGCAACTGGAGATGAGCGCGCCCTTGTCCTCCATGATTCCAAACTTCAAGGGATATCCAGAACGGCCATTCAAATCGGCAAAAACCGCGTTGGTGGTTGCAAGGTTGAAGCTTTGGTTGGGGTCGAGGGATCCGTAGAAGTCGATCAAGTTGATGTCGCAGCCTTCGCTGATCATGAACGAATTCTGTGCCGCCACCGTCGCGGAATTGTTCTCGTTGTAACCGACGCTTTTATGGCTGCTGAGTCCAAACCAGGGCTGGTATTCGCAGATCATACGCCCGGCCCAACCGGGGTACATCAGCTGTTTAATGCTTACATTCGAGACATGTCCGGCGGGCGAGCCTGGCACGAGCGTCTGAGAGCCGCTGTTGTTGGGATTTGTGTCAAAGCCATCGAAGAATGCGAAGCAGTAGGAGCGGTTTCCGCCAGGATCGCTCGATGAAGAGCACAGGCTCGTGTCGTTTGACAGTTCATGGGTCAGCGTCCCGACCGGGTTGCTCCCTCCCGTTCCTCCAGTCCCTCCTGTTCCTCCGGTAAGCGTTGGGCCGGAGGGAGTTGCGGTGAAAGATGCAGTCGCAAAGACACTGCTGTGGGTCACTGACGTGGACAAGGGATAGTTCGAAACCGCGCCCGTCACCTTGCTCGTCAATTTCACGGTTGATTTCGATACCGCTGCAGTGACCGGCGATGAGGCTGCATCCAGTAAGGTGGCCAGAGAATTCGCGAGCTGGCCCGCTTTGCTTTGCCCGGCCTTATGGCTGTATTTGGTAGTTGCTGTGAACCCGTTTACCGTGATGGAAACCTGTCCCGAATCATAGGTTGGGCAGGAGGTGTTCCCGCACGGATAAATCGGCCCCTGCAGCGAACCGCTAATGGCGACCGTTCCAGTTCCCGCGGTCTGGGCAGTGGCCGAAATCTGGCCGAGTAGAAGGACTGTCACGACGAAGAACAGCTGGCGCCCGCATTGCATAAAAATCCCCAGAGTGGTGGAACTCGGGCTTGTAACCGGCTGTTTCGTTTGAAACTGGCAGAAGGCAAGTCCAGAGTAGGTGAACACCAGTATCCTTGACTCTGAATTTCCTGCAAAGAGCTTTGTTCAAAAACGAGCTGATAAAGTTGAAAAAAAGCGCGATTTCTCAGGTGTTCTACTTAGAAGAACAATTCCGATGGGAATACAGATGGATCTGCGGCACTCAGCAAATGTTGAAAAGAGGGAGTTGCAGCACAGCAGTGCGCAGTTTCGGAATGGATAATCGGAGGTGCGCACAGGCAAGTGCGCGCACCTCCACCACCAAACGTGGTCCTAGTGGACAGGAGTTTTTTCGGCCGTGACCAGATCGAAGCGGTCGAGATTCATCACCTTGCTCCAGGCCTTCGCAAAATCTTTCACCAACTTCTCCTTTGAGTCGTTTTGCGCATAGACTTCCGCGAAGGCTCGGAGTTGCGAGTGCGAGCCGAAAAACAGGTCCACTCGCGTGGCGGTCCACTTGAGTTCGCCGGTCTTGCGATCATGGCCTTCGTACACTGGACCCGAACCATTGGAACTGGCTGAGGGCTGCCACTCCGTCCCCATATCGAGCAGGTTGACGAAGAAGTCATTGGTCAGCGCCTCGGGCCGCGTGGTGAACACGCCGTGCTTTGACTGCCCGACATTCGTATTCAGCACGCGCATGCCGCCGATGAGGACCGTCATCTCGGGAGCAGTCAGCTTCAGCAACTGCGCCCGATCCAGTAGCAGTTCCTCTGCCGTCCTCTGCTCTCCTTTGCGGCGGTAGTTGCGGAAGGCATCGGCTGCCGGCTCAAGCACCGAGAAGGATTCCTCATCAGTCCACTCCTGGGAAGCGTCCGTGCGTCCTGGCGCGAAGGGAACCTTCACGTCGTACCCGGCCTTCTTCGCCGCTGCTTCCACGGCTGCGTTGCCGGCAAGGACAATCAAGTCCGCCAGCGAAACTTTCTTCCGCCGGTTGCCATTGCCCTGCGAAGCGTTGAACTCGTTTTGGATGGACTCGAGCTTCTGCAGCACCTTCGCCAGCTGCGCCGGCTGGTTGACTTCCCAGTTTTTTTGCGGCGCCAGGCGAATGCGCGCTCCATTCGCGCCGCCGCGCTTGTCAGAACCGCGGAAGGTCGAAGCCGATGCCCAGGCCGTCGTCACCAGTTCTGAGATGGAGAGACCGGATGCAAGAATTTTTGCCTTCAGAGCCGCAATATCCTTGTCGCCAATCAATTCGTGATCTACTGCAGGGACCGGGTCTTGCCAGAGCTGAGGTTCCTGGGGCACGAGCGGGCCCAAGTAGCGGGCGATCGGCCCCATGTCGCGATGCGTGAGCTTGAACCAGGCCTTGGCGAAGGCATCGGCGAACTCCTGCGGATGCTCATAGAAGCGCCGCGAAATTTTCTCGTAGGCGGGATCGAAGCGCAGCGAGAGATCGGTGGTCAGCATGGAGGGCGCGTGGCGCTTCGAGGGATCATGCGCATCCGGCACGGTGCCTGCGCCTGCTCCGTTCTTCGGCGTCCACTGATATGCGCCCGCCGGACTTTTGGTCAGTTCCCATTCGTATTTGAACAGATTGTCGAAGTAGCTGTTGCTCCACTTGGTCGGCGTAGTCGTCCAAATCACTTCCAGGCCGCTGCCGATGGCGTCGCCGCCCATGCCGGTGCCGAATTTGCTCTTCCAGCCCAGGCCCTGCGCCTCAACCTCGCAACCCTCTGGTTCCGGACCGACATACTGAGCTGCCGCAGCCGCGCCGTGAGTTTTACCGAAGGTATGACCGCCGGCGATCAGAGCGACCGTCTCTTCGTCGTTCATGGCCATGCGCCGGAAGGTCTCGCGAATGTCCCGGGCCGCAGCCACCGGATCTGGCTTCCCGTTGGGCCCCTCCGGGTTCACGTAAATGAGTCCCATCTGGACGGCGCCGAAGGGATTGGCCAGGTCACGATCGCCGCTGTAGCGCTCGTCGGCCAGCCATGTGGTTTCTGATCCCCAGTCAAGCTCTTCCGGTTCCCACACGTCCTCGCGTCCACCGCCGAAGCCGAATGTCTTGAATCCCATGGACTCGAGCGCGACGTTACCGGCGAGAACCATGAGGTCGGCCCACGAGATCTTGCGGCCATACTTCTGCTTGATGGGCCAAAGCAGCCGGCGCGCCTTGTCGAGGTTCACGTTGTCGGGCCAGCTGTTCAGGGGAGCGAAGCGCTGTTGGCCGCTTCCCGCACCGCCGCGGCCATCGCCAATGCGATAGGTCCCGGCGCTATGCCATGCCATGCGAATGAACAGTGGTCCGTAATGGCCAAAGTCGGCCGGCCACCACGGCTGCGAGTCCGTCATCAGGACTTGCAGGTCCTTGATCACGGCATTCAGGTCGAGAGTCTTAAATTCGTCCGCGTAATTGAACTCCTCGCCCATGGGATCGGACAACTCCGAGCGCTGGTGCAGGGGGCTGAGATCCAGCTGGTTGGGCCACCAGTCGGCGTTGC
This sequence comes from Terriglobales bacterium, assembly GCA_036376415.1. GTDB lineage: Bacteria > Acidobacteriota > Terriglobia > Terriglobales > Acidobacteriaceae > Gp1-AA145. The sequence continues at coordinate 38,849 of DASVAJ010000047.1, forward strand.
GCCGGAACTTGCGCGGGCCATGCGCGACCGGGCACTTGGATTCGCCTGAGTGCGGTTGTTCGTGAGTTTTTGGGGAAGCAGCGCCCGCTGCTATGGCGACTTCTTTTTCCATAATTGTTCGCATCCTTTTGAATTAATTCTTGTTGGTCAAACCGTGATTACGTACGAGCCCATTCCGGGTTCGCCGGATCGCTTTGTCTGTTTCCTGCGGGCAGCGGTTGCTGCTGGTTCAGCACGCACCGGTCAAACCTTTCGCGAAGCGTGCCGTCGAGCGCACTGGCTGCAGAGTCCCCGGAAAATGAGTTCGCACTCCCGAAGGACCCGTTTCCCGAGAGATCCCGACGCAGGTTTGGGCAGATCAAACCATTCCACGTCCTCAACATTGCCGCAGCGGTCGCAGATGAAATGGTGATGCCGCATGCCTCGGGCGTCAAAGCGCGCGGCACGCCCCTCAACGGCCACTTCGCGCACCAGGCCTGCCTCCACCAGGTCGCGAAGATTGTTGTAGGTTGTGGCTCTGGAAGACCGGGGGTCCACGCGATTCACAGCCTGGAAAATTTCCGCCGCCGTGGGATGGCGATTGCATTCCATCAAGAACGCCATTACGGCATAGCGCTGCGGCGTACAGCGCAGCCCGCTGCCCTCCAAGGAGCGTTTGATTGTCTCGGCTTCCATGATTTACTTTGGAATATATCTAATCTAACATTTTGTCAAGAACTGTGCTTGCCTCTGCTGCCCATGACAAAGGGCGAACCAGGGGCAATCTTTCCCCCGTCTCTGCCTTGGATGAATGCCATAGGTCCCGCTCTACAATGTGGACATGAGAATTTTGTTGTTTACCGGGAAGGGCGGCGTCGGCAAAACCAGCCTGGCAGCTGCCACGGGCGTCAAACTGGCGCAGATGAACTACCGCACGCTGGTGATGAGCATCGACCCAGCGCATAGCCTGGGCGACTCTTTTGATCTGGACACAGATTTATTTCATCAGCAGACAGCCGACCCGCTGCAGATTTCAAACCGCCTCTGGATTCAAGAGCTGAACATTCAGAAAGAGATCAAGCGTCATTGGCAGGAGATTTCTTCCTACGTGACCTCGGTGCTGCGGACGACCGGCATCAGCGGCGTGGAAGCGGAGGAACTGGCGATCCTGCCTGGCATGGAAGAATTGAGCGCCATGATGTACGTGAACCAGTACCGGCGCGAGCAACGCTACGACGTAATCGTGCTGGACGCTGCGCCTACGGCGGAGTCGATGCGCTTCATCAGCATGCCGACCACGCTCGACTGGTACATGAAGCACATTTTCCCATTTCAACGGAATTTTCTGAAGGCGGTGCGGCCGATTGCCAACCGCGTCGCGCCTTTCGAGCTGCCGACGGACAATTACTTTGTGAACATCCGGAATCTCTTCGAGAAGCTCGAGGGAGTGGACGAGATCATGGAGGATCCGAATGTGACCAGCGTGCGGCTGGTGACCAATCCGGAGAAAATGGTGCTGCGCGAAACGCAACGCGCCTTCGTTTACTTTTCGCTGCACGGGCTGACCGTGGATGCAGTTGTAGTGAATCGGCTCATCCCCAGCCAGGTCATGGATGCGTGGTTTCAGGAGTGGCATAATTCGCAGGAAAAGATTCTGCACGAGATCGAGGAATACTTCGCCCCCGTGCCGGTGAAGCGCGTGCCCTTGTTCGCGCACGAGGTGCTGGGCGCCGCGCGACTGGAGGAACTGGCGGGAGTACTATATCCGGGAGAGGAAGATCCGGCGGCGGTAACTCGCACCGAGAAGCCGTTTACTTTTGGAAAACACGACGGCGCCTATGAAGTTCGCGTGCAGTTGCCGTTCGCGACCAAAGGCGAGATCGAACTCTTCAAGAAGGGCGACGAACTGGTGGTAGAGGTGGGGACGATTCGCCGGCACATCGGGCTGCCGCGATCGATGGCGGCATTGACGCCGTCCCGCGCCAAGCTGGATAACCGGGTGCTGACAGTAGAGATGGTAGAGATGAAGGAGGCGGTGTGAATCAGGCAGAATCAAATCAGCAGGCTTCGGCATCGGCCAGGGAGCAGGGTTGCCTGTGCCGGGAGACTATAGAGCGGTTGCAGGAATGCTTTGGCGTTTCGCCGACGGTAAAGCAACACCTGGCGAATTCGCGAATTGAATTTTTAAAAGCGATCCGCGCCGTCATCGATGAGAGGATTGAGAACCTCTCAAGCACAGGGCAGAGAGGCACGCGGGTGGCGGTGGAGTAGATTACGCTGCTGGTGTTCTAACCGTGGCCGCAAACGCGCCCACGTGTGGGCGCCTCATTGGATCTCAAGGTCAAAGTCCCCACCCCTGGTTTCGCAAAAATACGCGAAATTCAGGATGGCCCCCAAAAGCTGGATTGATTCATCCATATCTACTTTTTTTGCAGCCTGCTATGCAGTTCGCGAGTCTTCGCGGTTGATCCGTAGACGATCCAACCGAGCACGAGTTCCCCAGTTAGCGAACGCCCTGGTTATCGTCAGCGTTTTCGCGATGCGAGTTGTCGGTACCGAAAACAATTGACCTGGTGGTCATTGACCATGCCCACCGCCTGCATGAAGGCATAGCAGATGGTCGAGCCGATGAAGGTGAAGCCACGTTTTTTCAGGTCCTTGGCCATAGCGTCGGATTCGGCGGTGCGCGCCGGGACCTCGCGCAGACTCCGAAGCGCATTCACTTTCGGCTTGCCAGCGACGAATTGCCAAATGTAGCGGTCGAATGAGCCGAACTCGTCCTGGACTTGGAGGAATGCATGCGCGTTCTTCACCGCAGACAAGATCTTGAGCCGGTTGCGGACAATGCCCGGGTTGCGCATAAGTGCGTCGAGTTTGCGCCCATCATAACGGGATACTTTCCGGGGATCGAAGTTCGCGAAAGCGACGCGATAGTTCTCTCGCTTGCGCAGGATCGTGTCCCAGCTCAGGCCGGCTTGCGCGCCCTCAAGGATGAGGAATTCAAAGAGGACACGGTCATCGTGCTGGGGCACGCCCCATTCGCGGTCATGGTAAGCGACGGCGAGGGAATTCGCCGCCCAAGCGCAGCGGGCTTTGCCCGGCGATGGCATTTCTCATTGTGACATGCCTGGACGGGACCCCAAGAACAAAGACAGGCGGCCAGTATGGCCAATGTCCGCGAAGCGCGAGGCGCGCATGCTGGTTTGAGGCTGGCCGCCTTGCGGCCAGAGTTCGTGGAGCATGGCGGGGGAAGCTGGCTGGCAATTCAGACCCCGTGTCTTGCCGGGGTTGGCCGGGTTACAACGGTTTTACACCCTGCAGTATTTTCCCAATTGCGCCTGTGTATCGTGTCACGATATACTCTTCTGTAGATCGGTTCGGGCGCCTCCTTTCGCGTCGCCGACTGCCGATCGGTGATTGGAGAGAGCTATGATCGCCGTTCGCCTGGTACGCCTGATTGAACAGCATTCGGATGCTTTGACCGATGGATTGCTGAAGAAGTTCCAGGCTTCTGTTCATACGACGGAGCTGCGCAAGGTCCCTGAGCATGAGCTTCGCAATCGCAGCAATGAGATCATTCGCAATCTAAGCGAATGGCTGCTTTCGAAAAAGGACACTGACGTGGCGCGCCGTTACCGCGAGATCGGGGCGCTGCGGGCGTCGCAAAACGTCTCGCTGGCGCACGTTTGTTGGGGCATCATGCTGACAAAAGAGCACATTTGGGACTTTCTGCAGCGCGAAGGCTTCTTGCGGGGACCGCTCGAAATTTACGGCGAAATGGAACTGCTGCGGCTGCTGGACCAGTTTTTTGACCGGGCGATCTGTTACTGTGCCGAGGGCTATGAGAAGGCCAGGCTGGAGGGTCTGCCCACGCGAGGCGCTTCTGCCCGCAGCGCCCCAGCGGCCAGTGTGTCGTAAGCTGCAATTCCGGCTTCTCCCATGCGCGGTGGCTGGGCCGGACAAACCGTTGCGCGCCTGCCGGTTTCGCCGCTGGCTGAGAAATAACGCTCAGCTTCCACGTGAATCCATCTACGGGGCTGCAATTTCATAGCGAAGCACGGCGGATGCGAGGCGATAATCGTACCCCGCCTGCGCGTTGCCAATCTGCGCCTGGGTCTGCTGCAGTTGCGCCTGGCTCAATTCCACGATCGATCCGAGTCCTAGCTTATAACGGGTTTGTGCCAGATCGAGTGCGAGCTGGGCTTCATCAAGCAGTTGTTGGGTGACGGCGAGCCGGTTGTAGGCCGTGCTGGCGTTCAGCCAACTGGTGCGCACGTCGCGGGAGATGCGATCGCGCAGGTCGCGCAGGCGCTCGTCGGCGGCTTGCGCCCGCAGACTGGCTTCGTGGGCTCTCGCCGTGTAGAGAAATCCGTTGAAGACCGGAATATCGATGTTCACTCCTACCGCTCCATACCAGTTCGACAGCGCGGGATTGCGCGCGGGAGTGTCCCCGACCGCGCCCGCGGCGCGAATGGCGGGGAAGAGCAAATCGCGTTCCGCGGTCTGAAACTTGCGTGCGGACTCGTATTGGTAATGGAGGGCGAGCAATTCGGGGCGGCGGGCGAAGGCGTCAGAAATCAGTTCGCCGACATTGGCGCTGGGGGCGGTGAGCGGCGTCGTGTCTTCGATCAGCTTGACATTCTGCAGCGTGGGATAACCGAGAACCGCCGAGAGCGCCGCCATAGCCGCATTTTCGTTGTTTTGAGCATCGAGCAGAAGCAGCTTCGCTTGAGAAAGATTGACCTGGGCGAAGCTCAGGTCGAGCTGGGATTTCAACTTGCTATTAAAGAGCGCCTGAACCTGATCGGCCACGCTTTGGCGGGCGGCAACTGTCTGTTCCGCGACGTGGGTAACGCTTTGCGCCTGCAGCGCGCCGTAAAAGGCCTGGTCCGTCGCCAGGATGATCTGTTCGCGCGTGGCGACGGCGTTCTCGTTTTCTGCTTGGGCGGCCAGGTTCGCGCTTGAGATCAGGTTCGTGGTATGGCCGAAGTCCGTGATCAGTTGCGTGACGTTCGCACCCACCGCGGCGCGTTCATAAATGATGGGATTGTTCAATCCGCCGGCAGTGATTCGGCTGCCCGGATGGGAGTCGACGCCGGTCATGTCCACCGCCGCCGTTGGCCAGAGCGCCGAGCGAGTTTCGCGCGTCACTTGCTGGGCGGCCAGGGCAGTGAGCCGCGACACTGTAATCTGCGGGTTGTTGGCCAAGGCGAGTTGCTCCGCGTCTTTGATGGCCAGGGCCTTGGGAGGGCTTGCGCTGGACGATGTTGCCGCGGTTTGCTTCCCGCCGGGAGCCGGAGTGGAAGCCGGGGGCAGTTGTGGAACCGGCGCTTGCGGCAGCGCGTCCACGGAGGAGGAAACCACGCCCCTCAGCCCGCGCGATGGAGTCTGCAGTTCTACATTCGTCTGCGCGCCCGCGGAAATCGAAGACAGGAGCACAAACCAGGCGAAGTTTCTCATCAGGCAGGCATCTCCGAGACTGAGGTTTCTTCTTTGCGATGGAACCAGAGGTAGGCGGCAGGAACCAGGTAAACCGTGACCACTACGGACACCAGCAGCCCGCCGATAATGGCGCGCGCCAACGGCGCATAGGCTTCCGCGCCGGTGCCCAGCTTGAGCGCCATGGGGATCAGGCCGATGATCGTCGCCAACGACGTCATGAGCACGGGCCGCAGCCGGATGCGGCTGGCGACAGCGACGGCTTCTTTCAGCGGTTTGCCTTCGCGCCACAGGCTGCGCGAAAAGTCGACGATCAGAATGCTGTTCGAAACCACGATCCCCACCATCATTACCAAGCCCATCAAGGACATGATGTTGAGCGTAGTGCCGCTGAGCAGCAGGATGAGAAGAACGCCCATTAACCCCGGGGGAATCGCGAACAGAATGATGAAGGGATCGAGAAACGATTCAAACTGCGCGACCAGAATCAGGTAGACCAGCGCGACCGAAAGCAGCAAGCCAATGCCGAAGCTCCTGAACGAAGAGCGCATGCCTTGCACCGAGCCGCGCAAATCCACGCGCACGCCTTCCGGCATTTTGGCCTGCTCCACAAGCTTGTTAATCTTTCCACTTAGCGCGCCCAGGTCCTCGGTTTTCGGAGCGACATATACGTCGATAACGCGCCGGAGCTGGTAATGGTCGACTTCGGTTGGCGATTCGATGGGGTTGATGTTGGCGACAGCATCCAAGTCCGTGGTCTGCTTGCCGTCGGCGGCGCGAATGGGAATTTGCTTGAGGTCGTTGAGGGTGCTGATGGTATTTTCCGGGTACTGCACGGTTAGCAAGTAGTCGTTGCCGCTCTTAGGATCGACCCAATAGCTGGGCGCGATCATGCCGTTCGAAGTTAGCGCCGTGATGACGTTATCCACGACCTCTTTCTGATTGAGGCCGACGAGGCTGGCGCGCTCGCGGTCGATATCGAGACGGAGTGAAGGATAATCGATGTCCTGCGGAACCAGAACATCACTCACCTCCTTCAACCGCCGAATGCGCCGCGCAATCGCGCTGGCCGTATCGTAAGTTCTTTCCAGGTTCATGCCGCTGACCTGAACGTCGATCGGCGCAGGAAGGCCCAGATTCAACACTGAGTCCACCAGTCCGCCGGATTGGAAGTAGGCGCTCAGTTCGGGCAGGTCGCTGCGCAAGGCTGCGCGCACGCGGTTCATGTATTCGTAGCTGCCGACCTTGTGTCCTTCCTTGAGGCTGACCTGAACGAACGCGGTATGGGAGGCGGAGTTCGGCGTATAGATCGCGGAAAACCCCGGCGTGACCCCGATGTTGGAGACGATCATCCCCAGTTCGTTGCCGGGCACAGTCTGGCGGATGATGTCTTCCACGCGGTTTACATCCTGCTCGGTCACTTCAATGCGCGTTCCCGAAGGCGCTTTCAAGTTGATGACGAACTGGCCGGCATCCGTGCGCGGGAAGTAGGCGACGCCGAGCAGCGGGTAGAGCGAAAAGCTGACCAGAGCGATGCCGACCAGTCCAACGGTGGTCGCAACCGGCCGCAGCAGTGCGCGCCCCACGCTCTTGTCATAGCTGCGAACCAGTTTTTCGAAATAGCGGTTGAATACGGCGTCGATGCGGCCGAAGCGGGAGTCCGAGATGACATGCTCATGCGCCAGATGGGGCGACTTGAGCCACTTGGCGCAGAACAGCGGCACGACCGTCATCGCGACGAAGAAGGACGCCAGCATGGAGAGGACGACGGCGCTAGCCAAGGCGATGAACAGGAATCGACTGACTCCGTACAGGAACACGACCGGGAAGAAGACCACAATGGTGGTCAAGGTGGCCGCCAGCACCGGCAGCGCCACCTCCTGTCCGCCCTTTTCTGCTGCCACCTCCGGCGCTTCGCCCATTTCCATGTGGCGGAAGATGTTCTCCAGCACAACCACCGAGTTATCGATCAATCGCGAGAACGCGAGCGCCAGTCCGCCCAGCACCATGGTGTTAACCGTGCCGCCTCCCGCGCTGATGGCGAGGAAGGCGGCCAGCGCTGACAGCGGAATCGAGAGAAATACGGCGGCCGTGGCGCGCATGCTGCCGAGGAAAAGCAGAATCATCAATCCCGTGAGGATGAGTCCGATGGCGCCTTCGTGGAGCAGGTTGTCGATGGCTTTCTTAACGAATACGGACTGATCAAATACAACCTTCGCGACAAGCTGCCTGGGAATGTCGGTCAACTTGGAAACCGCGTCCTTGATTCCATTCACGACCGAGATGGTGTTCGTGTCGCCGCCTTGCTTGAGGATCGGCAAGTACACCGAAGGCTGGCCATCCACGCGCACCACATTGGTCTGAATTTCATGCGCGTCCATGGCCTTGCCCACGTCCTGCACCAGCACCGAGGCATTGCCCACGGTCTTCAGCGGAAGTCGATTGATCTCCCGAGCATTGGGGAGCTGGCTGTTGGTGTACAGGTCGTAATCGATCGGCCCGATTTTCACGTCGCCGGCGGGAAGGATGAGGTTGCTGTCGTTCACCGTGCGCACCACGTCCATGACGCTGAGCTGATGCGCTTCCAGCTTGAGGGGATCGACGTAGACCATGATCTGGCGGTATTTGCCGCCGAACGGCTGCGGAACGGAAGCTCCGGGCACGTTCGCCACCTGGTTGCGGACGTTGTACTGGCCCAAGTCGCGCAGCTGCGTTTCGTTCAGCCCTTGGCCTTTGAGCGTGATCAGGCAGACGGGCAAGCTGGATGCGTCAAACTTCAGAACCACGGGTGGTAAAGTTCCGGGCGGAAGCTTGCGCAGGTCGGCCATCGCGAGATTAGAAATCTCGCTGAGATCCGCGTCGGCATTGGTGCCGGGCTGAAAGTAAATCTTGATGAGGCTGACGCCGGGGAGGGAGCGCGACTCAATGTGGTCGATATTGCTGCCCAGGGTGAAGAAGCGTTCGAAGCGCCCGGTGATGTCGGTTTCAATCTGTTCGGGCGGCATGCCGGAATAGAACGTCGCGACCACGACTACGGGGATATTGATCGGCGGGAAAAGATCGACGGGCATGCGCGCGAGCACCGTGGTGCCGACGATCGCAATCACCAGGCAACACACAATGATGAAGTAAGGATTCTTAATGGCAAAACGGGACATCAGAACTTTTCCTCAGCGTTTTGGGTGACGACCTTCGGCGTGACCGTATCCCCGGCATGAAAATCGGCGCGCGATCCCAGGACCACGCGGTCATTGGGGGAAAGGCCGGAAACGATTTCCACCTGGTTTGTCCCCTCCATGCCGAGCTTGACCGGCCGCTCTTCAATGCGGTTCTGGCCATTCACGATGAGCACCGACGCTTGGGATCCGTTCCGGGTGACGGCCTGAATGGGAACCGCGAGCACGGAATTTTTCTTCTCCAAAGTGAGGTTCACCTCGGCGTACATTCCGGCAACGATGGTGGAGTTCTTGTTGGGGACGTCGACTTCGGTGTGCATGGTTCGCGTCTCCTCGTTGAGAGCGTCGGCGAAACGCGAGACCTTGCCGTCGAAACTGCGGTTCAACGCCGGAACGCGCACACTGACCGTGCTGCCCAGGCGAATGGAGGGCACGGCGGACTCGGGCACCGGCAGGATGAGGCGGCATAGATCGGTTTCAGCGACGCTGACCACCGGCAATGCCTGGGTGTTGGAATTGGTGCCGGCCTGCACCAGCGCGCCGGTGTCGACGTAGCGGCGCGTGACCACGCCGGTAAAAGGAGCGACTATTCTCGTGTAATCGCTCATGGCGTTCAGCTGTTTCTGCTGCGCGAGAGCTTCGTCGAGTTGGCTGTGAGCTTCGGCCAGGGCGGCCTGGCTGGCGTCGATCTGCGCTTCGCCTTCTTTGTCCTTGGCCTGCGCGTCGTCAAGTTCCTGCTGGGCGATGAGTCCCGGCTTGGCCGCGGATGCTTCCTTGAGACGGTTGTAGTCGAGATGGGCGGCGCTGTGCAGCGATTCCGACCGGTCCAAGTCGCCCTGGGCGCGGCGAATGGCATCTTTGGCGCGGTGCACGGCGGCGTCAGCGCCCAGTAATTGGGCGCTCAATTCCGGGACTTCCAAAACGGCAAGAATTTGCCCCGATCTCACATGGTCGCCGACATCGACGTAGATCTTGCGAATGTATCCCGCGACTTTGGCATGGACATCGACCTCCTGAAAGGGGCGAAATTCTCCCGACAGGGTGAGCGCGTTGGCGATGGGTTTGCGTTGTGCCAGAACCACGGCCGCGGTTTCCTCAGCCGCGGGAGTCTCCTGGCTGGCGCGGGCCCGGCGGCCAATCAAAGGAAAAACCGCGGCCATGCAGACCACAAGGACTGCGGCAGAAATCAACAGCTGTGTGCGTTTGATTTTCATTTCTCTCACCAACCCAGGTGCTGCTTGCAAAGAGAACGGAGCTGAATGCCCGAAGCACAGAAATGTGCCGCGAAGAAATTACGGCGGCCGATACTCCGAGTCGAGAAGGAGTCTACTGCGGTTGAGTCCCGCCGCGACTGCGGACTTCAGGCGATGACAGAGAGAAAATTAGCTGCGCGGAGGCGGGCGGTTGTAGAGGGAGTCGTACTGGACTCTGACGTAAACGGGTTGAACGCGCTCGATCGTGGTGGCGGGCTCGGCAACCCACAGCAGGGAGAAATCGGCAGCCGCAAAAGCCGGCTCGTCGGCATCGCGGTCGCGATGCTGTATTTTTGCTTTGGATGTAAGGGAATGAACTGCCGGGGTTTTATCGATCGAGAGCCGGACAAAACGATTGGCGAGCGAGGCCGTGATGGCAGTGATCGCCAAGACGACCACCAGACCGCGCAGGCTAAGGAGTCGCCGTTGTGAGGACACTCGTCCAGCTCCAACTAGCGGCACTGAGATTCGATCTGTGTGGGACAAGGACAGATTATATCGCACGCGGCCAACGACCCGAGCCCGAAGGGCTAACTTCTTCGATGCGAGAGCAACTCGGAAGTGTTGCGCCTTTCGTGAGACCAGGACGGAGTTTATTTCCACAGCCTCAGAACGGAAAGCGAATGGAAAGAATCCCGTTGTGGTTGGTGTTGTGGAAGTGAGTGGTAGCGATTTGATATCCGCCGCCGACGGTGAGGCCCAGCCTCTTCCACAAGTGCAATCGGCCGATCACTAAGCCCGGCGTGACAAAGTTCTGCTTTCGCCCGTCGTTCTTGCCGTCCTGAAAAAACGTGGTGTTAAGTTCGACTTCGGGCCAGAACTTGCGAAACACGTGGTACTGAAAGGCATTGTTCCAGGCGTAGGTGCGCCCCGCGATGTTGGTATCTGCGATAGGCAGGCCGATGCCAAGCGTGCCCTGCGCGTCGAAATGGCCGAATCCTTTGCCGTAGGCGATGGTGGGCGTAAGGATTGCGTGCAAGGCGCCGTTTTTGTAGCTTCCGGTGGGCAGCGACCATCCCAAAAACGCGCTCAGAATGTAATTTCCGTGCTCCTCGTTGCCGGCGAGGAGACGGTACTTGGTTAGGAATGAAACATCGCCAAACCCGTTGTGAGCCGTGGGGTTGTTGTGCGCGATGTAAGGCGGCGTGCTCAGAATAACCTCGACTTTTTCCAACGGAATCAACTCCAGGCCCTTGCCTCCGTCGTAATTGTTGGTGGTAATGCCGGCGGCGTTTTCCTGCCACAGCTGATCGTAGCGATACTCCTCTTCGAGGCGGGGAGTGGTGGTGGCGAGCGGGGTGATCCAGTGGGGCTGCTCCTTCTGCGTCTTGTCGACCCGGGAGAACCAGCCCGAATCATCTTGCGCGTGAAGCGGCAAAAGCAACATACAGGGACTTGCCATCAGTAGGAGGAGCAGGAAGGGGGTGCGCATGCGGTCTCCGGGCGTTGAAAATGCGGGATGCGGCGGAAATGTATTGGTGATACAGATTGTCTTGTGATTCCTAGGTCACTGTATGTTATTTCCATCAAATTGTAAACCGCCTGCGATGCCAGTAGCGCGGCGATTGACCGCCCTGGGCGCCGAATGTAGGATTTGGTTCCGATGGCCCAAAGCTCAAGTTCTAAAAGCGCAGGGGCGCCGCTGCATCTCCGCGACGCCGCGCTGCAACTGGGCATCAGTTTTCCCACCATTAAGCAGTGGATTTACAAGAAGAAGATCCGCAGCGTGCGGACGGCGGGAGGGCATCATCGCATTCCGCAGAGCGAGGTTGACCGGTTGCTTTTTCGGACGCGTGGCAAAACGGAGAAACAGCGCCACGACGTGATCCGCCGGGTGAGCGGACGAAATCAACTGGTGGGCCGGATCGACGCGGTGCGCATCAGTGGCCTCATGGCGGAAGTCAAGATTTCCATCGGCGGGCAGCACATCACCTCGATCATCACCGCCAGTTCGGCGCGCGAGATGCAGTTGAAGCCCGGGCAAACGGCGGCGGCTCTGATCAAAGCTACCGAAGTGATGATTCTGCGGGTGTGAAGGGGGCAGGGGGATTTGTGCTGGCGCGCTCAGACGTGGAATCCCTTTGAAAAACCGCCAAGCCGGAGGCGGTCGTCCCTTGACCGCCAAATGCGAAGTGCAGAGCCAACTGCTAGTGCCGCTCTCAGATCTGGCTTGCTTCGCGGTCGCACACCTCGGCGAATTTGGTGTACCAGCGCACCACAAAATCCTGAATGAGCGCGCGGATGTCCTGCCCTTCCACGGAGAGAGCTTTGCCAACGATCTCGATCCAGGTGGAGACGCGAGTTCCGCCGCTGGGGTAGGGATCGAACAGGACCCACTGCTCAAGCGTGTAGCCAAAGACATGGTTGATCCAGGCGACGCAGCGCGGCGGCGTGCAGATGGTGATCACGCGGTCTTGGGTGGCGTGAATGGGATAGAAGATCTCAATCAGCAATCGGCTACCGGGCGCCCAGCGCTCGCCCTTCCATTGCACCTTGCCGTACGCGTTTAAAAAGCGATTCCATTTTTCGCATTCGGAAAAAATTTTCCACGCCAGATTGCAATCGCCGTGGGTAAAGACCTTGAATTCAATTCGCCCCATCTCCGGCTCGGAAGCGCCAGAACACAGGGATTTCGCAGGACCCTCATCAGGGCCGGAAGGGTAATTCATCTCCGAACACTACCTCTCGCAGGATTTTTCGAACGGACGGCGCTGCAGGGAACTCCCAATGGCGCCGTTCAGGGGCTCAAAGCAACCTGGCTCAACACGCCTGTGGACCCCAGGTTTCGCTGGAAGTCCACAGGGGGAGGGCTTACAATCGTTATGTTAACAGCGTTACGTTTACGCTGTCAACACAATATTAACGATATTTTAATGTTGTGCCCAGGGGGAGACCATGCCGCGTCATGTCGATCCGGATGTCGAGCGGCGCATTGTCTTAGCCGCAAGAAAGTTGTGGCACAAGGGGGGAGAGAAGAGCCTGAGCATGCGGGCCGTGGCGCGTGCTGCCGGCACGAACACGCCGGCGGTGTACCGGCGGTTTCGGAACCGGAACGAAATTTTGGTTGCCCTGGTGCGGCTTTACCAAAAGGAGCTCTTCGACGCGCTGGAGCCCTGCCGCTCCATGCAGGAGATGGCGCAGTGCTACCTGCAGTTTGCGCTGCGTTATCCGCGGGAGTATACGCTATTGCTCTCGGCCCCCATGTCCAGGCGCGTCGACGAGCGGCCCAACTTGAATCTGGTGCTGCATCGTTGCGCCGAATGGTTCGGCGGCCGAGCGGAGCAGTACGTTCCCCTCGCGCATGCGCTGGTTTCGTTGGTCCACGGGCACGTCATGCTCAAGATTTCGGGTTACGAGCCGTGGACAGCGGAGGAGGAATTGCAAGCAGCGCTGGACAAGGCCGTGGACATCCTGGTTGCGAATCAGGCCAAATTCCGGAAGTGAGGCGGGAAACAGCGGGCTAGCGAGGGGTTGACTTGGCAATATTCTCCGGGGTTTCTTCTTTACGCTGCGACCCAGCGCAGTTGCCGCTGGCTCAGGTGGGGACACCGAATTTGGGCAGAATCCAGCGCGTCAGCACGATGTAGAACGCGATCAGCGCGATTGCCCAAACCCAGTTCAAGATGACCTCTTTGCCGCGAAAGCTTACCTTTATTGTATCGCTGGGCGCAAGTTCGGGGACGAAGACGTGGTCGTGGATCAACAGAATACGTTTTAGATGCGGCGGCGCAGGATGCTCCGTCCAGGCGGGTTCGATTCATGAATGCTGATGATTTTCGGAGAATTGCGCTCGGTCTGCCGGCTGCGGAAGAGAGTTCGCATATGGGGCAGCCGGATTTCCGAGTTGGCGGCAGAATTTTTGCGACCCTCGCTGCACAACATTTGGGATACGGCAATCTGCTGCTTACGCCAGAGCAGCAGGCCGACTTTGTCGCGGATATGCCGGATGTGTTCATCCCTATAGCAGGCGGTTGGGGAAGGAATGGCGCTACGCATGTTCGCCTGGCGAAAGCAACCGAAGACGTGCTGGCTGGTGCCCTGCGCACTGCCTATAACCTGCGCGTACAGAAAAACGCAAACACCGGCAAGAAGATCAGCCGCACGAAGCGCTCGCCGAAGTTTTCGTAGCGCGAGCTGCTCATTGCTATTTCGGGCGAGTTGTCATGGTTGCGCGATAGCCGGTCGCCGTCGCCCAATACCCGATCCACTGCTTCGCAATGCCGCTGGTTCGGTCAATCAATTCCTGGCTGGGCTTTTGCCCGTGCTCCACGATCAGTACCATGCCGGTATTGAAATCCCGTTGCGAGTGATCGACGTCGGGTTCGCGCGGGCCTTCGGCGGCGATCACATCCTGGATGGTTAGCTTGGTCCGGCCTGCTTTGAACATGGGATGGCCGTTCGCGTCTTTTCCAGCCGGCGCTAAATTCTTCAGCAGAAAAAAGTCCGGCACTTCGGCAGGAGAAATCAATCCCATGAGGTAAAGATCAAGATACGAATACCCGGTTGCGGGGACGTAATAGTCGTCGTCGAGCTGGGTGAAGGTGCCGTCGAAATTATCCTGCCAAACGCCACCCCCCATGGCCGATGCCTCGGTGGGCCGCTGATACGGAAACGCGACCGGCGCCTGCAATCCGCGCGTCCAGTGCACCGGACCGAGGGCGATGGTTTCGCCGTTGATCTTCGCCGATGCCGATGCACCCCACCGGTGCCCCATCTCATGCCCCAGTTGCGACATGGCGTAATTGTAGGGAAGCATCTTGTGCTCGGGCGTGCTTTCGCTCAATTGGTGCGCGTAAGCCGTGATGTCATGCGCGTCGCCCACGGGAGCGTCTTCCGGCGGATACGCCTGCATCTGGTTCGATCCTACGTAAACCGGCTGCACGTAAGCCCACTGAAATCGGCCCTGGCTGCAGTAGCTTTCGAGGTCGTGCTGGCGCTCGCCGATGCCGGTTACGTTGCCTCCACGCGGACCGTCGCTGGGTGTGCCCGCTTCCTGGTTGTCGATGCGGAAATCGGAATAGTAGGCCAGGAAATCGAACTTGTCGCCGAGTTCTTGGATCACCGTGCACGAGAGATCTTCTGGATTAGGAAGCGAAAGATAGTGGAAAGATTCATAGAGCACAGGGAACGGACCGTCTTTTCGCGTTAGCGACGAGAGGTGAACTTCGGGGCTGCGCATTCCGGAAACATGGACGGTGTTGGGCGTCAATTGCTCGGTGGTTGGCTTTTCTTCTCCACGCACCATAACCTGCGCGCTTACTTTCAGAGTGCCGGCTTCGAGCAGCGATTTCGGCAATGCTCCGTGCAAGGTAATGCTGTTGCCGTTGACCGCCACTTTTCTGGAGAGGCCGGGGCCGAACGCAAAGTAGCCGGGTTCGCGCCCGGGAGGATGGCCGGCGAACGCGGTCCAGGATATTTTTTCCTGGGTGTGGGGAGCTACCGGCTCAAAAGACACTTGATAGCCGAAACCGTTCAGGTGCTGATCGCCGCTCGCCAATGCCGGACCACGGGTTTCGATCTTTACGTTGAGCATAAGCCCGTTCAGGACGGAGATTTTGAGTGAGCGAATGTCGAGGTGCGCAGGCAAGGAATCGTGAGCCGCGGCGCTGAGCGCCGCCAGCGGTTTCTCGGTTCCGGCCACGATGGGATAGACGCCGATGATGGCGTCTTTTGCGGCGAGTTGCTGATACGACATCTCGATAGTTCCGTCGCGGTGCAGTACTGCCTGAAACCGGTTCACGGTTTTAACCCAGGTGAAGTCCTGGATGTTGCCGTAGGGCTCAGTCAGGTCCCAGGTGACCACCGCGCGATCGGCGAGTTCCTTCACGTAGTGCGGCCCAGACATGCGCGGCTTAAAGAAAACGCAGATTGCCGGTGCGCTGTCGACGAGCCGGCCCGCGGCTTCCGCCAGCGGCTCAAAACGGCCAATGCTGACGCCACGACTCCGCCCGTACTCGTTCTCGCTTTCACCTTCGCCAAAGCTGATCGCCCCCGTCGTGCCGACGATAAAGGACTTCCAGCTTTTGCCCGAGAATGGGAAGGCAAAATCGTGAAGGCTGGCATCGGCGCCATGGAGTTCGGGGCCAAAATCGGAGTCCCACTGCAACGGAATATTTTCCACCCGGTACTGCCCGCGGTCTGGGATGAAGCGCAGTGTACGTCCGGCGAGGTCGAAAAGACTGCCTTTGCCGAGTGCGCCTTCGTCCAATTCCATCACGATCAGGTTTCCCAATGTGCTGACCTGGCCGATGGAGCGGCCGGGACGGTCTTCCTGAGCGCGAGCCAGGGGCCCAAGGGTGAGACTCCCGAGTAAGAGGGCGACAGCTACGAGGAGGAGCGCGGTGCTGGCGGAACGATTCACAAGACCTCCAAAGATTGGGGGTAGAAATCGGTTGGGAAATTGGATAAAGTATCCCATCCGGAAGCCGATTCATAATAAACGGCTTGGGGTGTTTAGGCCAGGGCGACACGCTGCGCACTCACAGCAGTCGAAACGGCGCCTTTGCGGTCTTTACGCTGCCCCTTGCATTCTTTTGCGGTTGAAGGTGTTAGAAAAAGCTCTTAATCGCAAAGGGCGCGAAGGCTTCGCCAAGCGGAACTCAGGGCAATCGGCTCGGGAGATTTTATGCCACTGCTGGTTACTGCCTTCTTGCTCGTCAGTCTCAGTGCTCTTTGCGGAGCGCAGGCGCCACTAGCCCGCGCGCCCCATCGTCACATTGTGACCATTTCCGGCGACAACCAGCACGGCAGCGAGCCATCGATTGCCGTCAATCCCAACAACCCCAGCCAGGTGGTGGCGGTGTTTCAGCCGGCAACCGTGGTTTACTCGACCGATGGCGGGCAGACTTTCGCGAAGGCCGATCTGCCGCCGATCGAAGGCTGGCGCACCGGCGGCGATGTGTCGGTCGCCTTCGACAATAACGGCCACGCCTACCTGAGCACGTTGCACTTCGAAAAACTTGGCAGCACGTCGTATTGGGCGCACGGGGCAGGGAAGAACGGAATCTTCGTGCGACGGTCGCTCGATGGCGGAAAAACCTGGGAGAAAGATGGAGTTGCCGTGAAGACCTATGACGGCACTGGACCCGACAGCCACATGGAAGATATGCCGCGCATCTTCTCGGATGCGCAGCCGCGCAGTCCGTATGCCGGGAATATCTACATAGGATGGATCGAGTGGGAACTGGACAAGTCGGTGATGCTGTTCGCACGCTCGACGGACGGCGCGAAGACGTTTTCACAGCCGATGCGCATCAGCACGCATGCAGGATTGCCTCGCGACGATAACGGCGGTCTGGTTGGATTCGTGGGCGTGGTGGGCGCGGATGGGACGATTTATGCCATCTGGAATGACGGCAACACGATCACCTTCACCCAGTCGCATGATGGCGGCAAGACGTTTGCGCCTTCGCGCGCGGCAATCCATGTCGGGCCACCGTATTTCGGTGGCGCTGGCGGCATCCCCGGCGTTTCGCGGGTGATGGGCTTTCCTCAGGTAGGAGCGGACGCGCGGGCCGGCAAGCAGGGCGGAGCACTTTATCTTTCGTGGAGCGATTTCCGCAATGGCGACGTCGACGTGTTCTGCGCATCTTCGAAAGATCACGGGCGCAGCTGGTCGGAGCCGGTTCGGGTCAACAGCGATGCCATTCACGATGGCATTGATCAATTCTTTCAGTGGATGGCCGTCGATCCCGCGACCGGCGATGTATATGTTCAGTTTTACGACCGGCGCGATGATCCGGACAATCGCAAAACGGGGTTCACGCTGGCTCGCTCCACCGACGGTGGGAAGACATTTACGAACTACGCATGGGAAGACACTCCCTTTGAAACTAAGATGCCGGCATTCCTCGGCGACTACACGTGGCTGACGGTGTTGAATGGAAAGGCCTATGGCGCCTGGACAGAGGCAAGCTCGGAAGAGGCGGTGTTGCAGCCCGGGCGTCCGCCGCGGGCGGGAACAGTCGTGAAAGTCGGCTTTGCCGATTTTTCCGACGAGAAGAGCAACTCAGCCAGATAAAGAAAATTCAGGGACAGCCGGGTTTCGGCCGTCCCTGACTGCTACGTCGTAAAATAAGCCCGGCTACGCCGCGCGGCGCTCCTGCGCTGCGCTGGGATTGATCGCAGTCTCGGCGATTTGGGTTAACTTCGCATCGGCAGCCTTTTCTTCATTCAACGTTTGCTGCAGCAGGCTGGCGGCATCGTTGAAGCCGAGTTGCTGGGCGAAAGCCACGAGTGATCCGTAAACGGCCATCTCGTAGTGCTCGACTTTGTTGCCGCCGACAATCAGGGCGGCATCGCGAAGGTGCGTAGTCTTGATGTCGTCGACCATATCCTTCGCCGAGCTGCTGATCTCGTCGAAGATGTCATTGCCTTCGGTATCGGCTTCGGCACCGATGGTTGAGAACACACGCTCGAGCCGCGCGACGTGATTCCGCGTTTCCTCGAGATGCTGCTCGAACGCGCTCCGCAGCTGGGGCGAAGTCGAGTTCTCGATCATCATGGGAAGGCCTTTTTTTACCAGTTTCTGTTCACAATCGTAGGCATAGCGAAGTTCGATTTCAAACAGATCGCGTAAGCTCTCGATTTTCATATTCAGCACACCTCATTTCCTGGAATAGTTAGACGGTTGCAGTTTTCCGGAGGTTTTCACTCAGCGTGATGCCATTGAGATGAGGCCTACGGCGAGCGCGATGTACCGCAGGGCTGTGCGTATTCAGAGCGGGCGTGATTGCGCCGGCTACGTTCCGTGGTGTTCCGGAAGCAGCATGACGCTGGCCCCTTCGACGCTGCTTTTCTCCCCAGCTACTCACGGCTGCGCGGTGCGCCCTCGTTGTTGCGGCGGCTCTCTTTGCGCTCTTCAGGCTGCTGCTTTGTCCTCGAAGCGGATCAGGACCTTGGTATAGCCGTCGACGCGTTGATCAAACTTTGAGTACGCCTCGGGCGCCTGATCAATGCGGATATGGTGGCTGATGATCTTGCTGGGCTGGGCGCGGCCATTGACGATGAGGTCGCGGAGATACTCGTTGTATTTCTTGACCGGAGCCTGGCCGGTGCCGATCGTGAGCCCCTTGTCGAAGAATTCGGCCAGCGGAAACGCATACACTCCTTGTTTCTGCTGCTCGTTCTTGGCGCCGGGATCGGGCGCGATGTAGACGCCGATGACGCCAACGCTCCCCGTAGGATTCACGACGCGAAGAGCGTTCTGCAGAGCCTGGGTCGGATTTTCTTGTCCTGAATGCTTGTCGTCCCGGGCCTGATAGCCGACAGCATCAATCGCGCAATCGACCCCGCGCATCTTCTCCTCGCCCGGGCGCCGGCTCTGCTGCATGCCGCGATGTTTGCCGCGGATTTCGAAAATGCGTTCCACCGGATCACCCTGGCTGAAATCGATGGGCATGGCGCCAAGTTCCTTTGCTTTTTCCAGGCGTTCGGGAATATTGTCCACCACGTAGACTTCCGACGCGCCCTTTAGAACTGAACTGTAGGCGGCCATCAATCCGACTGGGCCAGCGCCAAAAATGGCCACGGTTTTTCCTGCGCTTACATTCGCCAGTTCGGTCGCGTGGTATCCAGTGGGGAAGACATCAGCCAGAAGCAGGAAGTCGTCCTCCCATTCGTCCCCGGGAGCACCGGGGAGCTTCAAGCAGTTGAAATCCGCGTAGGGGACGAGCACGAATTCCGCCTGACCGCCTTGATAGGGTCCCATTCCCGCGTAGCCATAACCGGCGCCCGCAGACTCGGGATTCATGGTGAGGCACGCGTTGGTGTAGCCGCGGTGGCAATTGAAGCAGAACCCGCAGGCGATGTTGAAGGGCAACACCACGCGATCGCCTTTCTGGATGCTGCGGACCGCGTCTCCCACCTGGTCAATCACGCCCATGATTTCGTGGCCCACGATGGTGCCTTTCTCGAGTTCGGTGCGGCCGTCATACATGTGCAGATCGCTGCCGCAGATGCCGCTGGTAGTCACTCGCAGAATGGCGTCGGTTGGGGAACTCAGCTTGGGCTTGGGGGTTTCGGAAACAGCAACTTTGCGCGTGCCTTCGTATTGGACCGCTTTCATTGGGCCTCCTCGGTACTTTTTGGATGCTCAGATTCACCGGGCAAGATGGCGCGCAGACTCTGTCGTGAGCTCACTCGCAGGAACACGCGCGGGAGGCTTTTTCCTGATCACCTGCGCGATCTTCTTAAGATCCTCGACAAATGCTTTCATTTGCGAGTGGCGCGATTCATCATCCTGGGCGCGCAGAATGGATGAAGGATGGACGGTGGCCCTGGTGTGCGGCGCCAAAGGCGAATCCAGGAACTTGCCGCGCTCGCGGCGCACGCGAAAATCTTTGCCCAGCAGCGCCTGCGCGGCGCTCGCGCCCAGGCAGACCAGAACCTGCGGTTGCACCCGTTGCAGTTCCGCATCGAGCCATGGGCGGCAAGCCTGGATTTCCGAGTAGCGCGGCTTTTTGTGTATGCGGCGCTTACCCCGCTCGGCGGGCTGCCACTTGAAGTGTTTCACCACGTTGGTCACGTACACTTCCGCGCGCTCAATGCCCGCTTCCGCCAGGGCCTGATCGAGCAGCCTGCCGGCAGGCCCCACGAAGGGGCGGCCGGTTCTGTCCTCTTGATCTCCAGGCTGTTCGCCGACCAGCATCACTCTCGCGCTCGATGAACCCTCGCCAAAAACGGTCTGGGTGGCATTTCGCCAAAGGTCGCACGCTCGGCAACCTGCAGCGGCGGCCTGTACATCCTGAAGGCTCGCACTTGGGGGGACTCGCGCGGCAGGGCTGCTGTGGTCACCGCGGACGAGCGGCTTGCTTCGGGAATGCTCGACTGGATGTCGGGCGCCGCGCATGATCTCCTCAGAACCAGTGTCGTTGCATGTTGCGAGTGATCCAGTAGGCTGCGCCAGCCGTTCCAGCGCCCGCCAGTGCGAGCAGCAAGCGATGAGTCGACGCCCAGAGTTGCGGACTGCGACTGGATGAGCGGCTTTTGAAAACGCCATCGGCTCCCCAGTCCCCTGGAGCAGGTTGGAACAGATTGTCGGGACGATTGGGATCGACGGGCTCACTGGTCTGTTGCGACTTGTAACCGATGCGTCCCAGGTAATGGTCAAGGGTTGACGGGGCGACCTTGTTTCCCACCACCGCTTTGACCGTCGATCCGCCAATCAGCAGTTCGCGCCGGCGGTGATGCGCGGCCCAATAGATGCCCTGCGCGGCAACCTCCGGCTCGAAGATGGGCGGCACCGGTTGCGGGTGACGCGGCAGCCGGGTTTTGCACCAGCTGAACTGAGGGGTATTCATGGCCGGCAGGTGCACCATGGTGATGTGGACGTGGCTGTGGTCGTGCAGCAGTTCCGTCCGCACTGACGCGGTAAAGCCGAGAATGGCGTGTTTGGCGCCGCAATAGGGCGATTGCAGGGGAATCGAGCGATAGGCGAGCGCCGATCCAACCTGCACGATGCAGCCGCGGTCGCGTGGCAGCATTCGCCTGAGCGCGGCCATCGTTCCGTAAACCGTGCCGAGATACGTGACTTCGGTGGCGCGCTTGAATTCGTCGGGCTGAATCTCTTTTACGGGAGAAAACACCGTGACCATTGCATTGTTGACCCAGACGTCGATGGGGCCAAGTTTCCGCTCGACCTCGTCTGCAGCGTGTTCGACGGCGGCAGGATCGGAAACGTCGGTGGGCAGGCAGAGCGCTTGTCCCCCGTTGGATTCGACTTCGGCACGAGC
>DASVAJ010000049.1:0-48253 GCA_036376415.1 Terriglobales bacterium
AGGTCGAGCACGATCACCGTGTGATCGGCCACCAGCCTGGCCGCGATCGGCGCCCACATATCGCCGGTATCGCCGAAGCCATGCAGCAGGACCACCGCGGGCCCCTTGCCGCCGATGCGGACATAAAGCTCGGTGCCGTTGGTCTTGATGGTCTGGGTCTTGAACGAGGTCGGGAAGGGTTCGACAGCGACGGCAGGAACAGCAAGGAACAGGGCACAAAGGGCGCCCAGAACAAAACGCAACATCAATATCCCCTTTTTGAAAATCACTCCGCCGCGGGCTTGTGCAGATAGATCTCGCCACCCGCCTGCTTGAACTCCTCGGACTTCTTCGCCATCGCGGCGCGGATTTCCGCGGATGACAAGGTGTCGTTGGTGCCCTTGGCGGCGTCGCGCACTTCCTGCGAAATCTTCATGGAGCAGAATTTCGGCCCGCACATGGAGCAGAAATGCGCGATCTTGGCGCCCTCGGCCGGCAGAGTTTCGTCGTGATAGAGCTGCGCGGTTTCCGGATCGAGCGCCAAGGCGAACTGGTCGCGCCAGCGGAATTCGAAGCGCGCCTTTGACATGGCGTCGTCCCATAGCCTCGCGGCGGGATGACCCTTGGCCAGGTCCGCGGCATGGGCGGCGATGCGATAGGCGATCACGCCCGCTTTCACATCGTCGCGATCGGGCAGGCCCAGATGCTCCTTGGGGGTGACGTAGCAAAGCATGGCCGCGCCATGCCACCCGATCATGGCCGCGCCGATGGCCGAAGTGATGTGGTCGTAGCCGGGAGCAATGTCGGTGACCAGGGGGCCGAGCGTGTAGAACGGGGCTTCGTAGCAAAGCTCGCGCTCTTTATCGACCTGCTCTTTGATCTTGTCGAGTGGAACATGCCCGGGGCCTTCAATCATGACCTGGACGTCGTGCTCCCATGCGGTTTTGGTGAGTTCGCCCAAGGTCTTCAGTTCCGCGAATTGCGCTTCGTCGCTGGCGTCGGCAATACAGCCAGGGCGCAGGCCATCGCCCAAGGAGAACGAGACATCGTGCTTCTTGAAAATCTTGCAGATGTCATCGAACCGCTCGTATAAAAAATTCTGCTGGCGATGATGTGCCATCCACTGCCCCAGGATGGCGCCGCCGCGGCTCACGATTCCCGTGATCCGCTTCGCCACCATGGGCAGGTACTGAATAAGAACTCCGGCATGGATAGTCATGTAATCCACGCCTTGCTCGGCCTGCTCTTCGATGACTTCGAGCATGATGTCGGCGCTGAGGTCTTCGATCCGCTTGACGCGCGAAACCGCTTCATAAATGGGCACGGTGCCGATCGGAACCGGCGAGTGGCGCAGAATGGCCTCGCGAATTTCGTGAATGTCGCCGCCGGTCGAAAGATCCATGACGGTGTCGGCGCCATAGTGCACAGAGGTGTGCAGTTTCTTCAGCTCTTCATCAATGTTCGACGTGACCGCGCTATTGCCAATATTCGCGTTGATCTTGCACAGGGATGCGACGCCGATGCACATCGGCTCCAACTCGGGATGATTGATGTTCGCGGGAATAATCATGCGGCCGCGCGCCACCTCGTCGCGGACCAACTCAGGCGCAAGCCTCTCGCGCCGCGCCACGTAGGCCATTTCTTCCGTAACGGCGCCCTGGCGCGCATAGTGCATCTGCGAGAAATTGCCGTCATAGTTTTTTGACTTGCGCTGAGCAATCCACTCCGCGCGCGGCCGCGGAACACTGTGTCCGTTGCGGCCATTTCCGTTTGCTTGATTTCCATTACCGGAAGGCATGACCTGCAGTCCTCGAGGAGAAGATGGGTTTAATTATACGCGGGGATTCCCGGGAAGCTGGAACAGCGGCACTCGATTACAACAGTAATCCCAAAGATCGGCAGTCGGAACTGCGGTCGGCTTGAGACGGGGTACTCTAGTTGCGGGCGCATGGCTCAACAAAGAGGCCGCATGCTTTGGTTTCGGAATCTTCTGATCACTTTTGGAGCGTTCTGGCTTTCAAGTCTGCTTGCTGTTCCTCTTACTGCGTTGTTCATACCAATTAACAACCGACTGATTTATGGCGACAGCTTTCCAGCGGCGACAATGATGGGCATGATGGTTTCAATGGGCACCGCAATTGCCGCCGCCTTTGGTGCCGCTCTGGTCATGTTTTCTAGCACAAATTCGAAACCCATACCGTGGACTTTAATTCTCACATTGTTGTTCGCTCTGCGGCACCTACATTACCACTGGGTTGTTGCCCCCGCTGCTTGGGGTCCCTGGTGGCTAGTAGTTGTGAGGCTTTGGCCCGCGGTCGCTTGCCTCTTTACCGCAGTGCTGATTGCGCGGGTTCGGGGGCAAACGACCGCGGTCGAGAAAACAGATTGATCCACCTAAGTTTCGAGGAATGGACCGCGCCCCGGCCGTGTTGCGGGCTTGAACCGCGGTGCTAGAAGCGCTGCGTCACCACAGTAAGATTGCGGCGATGGCTTTCGAATTATGTCCCCGGGCACGCATCACCCCTAAAATGCACCCTCACTTCACCCCGTTCTCGGGGTTCCACGAGCCCTGCTCCTTGCGCACCATGACAATCTCGCCGATGTGATAGGCGTTATGCGCGGCGATGTCCGAGACCAGTTCGAAATTCTGCTTCAGCTTGGCATCGTCGGCCGACTCGACTGCCTTCTCCCACTCGGTCATGACGTCATCGAGCTGCTTGACCAGATCGTTCCATTTCTTTGGATCGAAATCGTTAAAGGTATCGTCGTTCTTGCCGCTGTATTTCGGTGGCTTCTCCCCCTTGAATTTCGCCAGCGAGTCGCGGTCCCAGAAGACCAGGTGATACGTGAGCTGCCCGACGGAATGGTTCCCTTTTCCATCCGTCCACGCGGCTTGCTCGGGCGTGAGGCCCTCGACGGCAACGTTTGCGGGCACGAACCAGTCTTTTACGTTATGGGTGCGCTTCAGGTTAAAAAGCAGGACGCCCTTGAGCGTAGCGGGAGTTTTCTCTTTGTTTTGATCCTGCGCGAATGCTGCCGTCGCGAGCAGGATGAGCAGTAGAGTAGCGATGGTTTTCATGTTGTTGGCTCCGCGAGCAGATGTTTGCTCCTGCAATTTTGCGAAAGAAATCTGCGGTGGTATTGTCTTGCGACCTGGCCCGATCCCAACGGCTAAATGCTGACGGCTTTCTTATTGTACAAAGGAGAAAGTTCGCGAAGCCTTTCGACTGCGGCGGGGAGCAGGCGAATGGCCAAATCGATGTCCTCCGCCGTGTTTTGCTTTCCCAGGCTGAAGCGAATGCTGGCGCGCGCCCGGTCGGGCCGCAGCCCCATTGCCGTCAGCACGTGCGAAGGCTCGATCGCGCCCGAAGAGCACGCGGCCCCGGTAGATACTGCCAGTCCTTTCAAATCCAAAGCAATCACCAGCGCTTCGCCTTCGATGTAGTCGAAATAAATGTTGGTCGTATTCGGAACTCGAGGCGCGCCCGCGCCGTTCACGCCGGCGGATTCGACCGGATCGAGAATGGCCTTCTCAAGACTGTCGCGCAATGCCGCAGTCTGCTGGTCCGTACCGGATTCAAAGCCCTTCATCGCCAACTCAGCAGCCTTGCCCAGGCCCACGATTCCCGCGACATTTTCCGTCCCGGCCCGCCGCGAGCGCTCATGGCTTCCGCCATGAAGCATCGCGGTCAAAGCTGTTCCCTTACGCACGTAGAGCGCGCCAATGCCCTGCGGGGCATGCATCTTGTGGCCCGAGATCGATAGCAGATCGCAGCCGATCTGGTTGACGCGGACCGGGATCTTCGAGGCCGCCTGCACCGCGTCGGTGTGGAAGTAGACGTCGGCCTCGGCGCAGATCCTGCCGATGTCGTTCACCGGCTGGATCACGCCTGTCTCGTTGTTGGCGAACATGATCGAGACCAGCTTCGTTTTTGGGCGCAGCGCGCGACGAAGATCATCGGGATTGACCAGCCCCCTGCCGTCCACCGGCAGAAAGGTAATCTCGATTCCCTGCTCCTGCAGGTGCTTGCAGGAATTCAGCACCGCATGGTGCTCGACGGTTGAAGTAATCACGTGCTCGCCGGCATTAACCAGGCCAAAGATGGCCAGATTATCGGCTTCTGTGCCGCCGCTGGTGAAAACCACCTCCGCGGGACGGCATCCCAGCAGCCTCGCCACCCATTCGCGCGCGCGCTCGACCGCCGCTCGCGTTTCCTGCCCATGATGATGGATGGAGGAGGCATTGCCAAAGTGCTCGAGAAAGTAGGGACGCATCGCGTCCAGCACTTCCGGCAGCACCGGGGTAGTGGCGTTGTTGTCGAGGTAAACGCGCCGCACGTGTCTATTTTATGCCTCGGTGAAACTCTGTGTTTATGTGTTTTTAACCACAGAGGGCACAGGGAGCACAGAGGAGCTCTATTGCGCCGCGACGCGGCTTAGATAGAAGCGAATAAAGGCCTGTGGATCGGAATGCAGGCAGACCTGCGCGTTGGGAGACCCTGAGCCACGGCGGGTCATACCTGTCGAATCCACGTCGATGTGCATCGGTTCGACCGGACAGAGTTTGGCATCATCGATGAAAGCGATCGTCATCGGATCGTAGAGCGTGGGCGTCTCCTGTCCCCACTGGTGGTAGAGGATGGCGAGCGCGTCGGTCAGGGGTGTGCCCTGGCGGAACAGAAAAGCGCGGCCCACTTCCTCCAGCTTGAGTTGCGTCGAATCCAGTGGCATGTCATAGATCGGCACGCCGGAAGCAAACAGCTTCTGCGCCGATCGGGAATCGTTCTTGATGTTCCATTCCGGCTCGGCAGGCGTGGGTGGGGAATAGGGATCACCGTAGCCGCGATCGATCGACCCGCCCATCATCACCACGCGCTTCAGCTTGCGAAAGGTCTGCGGGTCGCGGTCGATCATGGCCCCCACATTAACCAGCGGCCCGATGCAAACCAGCGTAATCTCACCGGGGTTCCTGCGAATCTGCTCGAGTATGAAGTCGACGGATTGCGGATGCGAGGGCCGGGCAAAGTGGCCTCCCTCGGCGTAGGGACGTTGCCCGAAAGCAGTTTTCGCGTCGGTGTGAACGCCTACCGCGACGGGAATCTCGGTGCGTCCCGCCTCGCCCAGCATGCGATCCACGAGTTTGGCGCGGGTTTGGGTATCGCCAAAGGTCGTGGATATGCCGAGAATCTGCAGTTCGGGGCTGCGCAGGGCGAGCGCCACCGCGAAGGCATCGTCGATGTCGTCGCCGATATCGGTATCGATGATGACCTTTTCCGACGCTTGCGGGAACGCAGTGCAAGTAAACAATAAGGGTAGAAGCAATAACGGCAGCAGGCTCAAAAGCCCGTTGCGAACTTTGCGAGTGCCTTTGCGCCCTTTGCGGTTAAAGGGTTTACCGCAAAGCTCGCCAAGGATTCGCCAAGCGGGCGAAGAAAACCGGATTGTGGACAGCATAGGTCCCTCGATGATACTGCAAGTTCATACCAGTGCAGTGGTCCGCTTGCGCGATTTGCAGCCGACCTCTCATACTATTTCTTCTCGACAATTATGAAGACCACACTTTCTCTCTCCTCTGCCGCTCAGATTGAAACCGAATGCCTGGTCGCCGTGGTGCTGGATCGCGCTGAAAACGCCCGCGGCGAAAAAGACAAAACCGAAGCTTACGTTGCCGGCGGCGATAAAACGCTGCAGGCTGCAGCCGCCGATCTCCTCTCTGCGGGCGATGTAACCGGCAAAAGCCTGGAAACCACGTGGCTGCACAAGCCCGCGGGCCTTAGGGCCAAACGCCTGCTGCTGGTTGGCGGCGGCAAAGCCAAGAAGTTTAGCGCTTCCGAGTTGCGCAAAGCTGCCGGTGCGGCGGTGCGCGCTCTCAAGCCGCGCAGCCTGCGCCGTCTGGCGTTTGTGGTCCCGGACGGAGTTCCCGCCGAAGCAGCCGTGCGAGCCGTGGTGGAAGGTGCCCTGGTGGGAGACTTCGATCCGGACGTCTATAAGAGCGATCGCAAGGACCAGAAAGTCGAATCGCTGACTGTGGTCGCATCTGGAGATCAGAATGCGCTGCAGCGCGCGCTGGATGAAGCCCGCATCGTAGCCGAATCGCAGAACTTCACCCGCGGACTGGTCAACGAACCCTCGAACCGCATGACGCCCACTATCCTGGCGCAGCACGCCCAAAAGATGTGCCAGGAAACCGGATTGAAGTGCGAAGTTTACGGCGCGGATAAGATCCAGGAAATGAAAATGGGCGCGTTCTGGGGCGTGGCGCAGGGTTCGGACGAGCCCCCCGCGTTGATCGTGATGCGATATGAACCGGCGGGCGCGCCGGAAAAGCCGGTACTCGGCCTGGTGGGCAAAGGGATCACGTTCGATACGGGTGGTATCTCCATCAAACCCGCCGACGGCATGGAAAAAATGAAGTACGACATGGCCGGCGGAGCCACCATGATCGGCGTAATGCGGGCAATCGCCCTGCTGAAGCCGAAAATCAAAGTCGTCGGAATCGTATGCGCCACCGAAAATATGCCTTCCGGCAAGGCGCAAAAGCCCGGAGATATTCAGACGGCAATGTCGGGCAAGACCATTGAGATCATCAATACGGACGCTGAAGGGCGGCTGGTTCTGGCGGATGGCCTCTGCTACGCGCGCCAGTTGGGCTGCACCCACCTGATCGATGCCGCCACGCTGACGGGAGCTGTGGTGGTCGCACTCGGCTATGCCAATGCCGGGGTGTTTGCGAGCGACGATGACTTCTACAACAGGTTCAAAGCCGCCATCGACAAGGCGGGGGAGAAAATGTGGCGCATGCCCCTCGGCGACGAGTACCTCGACGCCATGCGTTCGCAAATTGCCGATCTGCAAAACACCGGCGGACGCTGGGGCGGAGCCTGCACCGCCGCGGCTTTCCTCAAAGAATTTGCGGAAGACACGCCGTGGATCCACCTCGACATCGCCGGTACCGCCTGGATGGAAGACAATAAGCCCTGGATTGCCAAGGGACCATCAGGCATCGCGGTCAGGAGCCTGATAGAGTTCGCGCGGGAGTTTGGGAATTAACTGGAGGAGGGAGAATGAAAGCTCTATTCGCAGTTGGCTTGATTATCCTGGTGCTGGGAATTCTGTCGTTCTTCGTCCCCTTGCCCCACACCGAGCACCACGGAATGGATGCTGGAGACATTCACATTGGAGTCAACACCCATCACAGCGACCTGCTGCCGCCCTATGTAGGAGTGATTCTGATCGTGGTCGGGGGCGGGTTGATGGTGGTGGGCGGCAGGAGAAGGGCTTAGAAGAAACTCTCCGGTCTCTCACCCGCCCAGGGTTTACATCACTGGCGGCACTTCTATTCCCATCACGGCCAGCGCGCGAATTAGTTCACGCCGCACCACGCCGGCGGTCGCCAGCAGAAACTTCTTTCGGGATTCATCCGGCTCGGTCAGGATCGGGTAGCGATGGTAGAAGGTGTTGAAGGCCTGAGCTAACTGGAAAACGTGCTTGGCGAGGTACGCAGGCTCGGTGGTGACGATGCATTGAGCGATGACGTATGCCGTCTTTGAGGCCCCCAGCCACAGTTCCCAGAGTTCATTGGAATCCTGTCCCACCATGGGCCTTGCCAGTTCCTCGCCTGCGACGTTTCGAGCGACGTTTCTACAGAACTCGTCGGCATCTATCCCCCCCTTGCGAAAAATATTCGTGGCACGCACTACGGCGTACTGGGCATAGGGTCCCGTTTCGCCCTCGAAGCTGAGCGCATCGTTGAAGTCGAACGCGATGACTGACGGCTTGGTGTACTTCAGCATGAAATAGCGCAGGGCGCCGATGGCGATCTGCTTCGCGATCTTCTTTCGCTCCGCTTCCGGCAATTCCGGATGCCGCGAATCCACCTCCGCCTGCGCAGAACGGATCAGCGCGTCGAGCAGGTCGTCGGCTTTTACGCCAAAACCTTTGCGGCCAGAGACCTCGATGTATGATTTCGATCTCTCTTCCTCCGTGAGCTGATATCCGAGTTCCTCCGCACAACGTGGGGTCAACGCCACCATCTCATAGGAGAAGTGCGTGTAACGCTCGGCGGGCTCGCCGTGGCCGAGGCCGCGCAGAGCTTCGATGACCGTGTTCTGCGCCTCGGCCTGGCGCGAATCGATGACGTTGTAGATTTCAGCGACGTCGCCGAAGTGGGGATGCTCCGGTTCGCCTTGCTCCGCCGAAATCCAACACTGATGCCCGTTGGGATAAAGATAGAATTTACGGTAGCCGAAGTCGCGCCCCAGCAGCCCGAACTTCCACATGTGGTAGGCGATATCTTTTCCGACGTAACCAACCGTGCCGTTCGACCGCACGATGACTTTCTGATCCTCTTCGGTGATTTCCTCGGTGTTCTCCGTGCCCTCCATGGTTGAAGGTTTTGCCGTTCCCGCTCGCCGCATCACCCAGCAGCCCTTGTTCTTCCCTTCGGTCTCGTAGAAAAGCACTCCGGATTCCTTGAGCTTGGCAAACGCCGCGTCCCAGAAATGCAGGTGCAGGATCTCGCTTTCGCGCGGCAGGAAGTCGTACTCGATATCGAGGCGGTCCATGGTCTCAAGATGGCGGCGCAGCACCGCGGTCGAAATCAGGTCGGCTACGATTGCCGTCTCATTGCTGCCTTGCTCGATCTCGTGCAGCACCTGCAACCGAACTTTCTTGTTCTCCGCGCCCTGCTCGTACCAGTGCGAGACCCGCGCATAGAGATCCCAGCAGTAGTAATCAAATCGCGGCTGCCCTGCCAATCGCTCAATTTCGGCTCGCGACTTCTTTTCAAGATGAAGAAATCCCACCACCACATCCGCGACCTGCACGCCGGTGTTGTCGATGTAGTTCTGCACATCGACTTCGCGCCCGGCGTAGCGCAGCAACCGCACAAACGTGTCGCCGAGGATCGCATTGCGCAGGTGGCCGATGTGCGCGGCCTTATTCGGATTAATGCTGGAGTGCTCAACCAGAATTTTTCCCGGACGGCTTTCCCCGGCGATGTGGGCGTCGTTCGCGACTGCAACCGCGAGCGCAGCGCGATCCGCCCGCGCATTAATGTATCCGGCCCCGGCGACTTCCAGTTTTTCCATTCCCTCAATCGCGCCGATCCCGCCAACAATTTCCTCCGCAATCTTGCGCGGAGCCTTGCGAAGCTTCTTGGCCAGTTCAAAGGCAAGCGGCAGTGCGTACTCGCCCAACTCCACCTTGGGCGGCTGCTCGATGACGATTTTCTTTATATCAAGCGAGTACTTTTCGCGCAGAAACTCGCGCACCCGCTCAGCCAGAAGCCCTTCCAGATGACGGTACAAGAATTCTCCTAAGTGATTGAAGAAACTAGTGATTCTATCAGAGCGTCGCACGGCGTTCGTCGCACGGCGTTCGCTTTGCGTGGACGCGATCGGCGATTTGCAGTGCAGAGGCTTTAGAATCGAAGATCGACGTTGGGATCGCCGGTCAAAGCCGACGACCCAGGGCCGGGAGCCGACGACGGGTTTATGCGAATTGCCTACCTCGATTGCTACTCCGGAATCAGCGGCGACATGTTCCTGGGCGCGCTGCTCGATGCCGGAGTCTCACCGAAGCTTTTGCAGGAGACGGTCGCGGCGCTGAACATTGGGGCAACTCTGGAAATCTCCCGTGTAAACCGCAGCGGGATTCAAGCCACCAAAGTTGATGTTCTCGTCAATGGACAGAAAGACGCCCCCAGGCTCAAACCCGAGGCGCGTGCGCATACGCATTCCACTGGAACGGCTCACGATCACGGCGATGCTCACGGGCACAAGCCTTCTCACCCCCATGAGCATGGCCGCGCCCTCAGCGAAATTAAGAGGATCATCGCGGCAGCCCGCTTGACCGAGCCTGTCCAATCCAACGCTATTGCCATATTCGAAAAACTGGGCGCGGCGGAAGCGAAGATTCACAACCTGCCGATTGACCGGGTTCACTTCCACGAGGTCGGAGCCGTCGACGCGATGACCGACATCGTTTGCGCAGCCGCGGGTGCCGAGGCGCTGGGCGTGGACGAATTTGTTTGCTCCCCGCTGAATGTGGGAGGAGGCACGGTCGAGTGCGCGCATGGCGCGTTTCCAGTTCCCGCGCCGGCAACCGTGGAACTGCTCAAGGGCGCGGCGGTATATTCGTCGGGAGTTCAGGCGGAACTGGTCACGCCTACAGGGGCGGCAATCGTGGCTACACTGTGCAAGCGCTTTGAGCCGTTCCCGGCGATGCGAATCGAGAAGACCGGGTATGGTGCTGGAACTCGCGATTTCCCTGCCCACGCAAACGTGCTGCGGATCACCATTGGGGAAGTTGCAGTCGATGTCGCGGACAAGAGTGTCCGCTCCACACAGGCTCAGCAGGAAACCGTCTGCGTGCTTGAGGCCAATCTCGACGATCTGAATCCTCAGGTTTTTGGCTATGTCATGGACCGCCTGCTCGAAGCGGGCGCACTCGACGTATTTGGCACCCCAGTGCAGATGAAGAAGAACCGGCCCGGGACCGTACTCAGCGTTTTGTGCAAGCCCGAAGATGCGGGGCGACTGGCACAAATCATCTTTTCGGAAACCACCACCCTGGGCGTGCGCCGCCGCGACGAAACCCGCCAGGTGCTGGCACGCAGATGGCAAACGGTCTCGACCCGCTTTGGGGAGGTGCGCATCAAGATTGCCAGCCAGAACGGGACCATGACCGGCTACGCCCCGGAATACGAAGACTGCCGCCGCATTGCCGCCGAGCAGCGTGTACCATTGAAGATGGTCATGCAGGAAGCCCTGCAGGAATTTCTGAAACATCCAAAATAAAGTCGTCGGCCGTCGGTCGTCGGCAGGCATTTTCGCCAGAGCGACGACCGAGAGCCGATGACCGACGACAGTTTCCATGACACAGACCTTCTACATCACCACCCCGATCTACTACGTGAATGCCCGTCCCCACATCGGGCACGCTTATACCACCATTGCCTGCGACACCATCGCGCGCCGCCAGCGCATGATGGGATTCGACACGTTTTTTTTAACTGGCACGGACGAGCACGGCCAAAAAATTCAGCGCGCCGCGGAAGCCGCGGGCAAGACGCCTCAGCAACTCACGGATGAAGTGTCGGGCGAGTTTCGCGCGCTTTGGGACCGGATGGGAATCACTTACGACGACTACATCCGCACCACATCCGAGCGTCACAAGCAGGGAGTCCAGGATTTATGGCGCCGGATCCGCGATAACGGCTACATCTATAAGGGCAGCTACACCGGGCAGTACTGCGTCTTCGACGAAATGTTTGTCGAAGTCGGACCAGGCGAGCCCTGTCCCGAGTGCCACCGTCCTACGGAGACCCTGAAAGAAGAGAACTATTTCTTCAAGCTTTCGGCGTTTGCGGAGCCGCTGCTGGATCTCTACACATCGCAGCCGGATTTTATTCGCCCTGAAACTCGCCGGAATGAAGTGATTGCGTTCGTGCGCTCGGGCCTGCGCGATCTCTCTATCAGCCGGTCGACATTTTCCTGGGGAATTCCCGTCCCCGATGATCCCAAGCACGTCGTCTACGTCTGGCTCGACGCACTGGCCAACTACATCACCGCGCTCGGTTACGGCTCGAAGGACGACTCGAAATACAAGAAATTCTGGCCCGCCGACGTGCACATGATTGGCAAGGAGATTGTGCGGTTTCATTGCGTCTATTGGCCCGCGTTCCTGATGGCGGCGCGCCTGCCGCTGCCAAAAGCGATCGTGGCGCATGGTTGGCTGCTGTTCGAAGAAAGCAAGATGTCGAAGTCGCGCGGCAACATCGTGCGAGCCGAAACCATTCTCGATGTTCTCGGCGCCGATGCGCTGCGTTATTTCCTGCTGCGCGAAGTCGTGTTTGGCCAGGACGGATCCTTCTCCTTCGACGCGCTGGTACAGCGCTACAATTCGGACCTGGCCAATGGCCTGGGCAACCTCGCCAGCCGCACGCTGACGATGATCACCCGCTATTTCCGCGGCGAGGTTCCTTACCCGTCGCACGCTGCCGCCCATACCGCCGAGGAAGATGAAATTGCGGCGCTGGCCAAACATACGATCTCCGTGTTTCACGAGTTGTTCGAGCAATACCAGTTCTCGCGCGCGCTGGAGATGGCATGGGCTTTAGTGGCCGCGGTGGACAAGTACATCGTTGAAAACGAGCCATGGGCTTTGGGCGAGAAGACGGACGAGAACAGCCGCGCGCGGCTGGCCACCGTCCTTTACACCTCGGCGGAGGCTCTGCGCATCGTGACCGCGCTTGCGCATCCAGTGATTCCCGAGGCCACGGCAAAGATCTGGGCACAACTTGGGCTGGGGGATATCAGCAAAGTCCAACTCAAGGATTTACGTTGGGGACAGCTGCAACTGGGAACCCGGCTGGGTAACGTGGCGCCGGTGTTTCCCCGCGCCGATAAAAGCACGGTGGAGCGAATGCAGAAAATGGAAGATCAAGGCAGGGGCGGAACGCCGCCAGCTACCGAAGCGCAGCCGGCTGCGACCAAGTCTGCCACTGCTGCCGCGGCTGAGGGCGCCAGCCAGGGATCGGCGGCCCTGAACCAGCCGGCAAGTGTTCCGTTCTCGCCCGCTGATGGCAAGATTTCGATCGACGACTTCGCAAAGGTGGAACTGCGTGTCGCTCAGATCAAAATAGCGGAGAAGGTCAGAGGCGCCGACAAATTGCTGCGATTGGAAGTTGATCTTGGCACCGAAGTCCGACAGATCGTCGCAGGCATTGCGGAAGCCTACGCGCCGGAAACGCTCATAGGCCGCAAGATTGTGATTGTGGCGAATCTTGCGCCGCGAAAGCTGCGCGGGTTGGAGTCCAATGGCATGTTGCTCGCGGCTTCGCTCGAAGGTGGAAAGCCGGTGTTGGCAGGCTTTTTGGAGGAGGTACCGGTGGGGGCCAGGCTGAAGTAGATCATCGGGCGCGGACATTCATGTCCGCGGAAAACCCTTGCCCGAAAAGCCTCTGAGATAGTTCGAATCAGGCGGACAAGAACCTCCGCCCCACGCACGCATGTATATCGACTCCCACTGCCACCTCGACGGGCCCCGCTTCGACTCTGACCGCGAGCAGGTCATCGCACGTGCCAAAGAGGCCGGCCTTGTTCATGCACTCGCGATCGGCACAGGCGATGGACCAGGAACACTGGACTGCGCCATCAAACTGGCGGAGGAATACGACTTTCTCTACGCCACTATCGGCATCCACCCGCACGAAGCGCAGCAGGCCAAGGATGCGG
This sequence comes from Terriglobales bacterium, assembly GCA_036376415.1. Taxonomy (GTDB): domain Bacteria; phylum Acidobacteriota; class Terriglobia; order Terriglobales; family Acidobacteriaceae; genus Gp1-AA145. Next base: position 13,218 of record DASVAJ010000049.1, read on the forward strand.
ATTTTGCTGAACTGCAGCAGTTATCGCGCCACCCCAAGGTGATTGGCTGGGGAGAAATTGGCCTCGACTATTACTACGACCACTCCCCGCGCGATGTTCAGCAGGACGTCTTCATCCGCCAGATGGAGATGGCCCGCGCGTCCAAGCTGCCGATCATCATTCATTGCCGCCCCTCCGGGAACAGCGAAAACGCCTGGCAGGACTGCCTGGACTTAATCGAACAACATTGGAAGTCGACTGGACTGGGCGGAATCCTTCACTGCTTCACAGGCGCATGGCCGCATGCGAAACGCGCCCTGGATATGGGATTCATGATCTCCTTCGCAGGAAACCTCACATTTCCCAAAGGGCAGCAGATCCGTGATGCGGCCATGCAGGTGCCGCTCGAGCGAATGCTGACCGAAACGGACTCGCCATATCTGGCTCCGATTCCCTATCGCGGTAAGCGCAACGAACCCGCATACGTTAAGGCGACGGCGCGGCACATCGGCGAATTGCGAGGCTTTTCAGCGGAGGAGATTGGCGCGAAGACAACTCAGAACTTCTATCGTTTCTTCTCGCTTCCGGACCGCGGTGTTTAACCGCTGAAGACGCCCCGGTCGCCGAGAGATCGGGTTTCAAAACCTCGGCGCTCCTGCCGTACTCGGCGGTGCAACGGTTGCCGCGCACCGAAACTGCAACTACGCTAATCTATTAAGTCATGCCCGAGAACACTTTTGACATTGTGAGCAAGATCGACCTGCAGGAAGTCTCGAACGCCATTCAGCAGGCGTTGAAAGAGATCCACACGCGCTTCGACCTGAAGGACTCGAAGTCGAACATCGCCCTGGAAGGCAAGGACGCCATCATTCTGCAGTCGATTGACGAATACAAATTGAAGGCCGTGAACGACGTGCTTCAGCAGAAACTGGTCAAGCGCGGCGTTCCCCTGAAAGGCCTGACCTATGGACCCGTAGAACCGGCGGCGGGAAGCACTGCCCGGCAGAAAATCACGATGCAGCAGGGCATCCCCATCGAAAAGGCGCGGGAGATCGTAAAGCTAATCAAGAATTCCAAGAAAAAAGTTCAGGCATCGATTCAGGCGGACCTGGTGCGGGTCAGCGGCAAGGACCGCGACACCTTACAAGAGATCATCGCCCTGCTGCGGCAGCAGGACTTCGGCATTGACATGCAGTTTACGAATTACCGGACGAACTAGAATTCGGCTTCAGGCGCCAGGCTCTGGGCTTCAGGCGGGCAGGGTACCTAAACTGCAATATCCCTGAAGCTGCAGCGTGAAGCCTCTTTCGACATGAGCACATCCGCCACCACCAACGGAACCGCGGTAAACGGAACCGAAGTATTCGAACTGCTGCGCGACGATCTCGCCGCCATCGAGCGCGAGTTCGGCCGCGACACCGTCTCCGGGGTGGGCGCCATCACGGAAATTGGCGAATACCTGCGCGGAGGCGGCGGCAAGCGCATCCGTCCGGCGCTCCTCCTGCTCTCATCCAAGCTCTTCCATTACGAGGGCCGGGGCGCCGTAAAACTCGGGGCGGTCGTCGAAATCATCCACACAGCGACACTGGTTCACGACGACATCATTGATGAGGCGAAAACCCGCCGGGGCCGACCAGCGGCCAACACCCAGTGGGGAAACTCCAAATGCGTGCTCGCGGGCGACTGGCTTTACATGCAGGCGTTCAAGGTTGCCGTGCAGGAGCGCAATTTCCGCATTCTGGATGCCCTGATTGAACTGACGCAGCAGATGGTCGAGGGCGAACTGCTGCAAATGGAAAAGCTGGGGAAGTTGATCTCGCTGGATGAGCACTTCGACCTGATCTATCGCAAGACGGCCTGCCTCTTCTCCGTTTGCATGCGCCTGGGCGCCATTCTTGGCGGCGCCACACCCGAGCAGGAAGAACAAGTCGCCAGGTATGGACGCGATCTGGGGATGGCATTCCAGATCGTGGATGACGTTCTTGACCTGACGGCTTCAGAAGCGGTTTTGGGCAAGCCGGTTGCCAGCGATCTGCGCGAAGGCAAAGTGACGATGGCGGTCATCCACGCGCTCGAGCGCTGCAGCCGCGAAGAACGCCGGCGCATCGCTACGGTAGTCGAGCAGCGCGCCTTTAACGGAGTGACCCACGCCGAAATTCTCGACATTCTGACCCGCTACGGTTCACTGGACTCTGCCAACCGGCGCGCCGCACACTACGCCGACGCTGCCCGCAAAGCACTCTGCACTTTTCCGGATTCCAGCATCAAGCGAGCTCTGCTCTGGGCGCCTGAGTTTGTGGTGGCGAGAGAAAAGTAGCGCCCGTCGCCGCCGCCTCCCGTAGCCCTTGACCCCGGGACGGGAGCAGCACAGGTTCATGTACTCTGTATTGAGATGGACAACCTGGTCGGCACAATTTCGCAGCACGGATACGCAGTCGTATTCCTGATCGTGCTCGCCGAGGCCTGTGGCCTCCCTGTTCCCGCCGCTCTCGCCTTAATCGCCGCGGGCGCTGCCGCCGCCGCTCACATCCTGAGCGTTCCCGCAGTCTTTGCCGACGCGGTTGCGGCCATGATGGTCGGTGACGTCCTGATGTTTTTCCTCGGCCGCTACACCGGCTGGGGGTTGCTGGCGGCGCTGTGCCGGCTTTCTCTCAATCCCGAAACTTGCATTCTGCGGTCGGCGGAATCGTTCTACAAACATGGCAAGGTGACGTTGCTTTTTGCAAAGTTCATACCCGGCGTGAACACCATGGCGCCGCCGCTGGCCGGCAGCATGAAAATGCGTACGCTGCAGTTTCTGCAACTGGATTTTGTCGGAGCCTGCTTGTACACGCTGGCTTACTTAGGCGCCGGCTACGCGTTTCGCGATCTGGTGGCTCGCATCACGCGCGGCTTGCAAAGCGCCAGTCACGTTGGCGCCGAGGTGGTGTTGGCGGCCATCTTAGTTTTCGCGGCGTACCGCATGGTGAAGTACCGCAGATTCAAGAGCAGCGATGTTGTCCCCAGGGTTACCACGGCGGAATTGGCGAACCGCGTGGCCGATGGCAACCACGACGTCTTGATCGTAGACGTGCGCAGCCATGGTTATTACGACTCGGGAGCCAACCGCATCGCTGGATCCATCCGGCTGGAACCCAATCGGCTGTCGGAAGAACTAAAAGCCCTTCCACGGGACAAGGACATTTTTGTCTACTGCACTTGAGCGCGCGAAGCGACCAGCGCCCGGGTGGCGCTGTTACTCAGAGAGCAAGGATTTCGCGCCTTCGTGATCGCCGGCGGCCTCACCGCCTGGCGAAAAGCCGGACACCCACTGGAACTTGTGCCAGAGAGCGACCTGGTGAAACTGCCCACCTTCAGTTAGTTAGATAGTCAGTCAGTTACTCAGTTACTCGCCTCGAGCTGCCCTTCGGGAAGGCTGCCGCAGCAAGGCAATTACCGCAAATACGGTTTCACTCTGCGAAAACTGCTTGACCAGGCGTAACTGAAAGAGCAATATGCTTGCGAATCCAGAGTTGCTGGAACTTCCCCGCCCCCAACTCTGCCAATACAAGCAGTTGAATCGGTCATTTGGCATTCCAGGGAGTTGGCATGCGTACCCACTCGTCTCGGGTTTTCCTGCTCGGCTCGCTCTTGTTCTTGATTTCCCTCTGCGCGGTTCTTTACGGGCAAGTCGCGCCCCATCCGCTCATCACCCGACCCGTCGACGAAACACAACTGGTGGCGCTCCGGGGTAACACGCACCCGCTGGCGCAACCACAATTTGATATGGGCACGGCGCCGCCCGACTTGCCGCTGAATCGCATGTTGCTGGTACTCAAGCGAAGCCCGGAGCAGGAGCACGGTCTACGCACATTGCTGGACAGCCAGCAGGACAAAAACTCACCGAGTTACCACAAATGGATGACGCCCGATGAATTCGGGCAGCAATTTGGCGCCTCGGATCAGGATTTGCAGGTCGTAACCACCTGGCTCCAGTCGCAAGGGTTCCACATCGATCAAGTTTCCCATGGCCGAAGCGTAATCGAGTTCTCGGGAGTTGAGTCACAGGTGGAAGGTGCGTTTCGCACGCAAATTCATAAATACACGCTGCCGAGTGGCGAGCAGCACTGGGCAAATGCTACCGATCCTCAGATTCCCGCCGCCCTGGCGCCAGCGGTGGCGGGAGTTTGGAGTCTGCACGATTTCCGTAAGCAGCCCAAAATTCGTATTCTGCCCGATGTCTTGAAGACGAAGTACACGCCGGGCAGGCTGCCGGACACAACCCTAACGGGATCCCGCGGCACGATTCACGCGCTCTCGCCCGCTGACTACGCGACCATCTACAACATCAATCCAGTTTATGCGAGCGGGAATTATGGAGGCGCGCCGGTTTCCAACGCAAGCATTGCGGTCGTTGGCCGAAGCGATTTGTTTAATGGGGGCGAGGACGTTCTAAACTTTGACCAGGTTTTCAACCCTTCATTTTGCTGTTACTCGGTCAACACAGTTCTTAACGGTCCGGATCCAGGTGACCTTGGCGGTGCAGAAGAGGCGGAGGCGACGCTCGACGTAACGTGGTCTGGGTCAATTGCGCCCTACAGCAAAATCTACCACATGCAGTTCGTGGTTTCTGCGTCCACCAACACAACTGACGGCGTGGACCTATCCGAGTTGTTCATCATTGACAACAATGTGGCTTCCATAATGACCGAGAGCTTCAGCTCCTGTGAAGGGTACGCTTCGTCTGCCGAAGCGCAGGGTATTGCCAACCTGGCTGAGCAGGCGGCGGCGGAAGGCATCACGTACATAGTCTCTTCCGGGGATTCCGGGGCGGCCGCTGCGACGATCCGAACCTAGCTCCAGCCACACATGCTCCCTCGGTCAATGTGCTCGCTTCAACGCCGTTCAACGTTGCAGTTGGAGGCACAGAGTTTAACGAGGGCACAAACGCAAGTAAATATTGGAGCAGCCAAAACAACGGCACAAATCTCGGTTCAGCCCTCTCTTACATTCCAGAGGATTCATGGAACGAAAGCTGCTCAACTTGTCAGTTCCCAAACCTCTATTCGAGCGGTGGAGGAGTCAGTCAATATAATCCGAAGCCGACGTGGCAGTTTGGCGTCCCAGGCATCCCCAACGATGGAGCCCGCGATGTACCAGATGTCGCGCTCACGGCAGCAGCGGGGCATGATCCGTACATCCTGTGTTTAGAAGGGTCGTGCGTTCCTGATCAAAACGGTTACATCTCATTGCTGCTCATTGGGGGCACCTCGGCGGCAGCGCCTTCCTTTGCCGGCATCATGGCTCTGGTAGAAAACCAGAACGGCCAGCAGGGCTTGGCAAACTACGTTTTATACCGGCTGGCAGCTGCGGAGACGAATTTATCGCAGTGCAATGCATCGAGTAGCTCAACCCTGCCTGCATCTACCTGCGTATTCAATGACGTGACGATGGGGAACAACACCGTGCCGGGTGTTCAGGGTTTTTCCGCGGCAACTGGATACGACCTTGCCACCGGCTTAGGCTCGGTCAACGTCGCTAATCTCGTTAACAATTGGAACACTGTTAACTTTACGGGAACCACCACCACGCTGTCGCCCGCCTCCATTACCGCAATTCACGGTGCCCCCGTCACACTCAACGTGAAGGTGTCGCCGACAAGCGGCAACGGGGTCCCGACGGGCGATGCCGCGCTGATTGCTGGCTTTAGCGGTTGGAATAACAGAGCGGGTATTAGCCCTGGGTTCCTCACCCTCAGCAAGGGTGCCGCCTCCGCCCAAGTGCACGACCTCCCCGGGGGTACGTACAGTCTCACTGCGCAGTACGCTGGCGATGCGACCTTCGCCCCAAGCCCCGCCTCAAGCCCGACGAGCGTAAACATATCTCCAGAGAACAGCACCACCAATGTGTCAGTCCTCGATCAGAATGGCAACCCATTTACGGGCGGGCCTTACGGCAGCTTGGTTTATGTACGGGCAGATGTGAAAGGCAATTCTGGTTATGGCATACCCACAGGTTTGGTCGCGTTTGGAATCACAGAATCCTTCGGTGGTGCCTCGCCATCGGGGAATCTGAACAGCCAAGGAGACACGTCCTTTACGGCGACGTGGTTCTCGGTCGGTCCTGTCTCGGTCAACGCACACTACTACGGAGACGTGAGTTTTAATTCGAGCAACTCCTCCGCCGTGGCTTTTATTATCACCCCAGCGGCGACGACCACCTCTTTGCAGGCGACGGGTGCCCAGCAGGGCGCGGTTTTGACGGCGACGATCAGCACGGCGAGTCTAGCTAGCCCCCCGACAGGTTCGGTAACCTTCTACAACGGCAGCACGAATCTGGGATCTGGGGCGGTCTCGAGCGCCAGCGGGCCTCTAGGAGTTCAGACGACAGCCTGGTTAAACGCGGGCCAATTGACGAATGGCCAATACAGCATAACAGCGACTTACAGCGGCGATTCCAACTACAGTAGTTCGACTTCAAGCCCCGTCCAAATCACTATTCAACCGGATTTCAGTATTCAGGCATCCTCAACATTGGTTATCGCAGCGCCAGGACAATCGGCGTCAATGCCGATTAATGTCACAGCCCTGGACGGATTTACGGGATCAGTGGCATTCAGCTGTTCAGGACTTCCTTCAGAGGCCAGTTGTACATTTTCCCCTGCTTCAGTTTCGTCCACGGGCATAACGAACCTAACCATCTCTACCAAGCCTCCGATTGGGATGTTGGAGCCCCGCCTGGGGAATCGTTCGTGGACCCTATCGATGGCAATGCTGCTAACGCCTTTGGGGGGAATGCTCATCTTTGGGGTTTCCGCCAAGCGGCGGCGATGGCGTTTAGTGCCGTTGATGCTCTTGTTTGCTCTGTTACCTGGATGCGGCGGAGGTGGTGGCAGCAACAGTGGCCCGCTCCCGAATCCCGGCACGCCGGCGGGCATCTACGTTGTCACTTTGACTGCCAGTAGCGGTTCGCTAACACATACCCTGCAGTTCGGCCTGAGTGTTCAGTAACGTGACAAACGGCGATTCCATCCTAGCCCCGCCGCGGTACTTATTGCTGGGAACCCCGGGCCGCCATTTCCCGTATCATGGAAGAAGCTCCCCGGATCTAGCCACCCATGCGCCTGCTGTTCGACATTTTTCGCCAGACCCTGCAGATTCTCTGGGCGCATAAGCTGCGTTCGTTCCTGACCATGTTTGGGATCGCCTGGGGAGTCGGCTCGCTTCTCCTGCTGGTTGGCCTGGGCGAGGGCTTCCGCTCCGGCAACCGCAAGCAGTTCGATGAACTGGGCGAGAACGTCATGTTCATCTGGGGAGGCCGCGCTCCCACCACCAACCGCAGCTTTACCAGCCTGCACTGGTATTTTCTGACCTATCGCGATTACCAGGACATCGCGCAAAATTGTCCCGACGTAAAGCTGGCGGTGCCGGTAATCCAGCGCAACGACGTTCGCGCAGTGAGCGATTACTATCAAAGCAGCGGCCAACTCATCGGCGCGCCGGCCGAGATCAACCAGATCCGCTACCTTCCCATGGCCGAGGGCCGCTGGCTCAACGACCTGGATGTGGCGCAGAAGCGTCCCGTGGTCGTCATTGGCGACGAGGCCCGGCGGGTGCTGTTTCCCGGCTGGCCTTCTGTGGGCGCGACCATCCTGCTGAACGGCATCCGCTTTCACGTAATTGGCACGCTCAAGCGGATCGGGCACGGAGACAATAACAACCGCAATCTGCAGATGTACATTCCGTTTTCGGTGATGCGCGAGAACTTCCCTCCCCTGGGGGTCGGCGAGCTCGACGATGCGATTTCTCAGCTGAATTATCAGCCGCGCACCCGCCAGCTGCACGAACTGGCGAAGGAAGAGGTGCACAAGGTCATCGCCAGGAATCACGCCTTCGATTACACCAACCCAGATGCATTCGACGAGTGGGACACAATTCGAACTGCGGACGCGATCGGCAAAATATTCGATGCCATGAACATGTTCCTGGGGAGCGTCGGGCTGGTGACGCTGGGATTAGGCGCGATCGGGATCATTAATATCATGCTGGTCTCGGTGGCCGACCGCACGCGCGAGATCGGGCTGCGCAAGGCTCTGGGCGCGACCCGCCGCAGCATTCTGTTTCAATTCTTCGCCGAAGGCGCATTTCTCACACTGCTGAGCGGCGGAGTTGGATTGGGCTTTGCTGCGGGCGTGATGGCGCTGCTGGGGCGACTCCCGCAGCCCCAGGGCTTCGACACACCGCGCCTGGTGCCCTGGACCGCCGTCCTGGCGATTAGTTCATTGTCCGTGGCTGGCGTGGTCGCAGGGCTTTATCCGGCGCGCAAGGCGGCGCTTTTAGAGCCCGTGGAAGCGCTACGCAAGGAGTAGGCAAGAGCTAAAGATGAGCCGCGATATTTTCAAGGAAGCGTATGGGGCGATGCGCCACGACCTGCGCAAGACCCTGCTGACCATGTTGGGCATGGCATGGGGCATCGCGACGGTCGTTCTGCTGCTGGCCTACGGAGAGGGCTTTGGACGCGCTATTCAGAACATCTGGGACTCTTATGGCGCAACCGCGGTTGGTATTTATCCCGGGCGGACTTCGCAGCAGGCGGGCGGCACCAAAGCCGGCACCGCGATTCGCTTTACCAACGACGACATCGAAGTCATTCGCAACGTCATTCCGCTCGCCCGGCACGTCTCTCGAACCGCCGAGATGGAGGGCATCACCGTGCAGAACGGCAACCGCAGCTTCCCTCTCAACGTCGTGGGAGTCGACCCTCCCATCGGGGATATCTGGGCGCTGAATCTGGCACAGGGACGCTGGCTCGATGAAGCCGACAATCTGAGTCACAGCTATGAGGTTGTGATCGGGTCCGAGGCAAAAGAAAAACTGTTCTCCGGCATGCCCGCGCTGGGTGAATCGATCCGCATTAACGGGGTTACCTTCCAGGTGATCGGTATACTCAAACCGCGCATGCAAGAGGGCGATAACAATATCAACCGGGTAGTTTATGCGCCATACAATTCGATGGATGTGCTGCGCGACAATCACTATCTGAGCGGCATTTGGCTGGATTCCATCGGGCTGGATCATAACAAAATGACCAAGAGCATCCGCGAGGCCCTGGCCCTGCAGCATAACTTCAAGCCTGATGACCAGCGGGCGGTGTTCATTTTCGACGCTCAAAAGCAATTGCAGCAGTTCAGCATCATCACGCTGGCTTTGAAGGTCCTGCTCGCCGTGATTGGCACGATCACGCTCGGCATTGGCGGCGTCGGCCTGATGAACATGATGCTGGTGTCGGTCACGCAGAGGACCCGCGAAATCGGCGTTGAGAAGGCCCTTGGGGCCCGCAAGCGCGATGTGCTTTTTCAGTTTCTGGCGGAAGCTCTGGTGATTACGGCGGTTGGGGGCGTGATTGGTATCGCGCTTTCCTATGCGATTTCCTTTTCGGTGGGGACGCTCACTTTGTACAGCGCGGTTGCGAAGCACGCCGCGGCCGGAGACATTCGCCTGGTCGTGGCGCCGCAAGTAATCCTCATCGCGACGACGATTCTTGCCCTGGTGGGAGTCGTGAGTGGCATGTTCCCTGCGGTCCGCGCCGCAAGTCTCGATCCCATCGAAGCCCTGCGCTACGAATAGTCGGCCACAGAGTCCGCAGAGAACAAGGAGTCTCTCCGTGACCCGGTGCGTCGGTGGCGAAACACTTACAAATGCAGAGCCGGCAAAAACTGCGGCGGCTTTCTCGCCTTCACCAGTTGCTCAAATCCGTAGGCAATCTTGAGCAGAACCGGTTCGCTCCAGGCTCGGCCGAAGAATGAAAGTCCAACCGGCAATCCGAAAATCCATCCCGCCGGAACATTGATGTTGGGATAGCCTGCAACCGCCGCTGCATTCGAGCTTCCGCCCACCGCGTGATCGCCGTTTACCAGGTCGGTGATCCACGCCGGGCCACCCGTCGGCGCCATCAGCGCATCCAGATGGAACTTCTCCATTACACCGTCAATTCCATGCTCGCGTGAGAGCGTGTGATTTGCGGCCAGCGCGGCCACATACTCCTTCTCCGTGAGAGGACCCTTCTGCTGAGCCTTGAGAAACATATCCTGCCCAAAGTAGGGCATCTCGCGGTCTTTGTGTTTCTCATTGAACGAGATGACATCCTCGAGCGTGTGCACCTGCGCGTCCGGCCGCGATTTCAGGTATGCGTTCAGATCCGCCTTCAATTCATACATGAGCACCAGGAGTTCGGTGTCGTCGAACTTCCCGTGCGATTCCAGATCCGCCGGGTCAACGATTACCGCGCCCGCGGATTTCATTCCCGCAACCAAGTTATTCATGAGCTCGTCGACGGCGTCGTTGAAGCCAAAATACTTTCGAGCAATCCCAATGCGCGCACCGTGCAAGCCGTTCGGGTCGAGAGATTGCGTGTAATCCTTCTGCATTTTGGTGTTGGCATTGGCGGTCGCGCTGTCGCCAGGATCGGTTCCGGCCAGGGCTCCGAGCAGAATGGCCGCATCGCGGACGGTGCGCGCCATAGGTCCAGCCGTATCCTGGCTGTGGGCGATGGGAATGATTCCGGCCCGGCTGATCAGGCCGAGTGTCGGCTTGATTCCCACGATCCCGTTGGCATTGGAGGGGCAGACGATCGATCCATCGGTTTCCGTCCCCACCGCCACCGCACAGAGGTTCGCGGAAACCCCGGCCCCTGAACCCGAACTCGACCCGCAGGCATTGCGATCGAGCGAATATGGGTTTTTCGTAAGACCACCACGGCCGCTCCAGCCGCTGGTCGAATGGCTGGAGCGAATGTTGGCCCACTCGCTCAGGTTCGTCTTGCCCAGGATCACCGCTCCGGCTTCCCTCAGCTTGCCTGCCACGCCCGAGTCCTGCGAGACTTTCGCGCCTTCGAGCGCCAGCGAACCGGCAGTTGTCTGCATGCGATCGGCAGTATCGATGTTGTCCTTGATCAGCACCGGAATTCCATGTAGCGGCCCGCGCGAAGCCTTTCCCTTGCGCTCTTTGTCCAGCGCTTCAGCGATCTCAATCGCATCAGGATTCACTTCAATGACGCTGTTCAAGCCTGGCCCGCTCTTGTCCACATCCTGAATCCGCTGCAAATACGCGCGCGTGAGCGAGGCCGCGGAAATCTGCCCGGAATTCATTCGCGCCTGCAGATCGGACAGGGTCGCTTCCTCGAACTCAAATTGCGGCAGGGGCAGCGGCCTCGGACTGGCTGCAGCGAAAGCCCGTCCCGAAGAAAACGCAGGAGCAATAGCCACTCCAGCGGCTCCGAGTAACCCGGTCTGTAATAGCTGACGTCGAGAGCATGCCCGTTTGGTTTCGGAAGAAGTGATATGTGCGTTTCCCAATCCGCGCCTCCAGGACGTGAGTTGCAGGACGGAATTATAGGCTTGCCGGTGGAAAAGGTGTCACTGGCTCAAGGGTGGGCCGGCTGTCTGCTTCGAGCTCAGCTTCTTACGGATGCGGCGAACTTCGACGTAGGTGAGGGCAAGGACTGCCGCCATAAAGCCGCCGAACATGATGAGCATGGTCATCGAGGACCTCGCACGAATGAACAACCGTTGCGGCAATGATAAAGCCAAAAAGCAAGAAACCCGTTGGTGCCGCTGGTTCCCCGCAACCTTCGGCATCGAGAGCTCATCTGATAGACTCGGCGCAGAAACCGTATAATTAATCAGAGATGCCCAAGTACTCTATCGTCATTCCGCTGCACAATGAACAGGACAACGTCACCGATCTCTATGACCGCCTGAAAGCGGTGATGGAGGCCAACGGCGAAAGTTTTGAGATTGCCTTCGTTGACGACGGCTCCTCCGACGACACCTTTCACCTCCTGCGCCAAATTGCCGGCGTGGATAGCCGCGTGACGGTGGTGCGTCTGCGCCGCAACTTTGGCCAGACCTCGGCACTCGCCGCAGGTTTCGACCATGCGCGCGGGGACTTCATCATCGCCATGGATGGCGACCTGCAGCACGATCCTGCGGACATCCCTATCTTTCTCGAAAAAATTTCCGAGGGCTACGACATCGTCAGCGGCTGGCGCAAGCAGCGCATCGACAATCTCTGGTTGCGCCGCATCCCCTCGCGATGCGCAAACTGGCTGATGGCGAAACTGAGCGGGGTCGATATTCACGATTTCGGCACGACCTTCAAAGCGTATCGTCGCGAGATCCTCGAGCAGGTGCCGCTCTACGGCGAACTGCACCGCTTCATCCCCGCCCTGGCCTCATGGCACGGGGCGTCCATCTGCGAAGTGCCGATCAAGAACGTGAACCGCGAGCGGGGAACGTCTCATTACGGGATTTCGCGCACCTTCCGCGTCTTTTTCGACCTGATGACCATTCGCTTCCTGCTGAAGTACCTGGGACGACCGCTGCACTTCTTCGGCACCGTCGGCATGCTGGGCGTCTTTAGCGGAATGGCCATCACGGCGTGGCTGTTCGTGGAGAAATTCATTCGCAACACCCCGATCATGGCCGCGCACGGTCCGATGATGATTTTTGCGGCGGTGCTGCTGCTGGCAGGCTTAAACCTGCTGGCGATTGGGTTATTGGGAGAACTTCAGGTCCGCCACTACCACGAACCCACGCGCCGCGCACCGTATTCGGTTGACCGGGTAATCCGAGCCCACAGCGAAGAGCAGAGCGTGCCGGAATAGGTCGCGTGTGGGCCGGGCGGCGTCGTCCGGGAGCGCAGGCCATGTCCCATGACTCCGAAATCAAGATCGGAATCCTTGTAGCGGCAGCGGTTTTTATAACGTGCGAGCGCGTGTGGCATGCACATAAGCGACGCAGAAGCCAAACGTGGCGTGTGATTCATGGCGTCGTTGCCGAGACCGCGGTACATAAAGGATCGAACGAGATAATCCTTACCATCCGGTATTCCTATTCGGTCGAGAGCGAGCCCTACCCGATTACTGCCGAGTTTGAAAAACTTTTTCCCTTTCCTCGCGATGAAGAGAATGCAAACAGGTGGGCTGACGCTCTAAGCGAGCAAAAGATTCCGGTGCGTGTGGACCCGTCGAATAGTTGGCGTTCCTTGCTATGGGAATCGGACCTGGAAGCCATTGTCCTGGCAAACTCAAGTGGACTGACCTGACCACTAACCAAGAGGCCCGCACGGTTCTAGAACGCTTCTTTGTTCACCACGTACGGCATCTTTTTCGGATCGCCGCCGTAGTTTCCTTCCAGGACGTCCATCAACCCCTGCACACATCGTCCCGCCATGCCTTTGTCCGGGTCAGGTGAAAGCCGCGTAATTTTCCCGGCGCTGGCGAAGTGCGGAAACAGACGGCAGCGGTCTTCAAGGGCGGGATCGCACAGCGGCGAATCTGCCGGCAACGGTTCTTTTTCGTAGACGTCGAGCGCCGCGCCCGCAATCCAGTTCTCTTTAAGAGCTTTGGCCAATGCTTTCTCATCCACGACGGGTCCGCGCGAGGTGTTTACGAGAAAGGCGGAAGGCTTCATGCTACGCAGCGTTCGTTGGTTGAAAAGATGGTAGGTCGGCGTCGAGCTCTCGCCTTCCCGCAAAAGCGGCACGTGCACGCTGACAAAGTCCGCCTGCCCAAGCGCCTCCTCGAACAACACGTACTTGATCCAGGTCTTTTCTTTCTGGATGGCGCGCGCATGCCGCAGGTCCATGTCGTCCTGAATGGCCCTTATGTATTCGTGATTCTGATACGCGGGGTCATAGCACAGGATGTTCATATCGAAGCCGGCACATTTCTTGATCATGGCGAGGCCGATCCGGCCGGTGCCGATGATGGCGATGGTCTTGCCGGTTACTTCGTCACCAAGAAATGGAAGGTAGGGATGCCAGAACCCCCACTGGTTATCGCGCGTGAGGTGTTCTGCCGTCCAAAGCTTTCGGGCGACCGCGCCCAGCATGAAGAAGGCGAATTCGGCGGTGGCTTCAGTCAAAACATCGGCGGTGTTGGTGAAAGGAATCTTGTAGCGATTCGCGTCCGCGCGATTAATGTTGTCAAAGCCCACCGCCAACTGCGCAACCACTTTCAGCGTGCCTTTCCCAGCCTCAAACACCTCGGCATCAATCTGGTCGCGTAAGGTGGTGATCAATCCGTCTATGCGCGAACGCACCTTTTCAAGAAGCAGGCTCTTGGGCGGGGCCTTGGGATCCGGGTAGACCTCGAGCTGGTAGCCACGGCGGCGAAGGACATCGAGCGCTGGACCAATGTCACAGGTTGCAAAAACGCGAAATGATTGTGGCATGTCTTACCTTAGGGCTCACCAACCGCAAACTGAAGCGGAGATCGCCTGGTGCGCCAAAAAAAATTCCCTGCGGTCTCGGCGTACTGCGGTGATCAGCCTGCCTTAACTGAACAGCCATCGCGTAGCGGTCGGCGCAAATTTCTTCTCCCAGAAGCCGAATCCAACCATGGGTCGCAGAAGAAATACCGGCTCCTTCAGCGACAACAGGTCCTCCCCCATTTCGCCCAGTTTCCACTTATACTTCTTCTCGTAAAGGCGAATGAATTCGCGAATCCGCTCGACATCGCGCTCGGTTTCGACCACGCCTTCCAGGATCACGGCTTCGGCGGCATTCTCTGTGCACATGCTGCAATTCGGGTTGATCGCGAGGTTCTGCGCTTTGCGCGAGGTCTTGCCCGTACTGAAGTACAGGCGCCCGTCAAGCCACAGCGCCCATACGACCATGACATGCGGACGCCCGTCCGGTCGCGTGGTCGCAATCCAGTATTGGCGGCTCTTCTTCAGACGGTCATCCGCCCATTTCCAGGGCAGCAGGCCCTTCTTGCTTTTGGACAGGCCATATCCGGGAAATTGGGGACGAGTCGATATCGGTGTTCTTGTTTTCGCCATTACAAAATCCTAAGCCGCCAGCGGCACTGATACCGCCAGGAACAATCTCGAAGACCAGGGCTCGGTTTTCTTTGCGCGCTTTGCGGCAGTTCTTTGCGCACTTTGCGGTTAAAAGCTCTACACCGCAAAGATATCGCAAAGTGCGCAAAGAGAACCCCAGACGTCAAATGCCCTTTTTCAAAACCCATTCTTCAATGCGGTCCAGCGCCCGGCGCAGGTTCTCCATCGAGTTAGCCACGCTCAGGCGAAGGTAGCCTTCCCCGAACTCCCCGAACGATGCCCCCGAAAGGCATGCCACGCCGGCTTCTTCCAGCAAGGCATCGGCGAGCGCCCTGGAATCCATGCGCGTGCCGCTGATGTTGGGAAAAACATAAAACGCACCATGCGGCATGCGCGCAGAAAAGCCGCGAATCTGATTAATCCGCGCGACCACCATGTCGCGCCGCTGCATGAACTCCTGCCGCATGTGCTCGACAGAGCCCTGATCGCCGCGCAGCGCCTCGACCGCCGCCATCTGCGAAAAGCTCGCGGTGCACGAATTCGAGTTCACCATCAGGCGGGCAAATTGCGCGGCCAGATCCGTCCGCATCACGCCATAGCCGATTCGCCATCCGGTCATGGCATAGCTCTTGGACAATCCGTCCAGGAGGATCGTGCGATCTTTGAAGCCGGGTTCGCTCATGATCGAGTGGTGCTTGCCTTCGAACACAAGCCGGCTGTAGATCTCGTCTGACAGCACCAGGATATTGCTATTGCCAATCGCCTCGGCAATCTGCTCGATGTCGACCTTGCTCAGCACGCCGCCGGTCGGATTCTGGGGTGAATTCAGGATGACGAGCCTGGTGCGGTCGCTGATCAGACTCGCGAACTCGTCCACATCGAAGCTGAACTCCTTCTCCTCGCGCAACCGGATGGGCATGCCGCGGCCGCCGACGTAGCGAATCATGGACTCATAAATGGGAAACCCGGGGTTCGGGTAAATGACCTCATCCCCCTCGTTCACCAGCGCGAGAATGGAGTAAAAAATGATCGGCTTTCCCCCGGGAACAACGACCACCTCTTCCGGGCTGACGCGAACTCCGCGGCTGCGACTCACTTCTGCGGCAATGGTTTCGCGCAGCTCGGGATATCCGGCGGAGGGCCCGTAGTGCGTCCATCCGGCCTGCAGCGCCTCGATGGCCGCCTGGGTGATGTGAGGAGGCGTGGCGAAATCGGGCTCGCCGATTTCCAGATGGATGATGTCCTTGCCGCGCCGCTCGAGTTCTCGCGCCCGATTCAGGACTTCGAATGCGGTCTCGGTTCCCAGCCGCGACATGCGTTGCGCTAACCGCAGTTCGTACTGGAGAGCGCGGGCCATGGGGCAAAGGCGCCTATTGTACTACTGGAGGATGGACGTTTTCACCAGGCGCGATGCGGATGAAGATCCCGATTGGGGGCTGAGTTTCACGGAGTATCGCTGGTGGCCGCCCCACTCCCGTACGCCGGAATTCCCTGCTGCACCATAAACAGCAAGCGCTGGGCGCGCGGCCCCCAGTCGCTTTGACCGGCTTTGGCGATCGCCTCCTGCGCGACCGCAAGCGCCCGACCCTTGGCTTCCTCGGATTTCTTCTGCTGGTCTTCGGTCTTGTAAATCTCGATCAGCGCCGCCCAACGGTAGGCCGCCTGGAACAGCGCCTGCGCTGCCGCGGGAGAGTCCGGATACTGCTTGGCATAATTCTGGTAAATTTCCGCTTCCTTGGCGGGGCACTTCGATTGTCCCTGCCAATCGCCACAAAGCTTGTTGTCGATGAGGTGAAAGGCCGCCAGATACGCCCATTTGGTGTTGGGGAACTTCTTCATCACCTTCTTGAAATAATCCTCGTTCATGCCGCGCCGCAGTATGGGATCTTGCTGCTTTGCCGAGGGCAACGACATGACGTCCGCCTTCTCGAGTTGCCAACGAATGTCAGCCGATCGGTACATGGCTTCGCCAGCGAGCGGCGATTGCGGGAACAACTCGGCGACCTCCCCATAGAGCCGCATGGCGTCTTGCGCGGCATAGCGCCGGCCATTGCGCTGGCTGGCCTGATCCTCGGAATCGACCGCTTCGCCGAACAGAATCTTGTCGCCATTCGGCGTGGTCGCCTGCACAATGCCCACATTCTGCATCCAGCCAGTCACGGTGCGTTCTTCGGTCAGATTGGCCTCGACGTGCGCCCATGTGTTGTTCGTAGAGGTATCGAGGAATATGATCTCGCGTCCACGATCGACGTCGGCGAGCTTCGCCGACGAGGTATCGGGCGAAAGATAAATGGGGGCAATGCGAATGGTGGTGGCGCGTACGGCATCGGCCGACGCCAGCTCGCAAGCCAGCAAAACAACGAAAGTGGTAAGTAGAGGAAGTCTCATTCTGTATCCCGAGATTATGGTACAAGCAGGCGAGGCGTTCCATCCAGTTTGAGGAGACCTTTGGAAGCGCAGAGTAAGCGAGAGCGCAGAGGAATCTAGACGTGCAATTGCAGGGTCCGTCCGTTGCCACAGCTCCTTCGTTGGGCTATCGCCGAAATTTGCCTACTCCAATACGCACCTCGAACGTATTGACGCCCGGATTCGGAAAGGTCAATCCAGCATTGGAGATGTGCAAATAGCGCGCTTCCAGGGTCCAGGCATACCCGTCATGAAGAAAATGCGCCCCAAATGCCGCCGATGGCGTGAAGTTCACCTTCGAAGTTCCGGGCGGCACTTCTTGCGTACTGAACAGGGTTCCACCGCTCAGTTCGAGATACGGCACGACCCGACCCCGAGTCACAAAGTTCCACTTGAGATTCAACGGATTCAGCCCAACTCCGTACGCCGTGTTGTTCGGCTGGAAGATCAGATACGCAGGAACCGCGTCGATCGCATACTCAAATCTGCCTCTCAGCAATCCCGGCAGATGCGGGCCGGTCAAAACCCATCCATAGCGCAACCCGGCATTCCAGATCCCGGTATTGCCCCGTCCTCCTGCAACCGAGTGGCCGCCGGCAGTCCAAATCTGCAGCTCAGTGCCTCCTTCCTCGGGTCCGGACTGCGCGAAACTCACAGAGCAAACCGCGCTTGCAATCGCGAAAACAACGCACGCCTGTCTGCCGGATGAAATCAAGCTCGCAATAGAATTCATCTTCCCAGCAGCCCCCTCTCTCGCAACCAGTTCGCCAGCAACGTCGGCCACATGCCAAGCACGGGATCCCTTAAGTCGAGACCGACGCCATGCGGGCCCTTTTCGAAAATGTGCATTTCCGCAGGCACTCCAGCTTTCTGCAGAGCCAGGTAAAACGCGACCGTGTTTTCCGGAGGCACCACCGTATCCTCGCTCGTGCTGAGCAGAAATGTCGGCGGGGTTTGCGGGGTCACGTGCAATTCATTCGAAAGCTCCTTGCGCAGTTCGGGACTGGCATTCTCCCCAAGCAGGTTGCGTTCCGACCCCCCATGCATATAGGGAGCGCTCAGCGAAATCACGGGATAGCCCAGAATGAGAAAGTCGGGCCGGCAGCTCACGCGATCAATGGGATCGGAAGCGGCGGAATTCCCGCTGTCAAAGTGCGTGCCCAGAGTGGATGCCAGATGTCCACCCGCCGAAAATCCAATGATGCCGATGCGGTCGGGCGCGTAACCGAACTCCTTCGCGCGCGACCGAACCACCCGCATGGCTCGCTGCGCGTCGCCAAGTTCGATGGGATGGTGATAGCGCGGACCCAGCCGGTACTTCAGCACGAAGGCCGTCACCCCGAGCGCATTGAACCAGTTGGCAAACTGCCGGCCTTCGTGGTTGCTGGCCAGCATCGCATAACCTCCGCCCGGCGCTACAATCACCGCTGTATGCGAGACGCTGGGGTCCACGGGAAAATAGATCGTCAGGGTTGGGATGTCCTCTTCTTGATTTCCTAAAGCCCCGGGAGCGGGACCGTCCCATAAGCGAATAGTCCGCGGTTCATCCACCAGATGCAGCGGGTGCTCCGGTTGTTTCTCCTGTCCTTTGTCAGTCTGAGAAACGCAAAATACCGGAGTCACAAGTACGATTATGAAGATGATCAGTCTCACAAAACCTCCTTGCAAATGACTAGCCTGCAGGGTTGACGCGCTGTCGCCTATATCGGCCCGCGGAGACTAAAGGCTAAGCCCCCCATCCACAAACAGGATCTGCCCAGTTATGAAAGCGGGCGCAGTGGCGAAGAACAGGATGGCATCCGCGACATCTCGCGCGCTTCCGTTCCGCTGCATCGGGGTCTGCTTCGCCATGCGCCTCATAAAACGGGTATTTTCCCCAAGGTCAATCATTCCCGGCGCGACACAATTCACGGCGATGTCCGGCGCCAGGGCTTTCGCCATGGCCATGGTCAGCATGTGCAGTGCGGCTTTCGATGAGCAGTAATGAACATGCGTCGCCCAGGGCCGCCTTCCTCCCAGGGATCCCAGGTTGATGATTCGTCCGTGCCGTTTGCGCAAATAAGGCAAGGCCTCTTTTGCCAGCACGAAGGGGCCGCGAACGTTCACCGCGAAGATCGCGTCCCATTTCCGTAGTGTCAACCGGTCGAAGGCAACGGTGTCGTACATTCCAGCGTTGTTAACCAGAATGTCGAGGCCGCCCAGTTTACGGACCACCTCGCGAACCGCGACTTTCACGCTCGCGGGATCGCTTACATCACAAGGCAGAGCAATGGCACGCACCCCCACGCGGGTCATTTCCCTGGCCGCCTGCTGCGCTTCCCTACCTGACCGGAGAAAAGTGATAGCGACATCCGCGCCGGCCTTGGCTAAGGCAAGAGCCGAGGCGCGGCCCAGGCGCTTGGCCCCGCCGGTAAGCAGGGCGACCTTGCCCGACAGCGCTTGCGAGCTTATTTGCATCGGGAAAAGAATTGTATATTGTGTATCCCCCGGGTGTCGGAATGACACTCAGGTACAACTTTTGCTGGAAAGCTCAAAGCCCTTTTGCTAGACTCCGCCCATGTTACTTCGCGACGTTATTGTGTACTCACGGAAGGGCTGCCATCTCTGCGAGATCGTCAAAGAGAAGCTCAGCAAGTTAGAACGGCGGGGCGGCTTCCGCTGGCGCGAAGTAGACGTCGAGACCGATGATACGCTTCGCCGTCAGTTCACCGACGAAGTTCCCGTCGTATTTATCGATGGCCGCAAAGCCTTCAAATATCGCCTTGACGAGCAGGAGTTTCTGAGAAAGCTGGCGAGTTAGCCGAATCCCTCTATCGCACTAATTAGCCGGCGGAAAACTGATGGAGACGGCATCTTCTCCCTGAAAATTGAAAACGATGTGGGTCTCCGCCTCGACCGCATTGCCATCCACCTTGTGAGGAGCGTATCGCCAGCGCCGAACCTCCTGCACCGCGGCCCTTGCCAGAAATCGGTTGCCGCTAAGCACCTCGACGCCAGTCACGGTGCCATCTGCTCCGACCAGGGCATTTAGTATCACTCTTCCCGTCAGGTTCGCGTTGGGGGCGACGGGATAACCAAAACCACTCTCCGGCGGTTCGGCAACGTACAAGCGTTCAGCAGAATCTGGCCGGACTGGCGTAGTTGCGGCGCTTGCTCCGTCCTTCAACGCGCTCTCAGCGCGCACTGGCGGACGGATCGCCGGCTCCGAGACAGCAAGAGCGGCTTTGGTCGCCGGCTCACTATGATTCACGGGTGCTGGCGGTTGAATCTTCGCCGCTTTCGCAACCACAATCATAGACGTGGTTACTGGAGGCGAGTTGCGAATTGGAACGGTTGCTTGCGAGACAGACACGGACGCTTTGAGATGCTTCTCCCGCAATTGCACAAGAAGACCAAGCACCATCACGCTGCAAATCATCACCAAGCCAACCCCAACAATGCTCTGTCTCCAGGTTGCCGGTACGCCAGAAGCGATGCGCTTTAACAGTCTCTGCGACGATTGCGCCAGGCGTTCGCCATGGAGTGCCGGCGGCCACAGGCGCTCAGAAGTGCGGCGCTGTCCAGGAAAGCTGATCAGGCGAGTTGGCATTTTAAAGGGACGGTTCCGTCCGCCGGACGCAGGTTTGGCACCCACGGCCTTGGGCACCGCCGGAACGGGCGCACTCATACTCACGATCATGCCTGCGCTCGCGGCCGGCTCGGTTTGGGCATCGAGCTTCAGGTTCTCGACGGAACCTATGAGAGAGCTGTAGTTAACTGAACTTGGGCGGGCGACAATGGCGCTGCGACAGAGCTTTTCAATGAGCCGCTGCTGCTGCCGATTGAGGACTTGCTGGGGCAGGCGATGAAAATTGCGGAAGGTCCAGAGCAAATAAAGCCGCTCCCAGAAGGAAGGACTTGCATACAGTAAACCGCGGTTGGTGCGCAACTCGATAATACCTGACCGCAATTTCTCTGGGACGACGGCCATAACCACTGCGCCTGCACTGGCGATCTTACACCCATTCACTTGGGACGTGCTGATTCTCATCACGGCCCCCCCCCGAAACTCGCAATAACCCGGTTTAGCACGTGCATTGCCACAGGCAAACGATCTTCCGGCAAGCGAGGGGTGAGCGCCTGTCTTAGACCGCGGCCATGGCTCACTCGGATACGGGTTAGGGGGTAGACCCAGAATGCTAAGAAGGGTGACTTTGTTCGCAATCTGAAGGCCGCGGATTTCACTGTGCTCGAGAACGGTAGACCCCAGGCGATCACCGCGTTTACCGAACACAAAAGCACCTATTCCTATCCATCCGCACCGCGTGTCCAGTTGCCCGAGCATCAGTACACGAACTACAACGCTCCTCCGCCCGACCATCCGATCACGATTGTCCTGCTGGATATGCTTAACACCGTCATTGAGGAAAGAGCCTATGCCCGTCAGCAGATGATCAAGTTCCTCAGTTCCCTTCCGCCGGGTCAACCGGTCGCTCTGTTCACGCTCGGGGACCATCTGCGCATGCTTCAAGGTTTCACGCAGAGTTCCGACGCGCTGGTCTCGGCCGCCAAGTCATTGATCGACAACAATGAGAGCGCACGCCTCCACACCTCCGAACAAGAACTCGAGAATGCCGCGGCCGCGGATGCAGAATTCGCGGCTATGTCAGCCACGCTCACTAAAGACCCGGTCAACGGGATGACCATGGAGAGAGCGCTGGAGAATGAACAAAGCTACCAACTCGATGTGCGGGTGCGCGCCACCTCGCGGCGTTACGGGCACTGGCGCAGTCGGTCGCGGGTTATCCGGGACGCAAAAATCTGATTTGGCTGTCCGCGAATTTTCCGGTAGGCCTGAGCCCGCAATCGGATACCGATCCTCACATCCCCAATTATTTGATTTATCGAAGAGAGATTCATGAGACCTCTGGGATGCTGGCTTCCGGGCAGATTGCGGTCTACCCGATTGATGTGCGCGGAGTCGAAGCGCCACCGGGAATAGACGCTTCCCTGCGCAATGCGCCTTCCCAGCTGCAAATTGACCGGCAGGTGCAAGCGCAATGGAACACCAAGTTCACGATGACCGATCTGGCGAAGGAAACAGGCGGAGAGGCGTTCTATAACCAGAATGACCTGAGAAGCCTGATGCAGCGAAGCCTTGAGGAAGGCAGCAACTACTACACGCTGGCTTACGTGCCTTCCGACCGCAATTGGAATGGGAAGTATCGAAAGATTGAGATCAAGGTTGCTGCCAATGGCGCGCAGACTCGGCACCGGAGTGGCTACTACGGTCTGCCTCAGCCAGCCGCGGACCCGGATACTGCGGACCATCTGCTGGCTCTGGCCATGCAACCCACCGTTCCAGAGAGCACACGGCTGGTGATGAAGGCGCAAGTTCTGCCCCCGCGCCAAGGCCAGAAGAACATCAGCATCGATTTTGCCGTCGCCCCGGAAGACCTCGATTTTGAGGATGGCCCGGACCAGCGAAAAGACGCATTCATAGAGTTCAGCGCGGTAGCTTTGGACAAGAACTTGAAGCAAGTAGGAATCGCGTCCAAAAAACTCCAGGCGAGCTTGCGGCGGGAATCCTATGAGCGGGTGCTCAGGACCGGTTTCCCTGCGCACCTCGATCTCGAGGTGCCACCGGGAACCTACATGCTGAGACTGGGAGTGATCGACTGCAACAATGAAAAGATTGGGACGCTCGATGTCCCGCTCAATGTTCCTGCCGAGAGCGCCCGCGACTAGACGCGGACCTTTTCGCGCTACAGGATTCGGACACACGCGCGCGCAATCGCCCAGTCTTCCTGAGCCCCGATCACCAGAGTGCGCACCCTGGCGCGGGAAGTTGAAATATCGGCATCGGGCTTCACCGCCGAGTTAGCGCCCTGGTCAACATCGATCCCGAGGAACCTAAGCGTGTCGCAGGCTGCGCGCCGCACCTCCGGCGAGTTCTCGCCGATGCCGGCCGTGAACACCAGCACATCGACACCACCCAAAGATGCCGCCATGGCGCCTATTTCGGCGCACAAGCGATGAATGAAGATATTGAATGCCAGCTTGGCGCGTGGGTTGCCGCTCTGCATGGCTTGCAGCACATCGCGCATGTTGCTGGAGACTCCGGATATTCCCAGCAATCCTGATTGGTGATTCAGAATGTTGTCGAGTCCGGCGGCATCGCTATTTTTGGTGCGTAGCAGGTGGGTGAGAATTCCGGGATCGATCGATCCCGCCCGCGTCCCCATCATCAAGCCTTCGAGCGGCGTAAATCCCATAGTGGTGTCAATACTTTTCCCGCCATCGATGGCGGCCAGCGAGCAGCCGTTTCCCAGGTGACAGCTAATGGTTTTGAGACTGGTGAGTTCCCGGCCCAGAAGTTGTGCGGCGCGAGTGGCGCAGTACTCGTGGTTGATGCCGTGAAATCCGTAGCGGCGGATGTCGTGCTCATACCAATCGTAAGGACCAGCGTAGACATGGGCGGCGGGTGGCAACGTGCGATGAAAGCCGGTGTCGAAGACAGCAAACTGAGGCACCGCCGGCAAGAGCCGTTCCGCCAATTCGATTCCCTGCAATCCGGCCTGATTGTGCAGTGGAGCAATGGCGGACAGATCCGAGATCTGTTGCTTCACCGTGGACGTAACCCGCGCCGGCTCCGTCAGCTTGGGACCGCCGTGCACAATGCGGTGTCCAGCAGCCTGAATTTCTGAGGCGTGGTTAAGAACCGCGGCCGGACCGCTCCACAGATGCTGGAGCATCTTCTCGACGGAGCATGGCCGGTCGCCGCGCTCGGTGTCACATTCCGCACGAAACCGCTTGCCTGCGGAATTTTTGATGGTGAGGGCTTCGTGGGTGCCGTCCCAATCGAGCTTGCCTTCCCAAAGCGGCGCAATCGGCTCGGTGGATGAGTTCTGATCGAGCTCAAACAGCGCGCTTTTTTGACTGCTGGAGCCGGCGTTGAGGACAAGAATCTTCATCTGATCTTGCGTATGTGCGGATTTCCCTCATGTCCCTTCGTGCCCTTAGTCGTTTTCCGTGACAACAAAGGGCGAAGGTTCACCGGAACTTGTCAATACTCCCACTTCCAATTCAGCACCTCGGGCAGATCAATGCCGTGCTCGTGGATGTACTGCTTGTGCTCGACCAGCTTATTGCGGAGAAACTGCTTGAAGTGTCCGCCCACGTTCTTGAGCTTGGGCACGCGGTCGACTACATCGCCGGCGAGATGGAAGCGGTCAAGGTCGTTCATCACGGTCATATCGAACGGCGTGGTGGTTGTGCCCTCCTCCTTGTAGCCGCGCACGTGCAGGTTGTCGTGATTGCGGCGGCGGTAGGTCAGGCGGTGGATCAACCAAGGATAGCCGTGATAGGCGAAGATGATGGGCTTGTCGGTGGTGAAGAGTGAGTCGAAATCGGCGTCCGAAAGGCCGTGCGGATGCTCCGTCGAAGGCTGAATGGTCATCAGGTCCACCACGTTGATGACTCGGATCTTCAGGTCCGGGAAATGCTTGCGCAACAGATCGACTGCCGCCAGAGTTTCGAGGGTGGGCACGTCGCCGGCGCAGGCCATCACCACATCCGGCTCGCTGTCATTATTATCGTTACTGGCCCACTCCCAAATGCCAATGCCGTTGGTGCAGTGCTCGATGGCAGACTCCATATCCAGCCACTGCAACTCCGGCTGCTTCCCTGCCACGATTACGTTGACGTAATTGCGGCTGCGAAGGCAATGATCCGCAACCGAAAGCAGGCAGTTCGCATCCGGCGGCAAATAAACGCGGACCACGTCTGCCTTCTTGTTCACCACATGATCGATGAAGCCGGGATCCTGGTGCGTGAAGCCGTTATGGTCCTGCCGCCAGACGTGCGAGGTCAGCAGGTAATTGAGAGAGGCGATGGGCCGCCGCCACTCGATGTCGCGGGTCACCTTCAGCCATTTCGCATGCTGGGTGAACATCGAGTCGATGATGTGGATGAACGCTTCGTAGCAGGAGAAGAACCCGTGGCGTCCGGTGAGCAGATAGCCTTCCAGCCAGCCCTGGCACATGTGCTCGCTGAGCATTTCCAGCACCCGGCCATCGCGCGCCAGGTGCTCGTCCACAGGAAGAATTGGCTCTATCCATAATTTGTTGCTGGCTTTGTACACTGCTTCCAATCGATTGGAGGCCGTTTCATCGGGCCCGAACACGCGGAAGTTTTTCGCGTCGGAATTCAGCTTCATCACATCGCACAAAAACCCTCCGAGCACGCGCGTGGATTCGCTGTAAACGGTTCCTGGCTTTTCCACTTTGACCGCATACTTGCGGAAATCAGGCATCACGAGGTCGCGCATCAGCAGACCGCCGTTGGCATGGGGATTGGCGCTCATCCGGCGATCGCCTTTGGGAGGAAGCTCGCGCAACTCAGGAATCAATTTTCCCTGGTTGTCGAACAGTTCCTCGGCACGATAGCTGCGCATCCAGTCTTCCAGGATTTTCAGGTGCTCGGGCTTTTGCTGCAGATCGGAAACCGGCACCTGATGCGCGCGCCACGTCCCTTCCACCTGTTTTCCATCCACGATCTTCGGGCCCGTCCATCCTTTGGGAGTTCGCAGCACAATCATCGGCCAATCCGGCACGCCGCCGTCATCGCGCTGGCGCGCTTCTTCCTGGATCGAGCGAATCTCGTCGATGATGTGATCGAGCGCAGCCGCCATCAACTGATGCATGTGCTCCGGCTCGTGCCCTTCGAGGAAGTAGGGCTTCCAGCCATATCCGGTGAACAGTTTCGTAAGCTCGTCATCGCTCATGCGTCCGAGCAGGGTTGGATTGGCGATCTTGTAGCCATTCAAGTGCAGGATCGGCAGCACGGCGCCATCGCGCGCAGGGTTGAGAAACTTGTTGATATGCCAGCTGGTCGCCAGCGGCCCGGTTTCGGCCTCCCCGTCGCCAACCACGCAACACGCCAGCAGGTGGGGATTGTCGAAGACCGCGCCGCAGGCATGGCTGAGCGAGTAGCCCAGCTCGCCGCCCTCATGAATCGAGCCAGGCGTCTCCGGCGCGTCGTGGCTGGGGATGCCGCCGGGAAACGAAAACTGCTTGAACAGCTTTCGCATGCCCGCTTCATTCTCCTGGATATTCGGATACAGCTCGGAGTACGTGCCCTCAAGATAAGCATTCGCGACCATGCCTGGCCCGCCGTGACCCGGCCCGCAAATGTAAATCACGTTCAGGTCGTACTTCCTGATCACCCGATTGAAGTGCACATAAATAAAGTTCAGACCAGGCGTGGTCCCCCAATGCCCAAGCAGACGCGGCTTGATGTGCTCGAGCTTGAGGGGCTCGCGCAGCATGGGATTGGCGTACAAATAGATCTGCCCGACAGAAAGGTAATTCGCGGCGCGCCAGTAGGCGTTGATCTTCGCGAGTTCTTCTTGCGTTAACGGGGAGTGTGCAATACCGGGGAGGGAGTTCACGGTCGTCATAGACACCTCGATGGAAGGCTGAACTAACTATGATGACGCAAGCAGCGGCGCGCTGTCTCGCTTTTCGCAAGAAATTAATGCAATGTGCCAGGATCTAAGTTGCGCGACAGTAGGTTTTAGCTTTTGACGATAGGCCATTGTTTTCTTTGCGATTTTTGCGGTTTAAAGCTCTTAACCGCACGCCGGGCTAAGCACATCTGACCTGCTAATCTGTAGATGACCGATGAACAAAATTATCCTCATCAATCTTTCTGGAGGAGATCGTCCCGGCCTTACCAGCTCGGTTACCGCCGTGCTCGCTCGCTACCAGGTCCGCATTCTTGATATTGGGCAGGCGGTGGTCCACGAAACGCTCGCGCTGGCCATGCTGATCGAAGTTCCCGAGGGCCAGGATTTCACGCCGCTAAAGAAGGATTTGATCGTCGCGGCGCATGAACTGGATCTCAAAGTTAAGTTCACTCCCATTACCGAGAGCGCCTTTGAGCACTGGGTGCGCTCGCAGGGAAAGTTCCGCTTCATCGTCAGCGTTCTGGGACGGCCCGTCACCGCCGAGCAGTTGGCGTGCGTCAGCGCGGCCGTTTCGCAACGTGGGCTCAACATCGATCGCATCGAGCGGCTCTCGGGACGCCTCTCGCTGACTGGGCGGACGGAAAACGCGAATTCGTGCGTCGAACTGGAAATCAGCAGCGAGACCGACTCATCGACCGGTCTGCGCGTGCGCCTGATGGAACTGGCGCAGCGCTTTAACATCGACATCGCCTTCCAGCGGGAGAGTATTTACCGCCGCAACCGCCGCCTGTTTGTTTTCGATATGGACTCCACCTTGATTCGCGCGGAAGTCATCGACGAACTCGCGAAGCTGCACGGCGTCGGAGAGCAAGTCTCGGCAATTACCGCCGCCGCAATGCGCGGCGAGCTGGACTTCAAGCAAAGCTTTACCCGGCGCGTGGCGCTGCTGGGCGGACTTCCCGAATCGCGGTTACGCGATCTCCTGCACACGGTCGAACTCGAGGAAGGCGCAGAGCGGCTTATCTCCACGTTGAAGTCGCTGGGGTACAAGACTGCGGTACTCTCCGGCGGCTTCGCATTCTTTGGAGAGCACCTGCAGAAGCGGCTCGGCCTGGACTACGTCTTCGCCAATGAACTGGAGATTGACAATGGCGTGGTGACGGGCCGAGTTGCCGGCGAAATCGTAGACGGCAAGAAAAAAGCTGAACTGCTGCGCGCCATTGCAGAAAAGGAGAATATCTCGCTCGATCAGGTGGTAGCCGTCGGCGACGGCGCAAACGACCTTCCCATGCTCAGCATTGCAGGCATGGGCATTGCGTTTCATGCCAAGCCGCTGGTGCGGCAGAGCGCCAAACATGCTTTGTCGTACCTGGGGCTGGACAGCCTCCTTTATCTGATAGGCGTGCGCGATCGTGATCTGGAACGCGCGGAGTTCCGCTCCACCGCGCAATCGTGAGAACCACGAAGGGCACGAAGTCGCGCGAAGAGAGACCTCCCGATTACATTGCCGGCCGCAACTCCACCTTCTTCGTCGTGATCTCCAGCGTGGTTGACGGCAACTTCGGCCCCGGCCAAGGTTCGGTGTAGGCCTCGAGCGTAATCGTCCCGGGCGTCTTCGTGGCCTGCAGGATCACCTGCGCCAAGCCGTTGAACAAGCTCCTCTTCGGTTGCTTGTCCGATTCCTGGCAATTGGGATCGCCGTTGCCGACCCCGATCAACGCGCCCTCGCCGCTGACTTTGAAGAGTACCTGACTGTCCGCAGTGGGTATTGCACGGCCCTCGGAATCGAGCACTTCGACGGTGATGACGGCAACATCTTCGCCATCGGCGTTGATCGGAGTCCGGTCGGCGGTAAGCTTGATCTTTTCGGCCTTGCCGGTGGTCTCGCGTTTCTCGGTGAGTACGACCTTGCCGCCCTTGCTGCCGCGCGCTTCGAGCACGCCAGGCTCATACTTCACCTTCCATTCCAGATGCGTGAGCGGCTGCACTTTTTGGCTGCCCTGGCTCTTGCCATTGAGAAACAACTCAACTTCCTCCAGGTTCGAGTGCACCCACACGCTGATCTCTTCGCCTTCGCGCTGCTCCCAGTTCCAGTGCGGAAGCAGGTGCAGCACCGGCTCATCTCCCCACCAGGCTTTGTAGTAGAAGAAGTTGTCCTTGGGAAAACCACAAATGTCGACAATGCCGAATTGCGAGCTGATCGACGGCCATCCATAAGGCGTGGGTTCACCGCGATAGTCGAAGCCCGTCCACGCGAAGCCGCCCGAGAGCCACTGCCGCGCCGCATAGAATTTCCACCACTGCTCCGCCAGTTCCGACCATGACGTGTGGTTCAGGTCATAAGCACTCACCCAGTTGCGCAGCTTGTCGGTCTCGTAAATGCCGCGCGTCGAAACCGTGCTCGCTGTTTCCGTACCCACCGACGGCTTTTTCGGATGCTTGTTGCGCCAATCATCAATCACGTTCAGGTTGTAGTTGTAGCCCATCACATCGAGCTGCTCGGGAAAGGGCGTGTCGAAGGCGGCATTTACCGCGGCCGTGCACAGGCGCGTGGGATCCAGTTCGTGCGATCGCGCCATCATTGCATCGACAACCGGCACGCCTTGCGGCTCCGGCATCATCGTCCACTCTTCGTTGCCCATCGACCAGATGATGATCGAAGGTGAATTGCGATAGCGCTTGATCATGACTTCCAGTTGCGCCATGCCCTCGGGATCCGAGCTCATCATGCGGGTCTCGCACATCATCATCATGCCCATCCAGTCGCAGGCTTGCACCCACTCGGGTGTGGGCATGTTGTGCGAGGTTCGGACAGCATTCGATTCCATGGCTTTCAATACGCCGATTCGATAGGCTTGCAAGCGGTCGGGCAGGGCCGCGCCAACCCCGGCATGATCCTGGTGATTGCAGGTGCCCTTGATCTTTACTGGCTTGCCGTTCAGGAAGAAGCCCTTGTCGGCATCCCACTGAATGGAACGCACGCCGAAGGTGATCTGCTCAGCATCCCTGCCTTTTCCGCTGGCCTCGACGGTCACCACCGCCGAGTACAGATTCGGGGTTTCCGGAGACCAGGTCGCGGGATTCGCCAGTCTTGCGGTACCCACGAAGGTGGCCGATCCACCCGCGGCGATCTGCTGCGGCGGGGAATCCGCGTTGGCGACCGTCTTGCCTGAGGAGTCCACAATCTGCCAGCGCACCCGGCAACTCTCGGCCTTGCTTCCCTGATTCTGCACGAGCGTGCCAAGACTCACGGTGGCCGCGTTCCCCTTCAGATCAGCGCGAACGTAGCTCTCCCATTGGCCCAAATGAAGCTGATCGGTCTTGGTGATCCACACGTGGCGGTAGATGCCGGCGCCTTCGTAGAACCAGCCGTCGCCGAAGCTGGCGTCCATGCGAACCACGATGTAGTTCTTGCCGCCGTAAATAGCAAAGTCAGTGAGATCGAAGGTGAAGGGCGCATAACCGTTGTTGTTGCGCCCGATGAAGTAACCATTCACAAACACCAGCGCGTCGCGAAACGCGCCATCGAATTCGATATAGATGCGGCGGCCGCGATCGCTCTCGGGAATATCGAAGCTGCGCCGATACCAGCCGACGCTCGTCTCAGGGTATTTGCGCCCCAGCGGCTTGTAGCCATGGCCCTGCAGACTGTCGTCCCACACGAACGGCAACTCGACCGCCCAATCGTGCGGCAGGTTCAGAGAGCGCCAGTTGGAATCATCGAATTTCTCGGTGGAAAATTTGAACTCGCCGGACTTCGCAAAATCTCCCTGTGTGGCGCCAAAACCGAGATCCTTCTCCGGATCGTTTCCGTTGCCGAAAGTAAATTTCCATCCAAAATCGAAGAGATAACGCTCGCGCGGTGCAACCGGCCGAAACGACTCCATGGCCAGGTTGCCGGGCAACTTGGCCAGCAGAGCGTGGGCCTTCGCGACAACAGAATCGGCAGCCAGCGAAGAAGCGGTAAGAACAAGCCCTGAGCGCATCAGGTCACGACGAGTGAATGAAGACATTTCGTCCTCCCTAAGAAGTGGTCGTGCGTCCTGCTAAGAATAGGAACAAGATCGTCTTTCTCCTCTGTCACTTTCGCCCAGAATCGTACCATCTCCGAACGCACACCCGCTTGTTGGTTACAGTTGGCCTCAAATAGCACTTATGAACTGAGCAGCCGGACTGCGTGTTAATGCACCAGCGCGGCGTACGTTGACTGCCGCCCCCACCGTCTGTCTGCCCAACCGAGGAAGTACTTCAGGTTGGGCGCGTCGGTGTGGCCGCCGTCGTGCTGCCGCCAGGCAAGTTGGCCGTCGAGCAGGCCGGTGTTGACCGGTGGCATGTTGTCCGGACTGTAGTTATTCATCGGGGATAAACCTTTGGCTCCGAGCAACGGCCACACCGGAGCGGCAAGCAGCGTCGCCATGAAGCTTCCCTTGTGATCGAGCCAGTGAGCGTCGCCTTTCTCCGGCACGCCATAGCTGATAAATGTAAGCCTGGGCGCGCACAGCGCGATCAGTTCGTTGGAATCGACAGGAATAGCGGACGCGTTCTTGCTCCCGAACACCGCATCTGCGGCGGCGTATTTCATGAAGTTGCCAGCCATCCAGTAGTATTCGCCGCCTGCCAGGCTCTCGACCGCTTCTCCATAGTTGCGGCGCAGCAAGGTCGCGCCTCCCTTCCCTGACGAGCCGACCAGCACCGCGGCGAAGCGCGAATCGAAAGCCATGCTCACGAGCGCAGCCTTGCCGTAACGCGAAACCCCGTCAATGCCGACCTTCTTACTGTCGACTGCGGGATCGGTTTCGAGATAATCGAGCGCGCGGCCCGCGCCCCAGGCCCACGCCCGCAGTGCGCCCCAGTCATCGGGTTTGCGCGGTTGCCCGTGGTTGCTCAACCCGATAATGCCGCTCGTCAATCCGGCGCCGTTATCCGCCTGAATGCTGCCGGGATCCAGCAGCGCGAAGCCCCAACCATCGGCCGTCAGCTCCCAGGTGTTCGGCGGGTCGCCATCCGCATTCATCTGCGGAAACTGGAACGGCCGCGGAGCCTCAAGCTCGTAAGCAGGATGCTCCTCGAAGACTTTTTTCAGTGAAGGATCCTGCTGAATGAGCAGCGCCTTCATAGCGGCATTGATCCGGGACAGTTCCTCATGCGACGGCTGCCGCGGCGCGGGGAACTCGGCGGGACCGAACATGATGAGTACAGGCACCGGACCTTTGGCATTTTCCGGCGTAACCAGGATCATGCGGATGTTGACGTCGATGGCCGGGTAGGCCGAATTATCGACGTGGCCAACTACTTCCCTGGCGACCACCGGATGGAAGCCAACATACTCATGGTCCGCCGCACCCACGCTCCAGGTCACCTTCGGGACATTTTTCGGCACGCGCCCATACACGCAACATTCGAAGCCCTCGATGATCTCCGCGCGACGCTTCTGCCATTGCTCCGGAGTCGTCACTTTCCTGCCATCGTGAAAGGTAAGCGCATCAGGAATATTGGGGAAGGGATTGGCTTGGCTCTCGTCGTAATTGGCATGGTTGGGCGCGTGCTCGTCTCCGCTCGGACCCGGACGCAAGGCGCGAATCCCCAACTGGTGCATCATGTTCTGCTGGTCCTGTTCGCCGGTAAACGCCACCGGGGGTGCCGATGACTTTGGGCTCTGGGCACAGAGCGGCGGCGGTAAAAATACCGCGCCGGTGGCCAGCCAACACATCAGCAACAAGATGCGACCGGGATTTGCCACAAGATCCTCCCGAGCTAAAATGTCGTGAATTAGTTTGCGCCTCATATTAAAGATCAGGTCGATGGTCTCCGTACAGAGAAAAAGTTTCGTTCTCCTCCTTGGGTTGGCGATCTGCACCGCCGCATTCGCCCGAATGAAAGACACAAAATGGGTTGGCACATGGGCGGCGTCGCAACAGACGCCGGAGGCGCAAAATTCACTGCCGATTGAAGACATGCGCGACCTGACCCTGCGCCAGATTTTTCATTTATCCATCGGAGGCTCGAGTGTGCGCGTCCACATCTCGAATGCCTTCGGCACCGAACCGCTGCGCTTTACCTCGGTTCACATTGCGCGGCCATTGTCGGCGGCATCGCCGCAGATCGATGCGGCATCCGACCGCGGGCTCACATTTTCCGGCAGCCCGGATGTAATTGTGCCTGCAGGCGCCGAATTCATTTCCGATCCGATCGACTACGTTGTCGCTCCGCTTTCGAATCTGGCCGTCACGTTTCACCTTGACGCACCGCCAGCTGGCGAAACCGGCCATCCCGGTTCCCGCGCTACCTCCTATTATGTGCACGGCGATCTGGTCTCAGGCGCAGACCTTCCGAATGCCCAGCGTGTCGATCATTGGTATCAAGTATCGGGAATCGACGTGCGCGAGCCTGACAGTTCTTTCGCCATTGTTGTTCTCGGCGATTCCATCACTGACGGCCATGGCGCCACTACGAACGGAAATGATCGTTGGACGGATGTTCTGGCCGGCCGCCTGCAGGCGTCGCCGGCTACGCGGAATATCGGCGTTTTGAACGAGGGCATCGGCGGCAACCATCTGCTGACGGATGGCCTGGGAGAGAATGCGCTGGCGCGCTTTGATCGCGACGCGCTGGCGCCCACTGCGGTGCGCTATGTGATGGTGTTCGAAGGCGTCAACGATCTGGGCGGACTCACCCGTTTAGGGGAAGCAACGCCTGCCGCGCACGCCGACCTTGTGCGTCGCGTCATCGCCGCATACCAGCAGATGATTGAGCGAGCTCACTCACACGGCCTGCGGATCTTCGGAGCCACAATCCTCCCTTTCGCAGGTTCGATTTACTACCACTCGCCCGCCAGCACGGAAGCTGATCGTCAGAACGTGAATGCTTGGATTCGCGCGCCCGGGCACTTCGACGCTGTCATCGATTTCGATAAGGCCATGCGCGACCCGCAGCAGTCCGATCGCCTGCTTCCTGCTTACGATAGCGGAGACCACCTGCATCCGAATCCAGCCGGATATCGCACAATGGGCGAGGCTGTCCCGCTGACGCTATTTCGCGCAAAGTGAGGCCGTGTGGCGGCGGGTGTCCACACCCGCCGTGCACGATCAGAATGGTCATATGTAAAGCGCCGCAACTGGGTATATCCATCTTTCCGCATGCGTTGTACCATCGGCACTTACGCCTGCAGCGCCAATTGACCATCGCTCTCAGGGTGCGCATGCGACGGGAGGCTTTCGGTGGCATCGAACTATGCTTTCTGGCGCTATCTTCTGTGGCCGCAGCTGGCCGGAGTCGTATATCTCATCGCCGGGCTGGTCGTGGTGAGACGGCGCCTGTCGCACCGCCTATTCGCCCTGAGCGTTCTCGGGCGCGTATTCGTCCCGGCCGCCCTGGCCACATTTGCGGCTGAGCATTTTGCCAGCGCAAATTTCATCAAAGACGGGGTTCCGCCCTGGATGCCCGGCCATCTCTTCTGGGCCTACTTCGTGGGTTGCGCGCTGCTGGCCGCCGCCACCAGCATCCTGGCGATGAAATACGTCCGGTTGTCGGCTACGCTGCTGGGAATCATGCTGTGTCTGTTCGTGATTCTTCTGCACATTCCCAATGTTGTTCAACATCCCTCCGATCGATTCGCCTGGGCGGTCGCCGCCAGGGACTTTGGGTTTGCTATGGGCGCATGGACGCTCGCAGCCAGTCAATTTGCTGAGCACGGCATGGATGTCGGCCATCGCATCATGGCGTTCTGCCGACGGTCGTTCGCCCTGGTCCTTGTGTTCTTTGCGATCGAACACCTGCTGCATCCCCAATTCACGCCGGGCGTACCTCTACCGCAGCAAATGCCGCAATGGATCCCGGCGCGCTCCACATGGGGTTACGCGATGGGCGTAATGCTACTGGCCAGCGGCATTTCCCTGCTCCTCGACAAGTACGCGCGCCCAACCACCACCTGCCTTGGCTTATGCGTCACTCTGGTGGTGCTGTTTATCAACACACCGATGTTGGAGATCGCAGTACAGCCCGCGGACGTGACAACCGGCTTCAACTACGTCGGAGACACGCTGCTTTTTGCCGGCATGATCTTCTTTGTCGCGGAAGCGGTTCCAGTGCGGCGGGCAGCAATTGCGCTCGTCGAAGAGGCCGCATAAGTCGGGCGCGTCAACAAGGTCTGGGTGGAACTCTGCGACTTTTGTGGTTAAGGGTTTTCATCAAGAGAGCAGCGGCGGGGACGCTTTGCAATCCAAGGAAGAGTTAACCAAAGGAAAAGGCTGCGACATTGGTTATGCTCCAGCCATGTGCTCCTGCGAGAGAGCCTACAGCGTGGATACATGCACCGTCGCAGCCCTTGATGTAATCACTGCTTTCGCAGTTCCAAACCCCAACAGTCCCTCGCAGGATCTGTCG
>DASVAJ010000060.1:0-81962 GCA_036376415.1 Terriglobales bacterium
CATCAATTGCGATCTGCCTGAATTAGCAGCCGACCTTCCAGCAGCAGCAAACCAGCTGTCGAAAGCAATAGGCAGCGCATTTGATGCGCAACAGTTCATCGAGGAGCGTCAGAAGCTTTATAAAGACCTCCCTCGCAAACATTTCTTTGTCATATCCGGTTCACCAGGGTCTGGCAAATCTTACGAACTTCTGAAAATAGTGGATCGGCTGGCGAAAATTGGCGAGAGAAGTCTAGTGCTAACCCTTACTGGTAAGGCAACTCTCAGACTTAAGAACAATGACGAAGGATTTAAAAAGGTTGATGCAAAGACCATCGACAAGTTCCTTGTCGAGAACGAACAGCTTCGTCGCAGGGGCGGCAACCTTGTTGTGCCCAATTTGATCATTGATGAAATGTCAATGGTCGATTTGGATAAATTTGCTGCCATATTGCGGATACTTAACGTTCGATCACCGTTCTTTCGGCGCTTAATCCTTGTCGGCGATGCCGACCAACTTCCCCCGATTGGTGCTGGCAAGGTCTTCGAGGACATACTGCGTTTCTTACGGGACAATGACGAGCCCGTCCGGCAACATTGGGTGCATCTCGACGTGAATTGCCGGACCAGGATGTCGCCAGAGTTCTTGAGCTTCGCTAGGACTTTCTCCGGCGATAGCAAGAACTATGAGGAATGGTTCTACCGGGCCGATAAAGAGGACGAACTCTGTGCCGGCGTCGCCATACGACGATGGGGGAACCCCGACGAGCTCCGCTCCCAACTAGCACATCGTTTCGCGGAGCTTTTCGGAGATAAAGATAAGGAAATCGACCGGGAGGCAGTTCTGGACCAGGTTCTTGGCATCAAGGGCGCGAAATACTCCCTCGATCGGCTTCAAATATTGACGCCATATCGTACCGGGCTTGCTGGTGCATCAGGACTGAATTTCTTTTTCCAGGACGAATTTCGGGTTGGCCGAGACTTCTCCGGTGGAACAAAAGAGAGCGCCTTCAAAGTGAAAGACAAGGTGATGCATACTCACAACGAGTATGACGACAATGAGCTCTTCGTCTCAAATGGGTCGCTCGGTGTTGTCACCGGCTACAAACGGGTCCGATTTGTTGAGCATGATAAGGATATGCCTCTGAGCAAACTGAGATATCCAGAGGCGCTTGAGCTGGCTTACGCAGTGACTGTCCACAAAGCTCAAGGTAGTGGTTTCGACCACGTCTTTCTTGTCATACCAGAAAGACATGGGCTCTTGACTCGGGAACTCGTGTACACCGGGCTTACTCGGGCGCGCAATTCAGTCACAGTATTCATTCAAGTGCCCGAAGATCAGAAAGGCATTGTGCCCCTCTTGGATCGAATTCGTCGCAGGAGCGCTATCGAGACGAGGCGAACGAGCCTCCTTAGCGAGGGCGATCTTGGCTTTGCTTACATTCCAGAATCCGGGATCAACGTCAAATCGAGAGTCGAATACATTATCTTCCGGAAACTGGAAGAAGCACGGCTTGCTCGGTCCGGTGATTTTGATTTCAAGTACGAAGAAACCTACCGTCTCGAGAATCGGCCATTCGATCTTCACCCCGACTTCACGATCCGACTTGCATCAGGTAAAGTGATCTACTGGGAGCACCTGGGCAGGCTGACGAGCAGTTCGTACGTACGGGACTGGGACCAACGCCGGGTGATATACCTCGCGAAAGGTGATCTGGATAAGGTAGTCACCACTCATGAACTCCGCGGTATCAGCGACGCGAAGATCTCTCAAATAATAGACGCGTTATTGGACGGAACACTCCAATCGGAAGATAAGTCCGACCGATATTCTCTCTGCCACTGTTCGCTGAGATGAAGGCCCTAGCTAAGAAGGCGCCCGAGAGATGGCGGCAAAGGCCAAAGTGGCGGTTCTGGATCGGTTAGAGCTTTAGAAGGCAATCGGCAATTTGAATGCGGGCTGTCACAGGAAAGCAGTAATCGCGTCTCTCAGAAACATATTCACAACCTCTGACAGTGCAAGAGCTTGTACGGTCTCCACGCCATTTTCAGAAAGCAGGAACAACCACTCTCCATTAATGTAACCAATTTCACGCAGCCTAAGCGGTTCCTCTCGCAAGAACTGATAAGAACCGCTTACCCACCGTGAAATACCGAGCGTCACGTCGGTGGGGGGTAATAACTTGGGGTACTTTGAAGACCGCGCCGCCCTCAAAAATGACTGCGACAACGTGCGAAATGGGAATACGAATTTTTCAGCGTGAATGTCTGATGAGATTGTTGCAGACATCAACCAGGTCCAAGACGCAGGTGCCCTTCGAAGTAGCGTCTCATATTTCTCAAATGGCAAGGTATCAAATCTTGCCAAGTGAACGTGATATAGGGCATCACCGTATGTCTCATTGAACCCAAGGAAGGTTGATCGGAATTCCTCCCGCAGAGCCTCGAAACCGGCACACCAGGCCTCGTAGCGTGCCTTCCTGTTGACTGGCAGTTTGGCCAGCTTCTTCTCCATTATTTCCGCAAGTTCTTGGCTCGGAACCCAACGCTTAATCTGTGGCTGCTTGGCCTTGTCAATCGGAACCTCGTGGCCCGTGACGCCCGACATGATCTCTAAGCAAGATTGCAGTGACTCAGCCACCAAAATACACATGTCCGAGATGTCACCTTTATTGGAAACCGCAAGGCAATCCAGGTAACGTTGTTTGTCGGAATGGTTAATCACAATTGGCGGGAGAATGGAGTCGAGAAGGATGGCATTCAGCAGCAGCCTGGCAGTTCTTCCGTTTCCGTCAACGAACGGGTGTATGGCGGTCAATTTACTATGCATCTCCGCGGCGAACTGGACTATCGACTTTCCGCCTGGGCCTGCTTTGAGTTCTTCAGCCAGTCGATCAACCATCGACGGAACTTCCATTGCATCGGGAGGCTGGTACTCCATACCACTGATCTTCACAGGGCCTGCGCGAAGAGAACCTCCACGTTCATCAATCTTCTGCAAAATGACCTTGTTGAGTTCCCGCAAGAAGAGCCCGGGTGCAGTTTTTATGTAGTCAGCGTGCAAGATTGCAAACTCATAAGCTGCCCTGACGTTAATAGGTTCGACAGTCTCTTTCGAGGCTGCGGGAACCCGTCCTGAGAGGATATCTTCTGTTGCACCCTTGGTTAAGCTACTACCTTCGATCTTGATTGAATGGAATATGAAATCTGTCTCTTCCCGCTTTGAAAACTCCCGAACAGCATCGGAGGTTAGAACACCTTTCGCGCGTAGGTTTTGTATCTTCTCTTCTAGCTTCCTGAGAGTCGCGCCTGCCGCTTCCGATAGGCCGAATTCAGGATATTTGGTTTCATGGCTCTTTGGTGATGCCCACAGCTTGACCGCATACGAGTTCGAAGTACCTAAATCAATGCCAGCGTATGACTGAACATCCTTCGCAAGTCGCAAGCCGCCGAAGACAAATGGTGCGCCCGGGATCACGTCCTTGCCAAAAATAAAAGTTGGGGTGATCATACCCCGCGCATCATCGAACGAGATCTTCATTCGCAGCATCATCGTCGACTTGGGAGGAACTCTAACAATGTCCTGTTCGATGTTGAGTCGGGCGCCTTCAGGATCTTCTGTATTCTGCTTATCCGTAAACCAATAAAGCAGACTCCCATGCGGCCGATAAGGCAAATCCACCTTGTATTCAAGCTCAAAGCCACCCAACCTCATCGCGCCTGGCAGGACTACTCCAGGGCTCATCTTTTTCTCGGATTTGCCCTCGACAAGAGTGACTTCTGGTTTGATGGCAGGCTCTCTCCGTCGAGGCGCCGAGTAGAGAAAAAGCTCACTAAAAACGCAGGGTCCAATGGAGTTGTGTGTTCGTAGAGAGCGGTTCCGTTCCTCCGCTGCCTCTATCGCAATGCCATAAGCGACTGCCCTTTCACAATTCTCGCCTACAACGATGTCTTCTGGCTTGGTTTCAATTTGGCCGGCGAGAGTACGCAACAACAATTCACGCAAGAAAGGAAGACCAGATGATCCACCTGCGAGTATAACCTTATCCATCCGCTCGAGCCGGACAA
Source organism: Terriglobales bacterium (assembly GCA_036376415.1). Taxonomy (GTDB): domain Bacteria; phylum Acidobacteriota; class Terriglobia; order Terriglobales; family Acidobacteriaceae; genus Gp1-AA145. Next base: position 4,048 of record DASVAJ010000060.1, read on the forward strand.
CTCCCCCGCGGAATTTTGCCTCTTGGACGGTCGCAAGTATTGACGGTCCGAAGCCATTCTTGGCATCAAACCACAGGTCGCAGAGCACTTGCTTGAGGTCATTGCCGTCCAGTTCAAATTGCACTGGCACATCGGGATGGTACCAATTTGGAGGAAAGGTCCTGCTCTCGGCAAATTCCTTGCAGTCTTGCTCCAATCGGCACATCTGCATCTTTCTCGATAGTGCTATTTTCATCTCTTCGGCTGCCAGTAAGACCCAAGGTCTAGCGGCGATCCGCGATTCTGGGGCATCTTGCTTCAGACGCGGGTCTTTATTCTTCGCAACTGCCAAGGCAACCAACTTACGATCGATTGCCTTTCCTGCTCCGCCAACGGAATGAATTCCCAGGGGTACTCTCGTTGAGCCACCTCGGGCAAGGTTACCCTCGGGCGTAGTTTCGATGACACATGAATCCAGTGTTCCCCCACCGAAGTCAATGACCAGGATCGTGAGTGGCCGGCCGGGAGCGGGAATCAAGCCCTCGTCGCGGTAATACTGGAAGACAGCGAATGGCTCGGGAAAAAACTGCGGGTCAGGATGACCCAACTCTGCTAAAACCTGAATCACATGAGTCCTGTACTGCCTGAGCCATGCTTCGTTAGTAGTGGATGGAACACCAACTATGAGTTGCTCCGGAACATCCCCAATGTCTTTGAACAACTCCTGAAGAAACAGCTTCAACGCTTGTTTGGTCGAGATACGCTGATCTTGCTCGATTGCTTCAGGTCGAACTTCCCATAAGCGTTGGGGCCGCACGCCTCTTTGAGATACAAACCTCCCCTCAAACATTGGGTCAGATTCGCCGACCATCAGCTTGAAATCTTGGACCACGGGTCTGAAGCCTGCGGCAATACGTCTCGCTTCTTCGCCGATCACGAAGCCAGCGGAATCGCGATCATAGGCAAGAATGGTTGGAACGGCACTTTGCGTAGCATCGAACAATTCGAAAATCGAGAATTTCTTTCGGGGCATAGTTGAAGGACCATTCGGGGAGAACACAAAAGGATAGTCCTTGATGTCACGACGTCAAGTCCTACAGTCACCCGCCGAGTCGGCTTCGTTTCCAAATCCATCGTGACGTCCGTCTTGTGAATTGATCCTTTTTATTGGTACTTCTTATGCAGCAACTTTGGACGGTCCACCACACATGGCTGTGGCAATTTTTCGAAAACTTTTTGGTATACGAGATAATCCGCCCGGCGGTCGCGCCGGGACTAAGACTCGGAGTCGGCGGCTGCCTCGGATGGAGTTTGGCTACTGGTCCCTTGAGATTTCGTGATACGAACCGTGCAGCTTTGACCAGCTTTTCTCTCGGAAGTGACTACCACTGCTACCAAAAAGTGCCCTATTTATTTTTCCAACGATATTGGTAAAATGCAGCTGCGCTCGGTCGCAAGTGACTGGTAGCGTTGGCAGTTAAAGCAGAAATTTGCCATTGTTTATGGCAAAACAAAGACGGTGGATGTTAATCCCTCCCTCTCCGCCATTACCTTCCGCGCATCACAAGGCAGCGTGCGACAGGCTACGTTATCACTGCGGGATGATTTACCTTACGCCACTGCCGGCGGCTCCGCTGGCCGCGTCGTATGCCCGGGAAACAGGTAAACTGGCGCGCACGATCGTACCCTTCTGACCTCGCTCGATTTCGAACCGTCCGCCTAACTCGCGCACGCGCTCTCTCATTCCCGCGATTCCCACGCCCGTTGTTTTGTTTGATTCATTGAACTCTTTGAGATTTTCTTCCGGTATGCCGGCTCCGTCATCGCTGATTTCTAAGGTGAGCTCATTTGCGGCAATGCCTAACCTTACGCAGGCCATCGCTGCGCCGGAGTGGCGGTGAATGTTGGTAAGGCTTTCCTGGAGAAGGCGAAAGAGCACAAGCTCGCAATCTTTGCGAGGACGGTGGAGGTCTTGCGTAATTTCGCATTGCACCTGGATGCCGCTGCGCTGGGAAAATCCCTCGATGAACCACCGCGCAGCCGAGGCAATTCCCGCCTCTTCGAGCATGGGTGGGTGCAACAGATACGATGTAGTGCGTATTTCGCGCAGGGCCTCGTCGGCCAGCAGCATGAGATCCTCCATTTGCCGCGAAGCCTGTGGCACATTGCCGGCGACCATCCGTTGGATGGAAGTTGCGGTCATCTTCAGGGCTGCCAGGGTTTGGCCGGTGGTGTCATGCAAATCGCGGGCGATGCGCCTCCGTTCCTCATCCTGCAAGCCGAGCAAACGCACCGTCAAGCGACGCAACTGCTCTTCCGTCCGGGTGCGCACGGCGACTTCCGAACGCAAAGCCCGGGCCGCTTCAGACAACTCGAGCGTCCGCTCGTCGACTCGTTTTTCCAGTTGATCATTCGCCTTCTGCAGTTCTTGCTCGGCAAAGCTCCGTTCGCGCGCTTCGCCGGTCAAAGCGGTCACTGTATCGTTAAGCTCCAATTGTTTACGCCGGGTTGCGCTACCGAGCGCAATCAGCACGATGCAAACGAAAAGACATCCGATGACGCCGTGGATGTCAGCCCGGCTCACCAGCGATAACGAGTGGCGCGGGTCGATAAACCAGTAGAAGACGCCGAAAAAACCCAGCCCCGCACTGACCATGCCAGGAACAAAACCGCAAAAGGCGGCGGTAAAGGCCACCGCCATATACAGGGTGGCATAGAATGCGACGTGACCTAAAAGAGGATCCAGAAGCCATCTCAGCAGGACGGCCAGGGCCGCAGTTGCGAGCGCAATCGCGAATCGTTCCCAGACAAGAGTTGGTCGCAGTGGCGAAAAGAGTTTCGGTTCAGAGCTGGCGGCGTTCATCGTGCGGGTTTGCTTCTGACACTTTCGGCCGTGCTGTTAACCCTGTTCCACGGGCGTGGTTGCATATTCGTCGAAGGGGCTCGAACTAATGACGATGTTGTCTCACCGGGAATTTACTACTCACTAGTAGGCGATGCGAGCAGTGTAGCGGATGGTTGTCCTGTGCGCGACGCACATTGCTATGCGAAGACGTGATCCAGAACGTGGCACTTTTCCTATCCTGGCGTTAAATGAGAAACCAGCGGCGGCTGGTCATCCTGCCTCTCAGCCGCCGCGTTAGATTGATTTTTAGCGTTGCAGGGCGAAGTGATCGCGACGATTCTGCTGCCAGCAGCCTTCATTGCTTTCGGAACAAAATGGATGTTCCTTACCGTAGCTGATGGTTTTGATCTGATCGGCGCTTACCCCTTGCGTCAGAAGAGCTTGCCGGAGTGAATTGGCCCGAGTGTCGCCGAGCGCCAGGTTGTATTCCTCCGAGCCGCGATCGTCACAGTGTCCCTCGATGAGAACTTTGAGGCCGGGATGCTGTTTCAGAAATGCCGCGTCGCTGTCGGCCGCCACGCCTTGATCCGGCCGCAAATTCGACTTGTTGTAATCAAAATAAACATCCTTCACGTTTCGGGTGAACAATTCTTCCTCGGATAAAGAAGCCGGCGCTTTCGCGTTCTTCGCGTTGACCGTTACCCGAGCGGAAGCATCCAGCGTTCCCCCCGGACCCTTTGCGGTAAGCGTATAGGTGGTGGAAGCGGTGGGTGTAACGGTTTGCGAACCCGTAGCCGCGACATCGCCGATTCCTTCAATCGAGATCGTCTCCGCGTTGCTGGTCTTCCACGTCAATTGGGTTGATTGACCCGGTTCGACAACCGAAGGGTTTGCCGACAAGGTTGCGCTTGGGGTTGCAGGTGGCGGGGGCGGGGGCGTAACCACTTTCGCGATTTTCTTGCTGCATGCTCCCAGACCGATGACACCTACTGCAACAGCGCCTAACATAAAGTTCCGAATCAGCTGTCTCATACTTCCTCCTCGCTCCAAAATGGCTAGTAATAACGGGATCGTCGGGCCGGAGTTCGGGCCCGGGCTTCAGGAAAGCAGGGCCGGCCGGCGACAAAAATGAAGTTGTTCGGGAAAGAAGAATCAGCAACGCAGAAGCGGGCTGTGAGCAGGGGGAGCGGTGGCTGAGGAGAGCAAGTCCAGCATCCCCTGCAGAACCCGAGCCAGGAATTGAGCCGTCAGCGTCAGGAAAGTCAGGGCGGCGAAAGCCATCGCCCAGCGCAGCCGGATGGATCTGCGCATCGCTTGCAGGGCGGTCACCGGTCCGTGCACCGCCGAATACGAGCCCACAGCGGCTGGAAAAAGGAAGATACCCAGAACACAGACAATCGCGATAATGGCGAACTCATGCCCGAAGTGGCGCATCATGGCTGTGAGTTTCGATTATAAGCGTACTCACCTTATCCCTAATACGGGTGAGTACGCTCAAGTTGTTACCAAAGTTGGGCCTGGAGAAACACCACCAGTACATAAAGCGATGGTTTGAGCATGCGCTGTAGCCCATTGCAGAGGCAATGGTTGTTGCGCAAGTGACTCTACCTAAATCCCCAGATTACGGTTACTTCCCCTGCAATGCCTCGAGGTACTTGGTGAGGTTGGTGATGCGCTGCTGGACTTCCGCTTCGTGTCCGTGACTCATGCGCCAGAACACCGGGCCCCAGACGGGCATTTCCCGGTTGCCATGGGCGCTAACCGTGGCTCGCCCGCGCAGTATGCTGGAGACGCGGTCCGCCGGAAACTTGCCGCCGTTGTTCTTCGATAACAGCGTCAGATCCGGTGGCGGTGTTTTCAGGGCGGAAGCCGCAGGTCCGTTGCCTTTCCCGTCTTCGCCGTGACACGGCGCGCAATAAGACTTGAACATTTCCTTGCCGGAAGCGGCGGAGGTCGCCGGTGCCGGAACATGCTTAACTTCGGGTTTGTTTTCCTGAGCCACGCCGAGGATCGCTCCCGTGATGCAGGCGAGCAACAATGTCACAGCCCAACGCAGGGACATAAGGCCTCCTTGTATACCGCGCATAATGTGTACCGCGCACGACCCAACAGTGTACCCCAGCTGGCAAGCACGGATTTCGCGCAGTACAGAACCAGCGGTGGGCCGCATTACGCTACCGACAAGAACGCTATCCTATTCGCCGGCATGGGCGCAGTGCGTAAGATCACAGCCGCACAACCCGCTGCGGCACTATACTGTCGCTGTTCGGCAGGAGTACTGCCATGCCTGGTAGTCCCGTTCTCAGGCACTTCACTCCCCGTGGCAGCAATCGCCGCCTCGTCCGAGATGATCCGACCCTATCGCTATCTCCCTTCAGCATAGTAGCTCTACAACCCTCAGCGCAGACCCAGGAGGTCGTTTATGGCACTCTCAAGCTTGAAAGAATACCTGGATAAAAACGGCGTGAAGTACGTGGTGATTTCGCACTCGCCGGCATTCACTGCGCAGGGGATCGCAGCCCTCGCCCATATTCCCGGAAAAGAATTGGCAAAGACGGTCGTCGTTGACGTGGATGGAGAACTGGCGCTCGCCGTGGTCGCTGCCTCGGAGCACGTGAACCTCTCCATGCTCCAGAGCGAGATCGGCGCCAAAAAAGTACAACTCGCTTCCGAGGAGCAATTCAAAGATGGCTTCCCCGAGTGTGAAACGGGTGCAATGCCGCCTTTCGGTAATCTCTACGGGATGAAAGTGTTTGCCGATGAAGGCCTCGCGCGCGATAAACAGATCGCCTTCAACGCGTGCTCGCATCGTGAACTCGTTCGGTTGGCGTGGGAAGACTTTGTGCGTCTGGCAAAGCCAAAGGTTTTGAAGTTTGTCGGCGCAAGGAGCGCGGAGGCAGCGTAAACACCATGCGCCGCGCGTGTGTCGGCGGTCACAGACGAAGCTGTGCTTCCGGCGCGAACATAAACACGCACGGAAGTTTCTCCCGGGAGGTGTCTATGAAGAAAGCGGCTGCGTTCTTCATCGTGCCGGCCCTCTTCCTGATCTTTAGCGTGACCCCGCTCCTGGGGCAGGAGAGGTCAAACATCAGCGTTAAGCGAAGCAACCTCAACAACGGCGTGATGGTCGTCGACATTGTGCGTAACGGCAAGGCCTATCAGCTGATTTGTAACGGCGGCATGCCCGGCTGCTCGGCGCTCCAAGGCGGCAAATACCAGATCGTCGAGCTTCCCAAGAACTTTGGCATGTACGAGTGTAAGGACGTGGAGGTATATGCGGACTCGTCCGACAGCGAACAGAGAGGCACAAAACTGGGCGAATATTGTCTTGAGGCTGCGGACTGATTTACCGGCTGCATGTGAAGGGCACGCTGGAGCTTGAGCCGGGTTCGCTGCGCCCGCGTGTGTGCGTCTGGCAGTCAGGTTCTCTTTACCGTTTATAGCCGATTTTGCGCAGCAGGTCGTGCCGCCAGGCTACGTCAGCCTCGGTCTCCACCCCCTGGGGAGAGCTGCCGTCGATGACGCCCAGCACGCCTCTTCCCTGCTCGCTTTGCGCGACGATCAGCTCCAGCGGATTGGCCGTGGCGCAGAAGATCGAGCACACCTCAGGCACCGTCCGAATGGCATTAAGCACGTTGATGGGATACGCATTCTGCAACAGCAGCACAAAGGTGTGCCCGCAGCCGAGCGCCTGGGCGTTGCGCACGGCGGCGTCGCGAAGATTCGCGTCATTGCCTTCGGCGCGCGTCAAGCATGCTCCCGAACTCTCGTTAAATGCCACGCCGAACTTTGCCTGCGGCACGCTCGCAACCACGGCTTCGTAGAGATCTTCGACGGTCTTGATGAAATGCGACTGGCCGACAATGATATTGCTGTCAGGCGGCAGTTCCATTCGCAGCGATAGCAGTTCGAGCATGGATTCCTCCAGGCAGGCCCATTCTACGCGCTGCGCTTGTGGGCCGCGTGAGCGCGCTCTAGGTAGCGGCCGGTCTTTACTTCGACGCGCACGACCTCACCCGGAGCGATGAACAGCGGCACCCGAAGCTTGATGCCGTTCTCCAGGATCGCCTCTTTCCAGGCGCTGTCCTGCTGGCCGCGAGATGGCGGCGCCGTGCTGGAGACGCGCGCCTCGGCGATGGCGGGCAATACCACGCTGATGGCCTGGCCGGCGAAGAACTCCACGACTAATTCCTCTCCGGGGTGCAGAAAGCGCGCCGCTGGACCAATCACCCCGCCTGGGATCTCCACTTGCTCGAAGGTGTCCGGCCGCATGAACGTGCAATTGTCGCCGTCGGCGTAAAGAAACTCCATCGCGCGGCGCTCGATCTGCAGGTCTTCGAACCTCTCCTGCGGACGGAAGTGCGGTTCCCACAACCGCCCGCTGTGAACGTTGATCAGCTTCGCCTTCACCACGCCGCCCATCTGGGCCGCTCCCGCCTTCGATTCGATCTCGACGACCTTGTAAATCTGCCCTTCGATGCGAAGAACCATGCCTTCGTGCAACTCGGATGCGATGATCATGACAGACCTCGTGGGAGAAACTACGGTGCGGAGTGGGCCGCTGATCTCTGAGTCCGGAGATATTGTCGGATGATTCGGCCCATCCGGCTGTGATTACGATCACGCGCAGCTTCCTCCGCAGGCAACCGCTGCGGGAGCCTCAGAATGAGTGCCCCGGGTCACTGACAATATCGCCGAGCCGTAGTACAGAAGGAGACAGGCCGGGCGTTTGCAGAAAGTCGACGCCCAACCTCAGTCATACCGACGGGCAAAGGGTGGGCAACGCCCGGCATGAGCGCCTAGCTCTGGGCGTTTAGAGCTGCCTCTGAATGCCACAGGCAAGCAGCGGTCAAGGGCGCGGCGGCGGAGTCAGTTTTGCCATGGAGATGGGCCGGGCGGCTCCTCGAGGAGGCCTTATGGAACTGCATTTGAGCGAGGAAGAACGTGAGCTTGTGCTCGAGATCCTGGAACGGCGTGACCTGGAATTGCAGAAGGAAATTCGCCACACCGATCATCGCGAATTCAAACAGACGCTACGGGAAAAGGAGAAGCTGATCGAGGGAATTCTGGACCGAGTGTACTCCAGCGCAGTCGCATAACGCTTCTTAGCCGAATATTCGTAGACTCACTTGTGGAAGACCATGAGGTCCTCTTTTTCTTCATAAGTATCGGCAGCTTGGCGGGCTTCGGCAGGTGTGGTGACCGGGCCCGTCAAAGCGATCGATCTTGGGTTGCGCAGCAGCCATAGGAAGGGGATGATCGCCAGAAAGATGACGCCCATGATCCAGAACGATTCCACAAACGACAGCATGGAGGCGTGCCGCTGCACCATGCCATACAGTGCGCCCAGCGCCTTGCGGTGCGCCGCCTGGCTATCAGCGCCGGAGGCGTAAAACCAGGCCTGCATCTGCTGCACAATTCGCTGTGCTTCCAGGCTGCCGGGCGTGACCTTCTCGGCGAGGTGGCTTTGATGCATCTGTGTGCGGCGCACCAGGAACGTGGTCATGATGGCGATTCCGAAGCTGCCGCCGATGTTGCGCATCAGGTTAAAAATGCTGGTTGCATTGCCCATCTTCTCTTTCGAAATGCCCGCCATGCTGGCCGCCATGAGCGGAATGAACAGGAAACTGAGAGCAACTCCCTGCAGAATCTGCGGCCACAGAATGTCGTTATAGCCGGCGTTCAAGTTGAGGCCTGAGAGCTGAAACATGGTGAAGGAGCCCAGCAGCAATCCGAAAACCAGAAGCTTTCTAGGATCGACTCTGCTGGTCAGATAACCGACAAGAGGAGTCGTCAGCAGCGAACCCAGCCCACGCGGGGACAGCGCCAATCCGGCCTGATAAGCGGGATAGCCGAGGAGCGTCTGCAAATAAATAGGAAGCAAAACCAGGCTGGCATAGAGCGAAAATCCCAGCATGCTGATGAGAAATACACCCGTGCTGAAAGAACGATCGCGAAGCGCCCGCAAATCCACGACCGGATGTGCGGCGTTCAGCTCGCGAATGATGAACAGCAGTAAGCCCGCGACACACGCCACCGCAAAGATCCGGATGTAGGTGGACGAAAACCAGTCCTGGCGCTGGCCGGTGTCGAGAACGACCTGCAAGGTCCCGAACCCGAGAGCCAGGAATCCGATGCCCCAGAGATCGACTCGTCCCCTGCCCCGCCGGATGTAGGGTGGATCGAAGACAAACGACTTCATCATCAACAGCGAGATCAGTCCCACGGGCAAGTTCAGGTAGAAGATCCACCGCCAGCTGTAATTGTCTGTGATCCAGCCGCCCAGCGTCGGGCCGAGAATCGGCGCCAGCAGAATGCCAATGCCGAACGCGGCCATTGCTTGCCCATGCTTCTCTCGCGGGAACGTCTCCAGCAGGATCGCTTGCGCCAGCGGTTGCAGCCCTCCGCCCGTCAGCCCTTGCATCACCCGGAAAAAAATCAGCATGGGAAGGCTGGTGGCCAGCCCGCAACATAAAGAGGTCAGCGTGAACCCCGCCACGCAACCGAGCAGCAGCCGCTTGCGCCCGATATGATTCGCCAGCCACCCGGACATCGGCAGGATGACGGCGTTGGAAACCAGATACGACGTGACCACCCACGTGCCCTCTTCCACGGTGGCGGCCAGATTGCCGGCAATGTGAGGAATAGAGACATTGACGACCGTGGTATCGAGGATTTCCATGAAGGTCGCCAGCATGACCGAACATGTGACGATCCAGGGATTGACGCGGTGATACTCTCTGCCGTCCACGCTCACAACTCAAGCCCATGACTCACGGCCTGGGGGCTTTCGGCGCGCGATGGGGCTTCTCAATGACCGATCGAATCCGCTCGAATGCCCAGTCAATTTCCTGGCGGTTGATGACCAGCGGAGGCGCGATTCGAATGACGCGGTCGTGAGTCTCCTTGCACAGCAAGCCTTCCTGTTTGAGCGCTTCGCAGTAGGGCCGCGCGGGGCTGTTCAGTTCGATCCCGATCCACAGCCCTTTGCCGCGAACTTCCTTGACATCGGAGCTGCGAAGAGTTTGCAGGAGGCCGAGAAAGTACGCTCCCAGTTCAGCGGACCGGTCAATGAGTTTTTCGTCCATCAATACGCGCATGGCGGCGCGGGCGACCGCGCAGCCCAGTGGATTTCCCCCGAAAGTGCTGCCGTGATCGCCGGGCTTGAACACGCGCATGACCTCCCATGAAGACAGCACCGCAGAAACCGGGTAACAGCCGCCGGCCAGGGCTTTGCCTATGACTACGACGTCCGGCCGGATACCTTCGTGCATAAAGGCGAAGAGCTTTCCCGTGCGCCCCAGGCCCGATTGAATTTCGTCGGCTATCAGCAACACGCGATTCTGATGGCAGATTTGCGCCGCCTTCTTCAAGAATCCGGCGGGAGGAATGACGATGCCGGCTTCCCCCTGGATCGGCTCGACAAGAAATGCGCAGGTGTTGGAGGTGATGGCATCTTCGAGCGCGCCGGCATCGCCGAAGGGAATAATCCTGAAGCCGGGAGTAAACGGCCCGAAGCCTTCGCGGTATTGTGCATCACTCGAAAAACTGACCAGCGTGACCGTGCGCCCATGAAAGTTGTTGGCGCAGACGATAATCTCGGCCTGGTCGGGAGAAATGCCCTTGACCTTGTATCCCCACTTGCGCGCGGTCTTGACCGCCGTTTCTACCGCCTCCGCGCCGGTATTCATGGGTAAGGCCATGTCGTAGCCGGTGAGCTCGTGCAGTTCCTTGTAGAACAGCGGCAGCTGATCGTTGCGAAAGGCGCGCGAGGTCAGGGTTACTTTGTGTGCCTGCTCGATGAGAGCATTCACAATTTTCGGATGGCAATGGCCCTGGTTCACGGCCGAGTAGGCGGCGAGGCCATCCAGGTAGCGCTTGCCGTCAACGTCATAAACCCAAACCCCCTCGGCGCGCTCGATGACCACGTCGAGGGGATGATAGTTGTGCGCTCCGTATTCATTTTCCAGTTCGATGAGCTCGCGCGCCTGTAACCGCTCTTCGCTGATGACTTCGGCTTGCATACCGTGCCTCGTTTCTTAACGTCTCTCCAGCAGCATGGTCAAAAGCGCCATGCGCACGTAAAGTCCATTCACCGCCTGGCGGAAATACATTGCCCGGGGGTCTGCATCCACCGAGTGGTCGAGTTCCACGGTCCGCGGCAATGGATGCAGGATCAGCGCATCAGATTTCATTTTTCGCAGGACCGCGGAATCAATGGCGAATTGCTGCGGATTTCCCACGCTCCCCAGCGGTTGCGGCCGGATTCGAGTTTGATAGACCACGTCAACCTCGCCGATTACGCGGTCGATTTGTGATTCCAATTCGTAGCGGACTCCGTGCTCGTTTAAGTAAGTGAGAATGTCCTGCTTCATCTGCTGCTCGGGCGGGCTGACGAAGAAGATCTTCACTCGCTCGAACTTGGCCAGCAGGTAGGCCAGCGACCGCGCGGTGCGTCCTTGGTCGAGTTCGCCGATGATGGCAACGCTCAAACCGTCCAGCGGCCGCTCGCGATAAATCGTGTAGAGATCGAGCAAAGCTTGCGTGGGGTGCTGTCCGCCGTCTCCATCTCCCGCATTGATCACGGGAACGGGAGAAACCTGTGCCGCGCGCTGCGCCCCGCCTTCCTGGTTATGGCGGATGACGATCACGTCCGAATAGCTGCCGATGATGCGGATCGTGTCCTCCACCCGCTCGCCTTCCACCTCCGAGGAAAACGCGCGCGCCTGTTCGGTCGAGATCACTCTTCCGCCCAGCCGGTGCATGGCGGCTTCAAACGACAGCCGCGTGCGCGTCGAGGGCGCATAAAACAGCGTCGCCATAATCCGGTGCTGGTATTCGAGCGAGCCGCCGCGCCCCACCACCCGCTCCATGCCGCGAGAACGATCAAAAAGTTCCATGAGCAAGGGAACGGTGAACTGTTGCGACTCGATCACGTGGCTCAGCCCGGGAACGCCATCGCCCGATCGGTTGCGCGTCGAAAACTCGGGGCCTAAGACCGGTGGCTCCATGCTCATCTGCTCCCTACGGGCACTTCGTGCGGCTCGAAATCGCGTTCGCTGTTTTGGCGATGGCTGGCCAGCACATGGGTTCCGGCCTTTCCGGCGATGGCGCCGCCAAGCTTCCCATCGGAGGTGATGATCGCCTCGCCTCCGCCATGCTTCAGGAAGCGCAAGACGGACTCGACCTTCGGCCCCATATTGCCGGGCGGAAAATGTCCTGCGTCGGCAAAGTCTTGCAGATCGCTGACGCTAACCTGGCAAAGCGGACGCTGGTTGGGTTGTTTGTAGTCAAGATAGACGAAGTCGGTGTCGGTGGAAATGACAAACAGGTCCACGCCCAGAGTGGTAGCCAGCAATGCCGAGGCGCGGTCCTTGTCGATGACCGCTTCCACCCCCTGCAGTCGCCCGTCTTGCCAAGCGACCGGGATCCCTCCGCCGCCGCAGGCGATCACCAATGCGTCCTGGTTCACCAGGTCGCGAATGATCTCGAGTTCCAGAATCTCCACGGGTTCGGGTGACGGCACAACCCGGCGATAACCTCGAGCGGCATCCTCGACAATTTGCCAGCCGTAACGAGCGCGCCGCTCTTCGGCATCGGCCCTGGAGTAAAACGGCCCGATGGGCTTGGTGGGATTCTGCATGGCGGGGTCGTCGAGCGAGACAATCACCTGCGTAAGCACGGTGACCACGGGAAGATGCAGCCCGGCGAGTCGCAGCTCTGTGTCCAGCGATTGCTGCAGCAGGTAGCCAATTTCGCCCTGGGTGCAGGCGTCGCAAACATCCAGAGGATGTCCGGGCACCTGGCTGGCGCCGCGCTCGGAGCGCAGGAGCGCCGCCCCTACCTGCGGACCGTTTCCGTGGGTAATAACCATGCGGTACTGTCCGACGAGTTTGACGATTTCCGCGGCGGTACGGCGCGCGTTGGCCAACTGCTCGGAGGTAGTTCCCTTCTCGCCTGCGCGAATCAGCGAGTTGCCGCCCACCGCCAGCAGCATGGTTTTCACGATTGCACCTTGCCTATACGTGCGCCAAATCGGCCACCGTCACCGGGTGCACCAGCCCGACCGGAACATCCTTCATCAGCTCCAGCAGGATTGCCTTCTGGACGTGCATGCGGTTCTCCGCTTCCTGGTAAACGGCGGAACGCGGCGAATCGATCACCTCATCAGTAACTTCGTCGCCTCGGTGCGCCGGAAGGCAGTGAAGAAAGACTGCGTCCGGCTTGGCGCGCGCAAACAAGCGCGCGTTCACCTGGTAAGCCTTGAATTTTTCGCGGCGCTCGAGGCTTTCGCCTTCCTGCCCCATGCTGGCCCAGACATCGGTGTAGACGACGTCAGCCCCTGCGACCGCCTGCACCGGGTCATTGATCACTGAGCAATGTCCGCCTGCTTCGCTGGCACGCTCCTGCGCCCAAGCCAGGACGGCAGCTTTCGGCTCATAGCCTTTGGGCGTGGCAACTATGACTTCCGCGCCCAACTGCGCGCCCGCGAACATAAGTGAATGCGCCACGTTGTTGCCGTCGCCTACAAACGCGACCCTCAGGCCCTCGACCCTGCCCTTGATTTCCCACATGGTCATGAAATCGGCCATGGCCTGGCAGGGATGGCTGAAATCGGTGAGGCCGTTGATGACGGGAACCGACGCGTATCTCGCCATTTCTTCCACGACCTCGTGAGCGAAGGTGCGAATCATGATTCCCTGCACCATGCGCTCGAGATTCTTGGCTACGTCGTAGACCGATTCCCGCTTGCCCAGGTTGATCTCTGCGGGTGAGAGATAAAGCGCGAAGCCTCCGAGTTGTTGAATGCCCACATCGAAGGTCACGCGCGTGCGCAGCGAGGGCTTTTCAAAAATCATGGCCAGAGTTTTGCCTTTGAGCGCCTGGCAATAGGCATCCGGCCGCGCTTTGATCTGGCGTCCGGATAGAAGCAGATACTCGAGTTCGGAAGGCGTGAAGTCTCTGAGCGAGACAAAGTCTTTAGAGGTCATCGCGCCACCCCCACCGGTACCTCCAATTGCGAAAGGACGTCGACCAGGTCGGGATGAGATAGCTCTTCCACTTCATAGGAAACCCGGAGCGCCGGCTTTTCGATCTTGATCACACGCGCCAGATCAATGGGCGTGGCGATCAGGACGATATCGCAAGGCACACGATGGATGGTTTCCTGCAGTTCATGGCGTTGCATTTCGCTATAGCCCATCGCGGGAAGCAGGTTGCTCAAGTGGGGATATTTCTCGTAAGTGCCGCGAATCGAGCCGATGGCAAATGGTTTCGGGCAGACCAACTCTTCCGCCCCAAAATGGCGCGCAGCGACAACCCCGGCTCCATAGGGCATTTCGCCGTGCGTGAGCGTCGGGCCGTCTTCCACCACCAGTACGCGTCTGCCACTCACCAATTCAGGGTGCGAAACAGATACTGTGCATGCCATTTCGACGACCGCGGCGGTCGGATTCGTTTTTCGAATGTTCTGGCGGACTGTTTCCACGTCGTCCGGTTCTGCGGTATCGACCTTGTTGATGACCACAACGTCGGCCCGGCGCAGGTTCACTTCCCCTGGGAAGTAGGCCAGTTCGTGCCCGGCGCGGTGCGGATCGACTACCACGATCTCCAGATCGGACGCGAAGAAGGGCGTGTCGTTGTTGCCTCCGTCCCAAAGCACGATGTCCGCTTCCCTTTCCGCCTGTCGCAGGATGCGTTCATAATCGACCCCGGCGTAAACGACCGTGCCCTCGCGCAGGTGGGGCTCATATTCCTCCCGCTCTTCGATGGTGCACAGATGCCGGTCCAAATCCTCCAAGGTGGCGAAGCGTTGCACGGCTTGCACTGCCAGATCCCCGTAAGGCATAGGGTGGCGGACCACCACTGGCTTCCAGCCTTGCTTGCGAAGCTCGCGGGCGACGAATCGCGAGACCGGACTCTTACCACAACCGGTCCGCACCGCACAGATGGAAACCACCGGCACGGACGCCTTCAACTGCGTATGCTCGGTGCCTGGCAGCCAAAAGTCTGCCCCCGCCGCCACCGCTCGCGATGCCAGGTGCATAAGGTTCTGGTGGGAAATGTCGCTGTAGGAGAAGACCGCCGCATCGACATTCTCGGCAGCGATCAGCTTCTCCAGGTCATTCTCTTCATAGATGGGAATGCCGTCGGGATATAGCAAACTTCCTGCCAGTGATGCCGGATACTTCCGGTTGGCAATATCCGGGATCTGCGCGGCGGTAAAGCCCACCACGTGATATTCAGGATTGCTCCGAAAAACTATGTTGAAGTTATGGAAATCGCGGCCGGCCGCTCCCAGGATGAGGATTCTTTTCATGGGCTTGCCCCCTTTGGAATCCGCTTAACCCGGCATTGTCCGCCGTGCCCGCCGTTGGGGCTGTGCGGCTTGTCACGGCTGGATGTGACCTTCCGCACTCGGGTTAGACCAAACTCTGTGGCCGGTGGTGACTCTACTCACCCGATGTGGTGATGCCCAGCACGGCGCAAAATCGCGCAAAGCACTACGGTTAAATTGCTGAAGTGTTCCTCAGCAAGCTGGAGGTGCCGCATGCTTTCGCTCTTCTGGCTCAGCTTCCTTGTGATTGGGGCCTGCATCATTCTGCTGATGCCACTGCTTCTGGGTTACGAGTTTTATCAACGGTACCGCGGAGCCCGGGCGGTGACCTGTCCGGGGACTCACCAGCAAGTTGCAGTCGAATTCGACGCATTCCATGCCGCCGTGACCCGCCTGGCGGGCGAGCCGCATCTTCGCTTGGCCGAATGTACTCGCTGGCCAGAACACCGCGATTGCCTTGAGGAGTGCCTGCCGCAAGCACGCGAGGTCGTGTTCTACACCGCCGAGGAGACTGCTCCCGCCAAAAGCAAACGCATCTATCATCTGCCTGTTCTCATCGCCGCTTTTGTTGCGTGGGTGCTGGGCGCGGTCTGGCATTCTCACTATCTTTTCCGCTCACACTGGATGGAAGCGGTCAGCTTGAATTCGCACCAGGTGCATCAACTTGTCTGGCGGCTGGCTCCGCATTTGCTCACCGTGGCCGTTCCCCTGCTGTTCGCTTACGGGGTGGCTTGGTGGCTCTCGTGGAGCGACCAGAAGGGCGTGTGGAGGGGAGTTGGCTTGGCCCTCTTGTTGTGGGCGCTGCTGGCTGGGCTGTCGGTAGCCTTGGCGGGAGTCGAGGAACTGTCAGCTGTATTGCTGGCGGTGGAACTTGGCTACTCACTTCTAGCCAGCGCGCTTATTGGCGGCATCGTCGGCGGCTTGAGCGGCAAGCTGGCGGAACACAAGTTCGCAATCTAGAAAGCATCCGGCTGCTTTTGTCGGTCAGGAGGTGCTTTATGAAGACGTTGACTGCATCCGGCAAGCACGCCGACAACTTCTTCCACATGCCACCGGCCAGCATATTGTTCTCGCTGATCACCAGCTTTGTTCTTGCCCTGCTCTTGATCATGGTGTTGCTGGTCGTACCCGTGAAATAGCCGATGCCGGCAGCCGCTCCACCGCGGGGCGGGTTCCCCTCGGCACCGCGCCCGTCTCCGCAAAATCACCATGTCGAAGCGCACGTAAAATGCTGGCAGGAGCTCTGAAAAATTTAGCCATTTCACGTCAGGAGCATTGGCATGAAAGACAAGGTGGTGCTGGTGACCGGAGCCAACGGCGGGCTCGGACGGTTCGTCACCCAAGCTTTCCTCGACGGCGGCGCCCGAGTGATTGGGACCTCGCCAAACATCCAGGAATCGGAATTCGCCAGTTCGAATTTCACCGCTATTTCCGCAGAGCTTACGCGGCTCGCTGACGCGAAAGCGCTCATCGAGGCCGTTGTCGGCCGCTGCGGGAAGATCGACGTTCTTGTGCACACCGTGGGCGGCTTCGCCGGCGGGCAATCGGTGTCGGAAACGGATGATGCCACCTTTCAACGCATGCTGGACCTGAATCTCAACTCTCTTTTCCACATTCTGCGCGCCGCGATTCCCGTTCTGCGGAACAGCGGCGGCGGCCGCATCATCGCGATTGGCAGCCGCGCTGCCCTGGAACCGGGAGCCAAGGTCGGCGCATACAGCGCGTCGAAGGCAGCCATGCTTTCATTAATGCGGACCGTGGCTTTGGAGAATGCCGATGCCAGCCTCACCGCAAACGTCATTCTGCCGGGAACCATGGATACTCCCGCCAACCGCAAAGCCATGCCCGAAGCGGACTTCTCCAAATGGGTGCAGCCGGCCAACGTCGCCAGCCTTGCGCTTTGGCTGGCAGGCCACGCCGCCAAAGAAATCAATGGAGCAGCCATCCCGATTTACGGCCGTGCCTGAGTTTCAGCAGATTTTCCTGAGGTGATCGCCAGCAACAACCTGTTTCGAAGAGAGAGGCTGTCCCAAAAGAAACTATTGACGGCGCTCGGTTTTCCTTGTAGGTTATAGCGTTCTGAAGGCCTAAACAGCGGATTCCTGACGAACCAGAGCCGACCGGGCTTGATCTTCGTAATAGAGAAACTTTCAGCCCCGTCAGCGCATCTATACAAGTAACCAGAGCTTATTCCCGAAGAACCCGTCTGTTATCAGTTAGTTACAGTTTCTGGTGGGCTGTCTGGGGTGCCGTTTCGTGGTTCCTGGGATGTTAACTCGTTCGTTATCATTACACGCTCTCCTCAAGAGAAAGGACATTACCCATGCGCTCCGATCGTGTTTTTGACGCTTTACACACTTTGCGGAACCGGTATATGCTTTGCCAGCTTGCCTCGAAGGCTACCCGGAAGTTCCATAAGCCGAATACCAGAATCCAGGAAACCATGAACGAAGTGCTGGATCGGATTGCAAGCTCTGAGAAGCAGACGGTTCTATCTGAGCCGGAACACTTTGTTGAGGCACAACGGCGGGCTGCTTAATCCCCAGCCCCGCCTTCCTGCCTTGATTTGATCGATTCCCCTGAACATTTTAGAACCCGCCCTGATTATTCCGACCTTCGCAGGTGACCAATGACCATTGCAGAACTCAAAGAGAAGAACATAACCGAACTGACCAAAATTGCCCGTTCCCTCGACCTCCCGGGCGCAAGCGGCATGCGTAAGCAGGACCTGATTTTCAAGATCCTGCAGGCGCAAAGCGAAAAGGAGGGACACATCTTCGCCGAAGGTGTGCTCGAAATCCTCCCCGACGGTTATGGATTCCTGCGCTCTCCCGATTACAATTACCTCCCCGGCCCGGACGACATTTACGTTTCGCCGTCGCAGATTCGCAAGTTCGACCTGAAAACCGGCGACACCATCAGCGGCCAGGTACGGCCGCCGCATGAGGGGGAGAAGTACTTCGCGCTGGTAAAGATCGAGGCTGTCAATTTCGAATCTCCCGACGAAGCGCGCAACAAGATTCTCTTTGACAACCTGACGCCGCTTTATCCGCAGGAGCGCGTCAAACTCGAAACTGTCCGCGAGAATATCAGCGCCCGCGTCATGGACCTGCTCACGCCTCTGGGCAAGGGCCAGCGCGGCCTGATTGTTTCGCCTCCCCGCGCCGGCAAAACCATGCTGCTGCAGAACGTGGCGAATTCGATCACCACCAATCATCCGGAAGTCGTGCTCATGGTGCTGCTCATTGACGAGCGCCCGGAAGAAGTCACCGACATGCAGCGCTCGGTCAAAGGCGAGGTCATTTCCTCCACGTTCGATGAACCGGCTGCCCGGCACGTGCAGGTCGCCGAAATGGTGATCGAAAAAGCCAAGCGCCTGGTAGAGCACAAGCGCGATGTTGTGATCCTGCTCGACTCGATCACCCGTCTGGCGCGCGCCTATAACACCATCGTTCCGCCTTCCGGCAAGGTGCTCTCCGGCGGCGTCGATTCCAACGCGCTGCAGCGGCCGAAACGCTTCTTCGGGTCCGCGCGAAACATTGAAGAAGGCGGCTCGCTTACCATCATCGCCACCGCGCTGATCGACACCGGCTCGCGCATGGACGATGTGATCTTCGAGGAATTCAAAGGCACGGGTAACTCGGAAATCATTCTGGACCGGAAGCTGGTCGACAAGCGCACCTTCCCTGCCATCGACATTCAGCGCTCCGGAACGCGAAAAGAAGAGCTGCTGATCCCGAAAGACGACCTGGCGCGCATCTGGGTTCTCCGCAAGGTTCTGAACCCGCTCTCGCCGGTGGAGGCAATGGAACTTCTGATCGAGCGCCTGGCAAAGACCCAAACCAATGGCGAGTTCCTGGCTAAGATGAGCCAGTTGTAAGCCGGCGCAGAAGCGCTTCCCTTCGAGCTTTAATGGCGAAGGGAACTCATTGCACGCAGGAATTGCTGGTTCTGTTCCGGCGTGCCGATGCTTATGCGAATTGCCGTTGGCGCTCCCCACAAGCCAAGTGGCTGCACGACCACTCCTCGTTCCCGCAGGCGGTCAGCAAAGGCTGCGGCATCCTGCCCCAGTTCAAGGTACAGAAAGTTCGCCCACGTCTGCGGCAGACGCCAGCCCAGTTCGGTCAATGCGCCAGTAAGCGCCTCCGCCTCCTCGGCATTGTTCTTGACCGCGCGCTGAATGTGCTCGGAGTCGCGCAGCGCAGCCGCCGCCGCGATCTGCGCCAAGGATGAAAGCGAGAAGATTGTTCGCAACGGGGCGAAGAGCGCCACCAACCGCGCCGGACCAATTCCATATCCCACACGCAACCCGGCAAGTCCGTGAGTCTTGGAAAAGGTCTTGAGGACGATGATGTTCCGATCTTGACTGACATACTCAAGGGAACGGGAGTAAGCGGCACATCGGCGCCGCCGAATGAATTCCGACGCGAAGTCGCCATAGGCCTCATCGATAACGAGGAGCACGTGGTCAGGAAGTTGTTGGAGGAAACCATCGAGCTCCGCCGCCGCAAGTAAACTCCCTGTCGGATTGTTGGGATTGGCAATGAATACAATTCTGGTGTTGCGATCGATCGACTTTGCGATCGCCTCCAGATCATAGCCGTCGTTGCGCATGGGAACTTCGATCAACTTGCCTTCCGTCAGCCGGGTCGCCAGCCGGTAAACGATGAAGGAACGCTCGCTGGTAACGGCATTCAGCCCCGGCCCCAGCAACGCGCGACCGACCATGCCAATGAGGTCAGTCGCTCCGGCCGTGACCAGCACTTGCTCAGGTTTGACGTTGTGAAACGACGCAATCTCCTGGTGCAGATCGAGCGCCTGGATCTCGGGATAACGATTGACATCCGCCAGCGCGCATTGCAGCGCTCTGATTGCGAGGGGCGAGGGCCCAAACGGATTTTCATTGAGGTTGAGCAGAACCGGATTCGATGCGCCGGAGGGCTGTTTGAGCGGCCTTGATTCGCCCGCCCGCACCAGGCGAAGAATGTGATTCGGCACTAAGCGGCTGAAGTCGCTCATGATTTTGCAAAGCTCGCAACCGCCAAGCGCGCGCCGAGGTCCACAGTGCGCGAAGGCCGGCATCTGTTGGCGGCGTTTGCGCAACCTGGGGGCACTTTGCGGTTAAAATCTTTCGGCGCGAAAAGCATCACGGACGTGAGCGCGAACCACCCGCCGCGGACCTCAGCTTCTGCACTTCCGCCGAGCTCAAATGCCTGAATTCCCCGGGCGGCACATCCAGGACCAACGGCCCGTACTTCACCCGCTTGATCTTCTCCACGTGGTGGCCGATTTCTTCAAACATCTTGCGAATCTGACGGTTCTTGCCTTCCGTGAGCGTGATCTCGTACCACGGGTTCTCGGCCTCACGCACGATGCGAACTTTGGCGGGAGCCGTCCGCACCCGCTTGGACCCGACGTCGGTGCCGGCGGCGCGTTCTCTCGTGCGCATCTCGCCGTCGTCATGCCCGCCTCGCGAAGCACGAACCCTGTTTCCGGATGGAATGCTCAGCCCCCGGCGGAGCTTCTGCAAGCCCGCTTCGTCCGGTTTTCCAGCGACTTTGACGACATAAACCTTGGGCACGTGCGATGCGGCGCGCATGAGCGAGTGAGCCAGTTCGCCATCGTTAGTTAGCAGGAGCAATCCTTCGCTCGCATAATCCAGCCTGCCGACCGGGTAAACTCGAGCACGAACTCCGCGCAGCAACTCAATGACCGTGGGCCGTCCTTCGGGGTCCCGCACCGTGGTCACGTACCCTTTTGGCTTGTTCATCACCAAATGGACATGGCGCTCAGCCCCCCGCAACAGCTTTCCATTCACGCGGATGTGGTCGCGGTCGGCATCAGCTTTCGTGCCGAGTTCGGTGACGATCTGCCCATTGACGGAGACCAGCCCCGCGGCCATCATCTCCTCGGCCTTACGGCGAGAGGCGATTCCGGCGGCAGCAATGATTTTCTGCAAGCGTTCCGAAGGCATGCTGAAAGAAGATTATCAGGAATGAGCGCTGCACTGAGCCCACCGCACTCAGTCCAACTGCACCGGAAACAGAGTGTGGCTGTTTGTGGGAGGATGCAAGCCCCGGGTCCGGAAAGGAGAAATGCAGCCGCGCTACAGCGGCTCCTTGCAGCAAGAAGATCGCAACCGTGGCGCGAGGGCGTAGGCTGGGGCAGACCGTGGAAAGATCAGGAAGGAATCAGCGGAGGGAGGGTTCGAAACAAGGAGTCTTGGAAAACAGTTATGCGGCTTCCGAGGCGGTCACGGCGGTAGCCGCGCTCCCTGCATTTGCGGCAAAATCGGCGATTGCCGCCGTGTAGGAGTTCGACAGCACTCTGACCGAGTCAGCCCAGTTGTGATGCTCTTCCACGTAGGCTCTTCCCGCCTGCATCGCTTGTTCCCGGAGCGCCACATTATCCAGGAATAACTCGATCGCGGAAGCGAAACGTGCGGGACCATCCGCGACCAGCAGATGCTTGCCCGGTTCCAGTTGCAGTCCTTCTATGCAGACGCGGGTTGCGACCACCGGAACGCCCAGAGCCATAGCTTCGAGAAGCTTATTTTGTATGCCGGCGCGGATGCGAATGGGGCACAACGCGACGCAGGCACGCCCCAGATACGGTCGCACGTCCGGCACCGACGCAAGCACGCGAATATTGTTCTTTCCATCGAGCCGTCGAACGCTCGCTGGCGGCCTGCTTCCAACAATCTCGAGCTTTAAGTGGGGCCGGCGCGTGTGCAGTTGCGGCCAGACCTCCCGAGCAAAATAGAGGGCGGCATCCTCATTGGGAAAGTAATCAAGTTTCGCGCAGAAGACCAGCAGGTTCTTATCCGATTCGAATTGGCGGAAGGAGAAATGCTCCAGGTTAACTCCGTTGGGGACAACCTCGATCTTGCCACGCAGGCCTGAATAGCTTGGATAAGTCTGGCGATCGACCGCGGATGAAATCACCACCCGATTGAACCGGCGCGAGGCTTCCTTCTCCGAGCGCGCCAGTTTCCCGGATTCGATCCTGGAAAACAGCCGGACCACAGGATTCTTCGTGATCGCGCGACGGCGGGTCTCAAGCATCGAGAGGCAGTCGACCGCGTCAAATACGGCTGGAACCTTGCCCAGCACATCCCTCACCATGGAAAGTGATTTCAAGTGCTCGGCATGGAGAACCTCTACCTCGTTGGCCTCTACTTGCTGCTTCACGAACTCCCGCAGGCGGGGACAATAGAAGTACGCGCAGCGCAGCGACTGCGTGGAAAACAAAGCCAGCAGACAATTCCAAAACGATTGCCATCGTGAAAGCCGGATCACTTCCAGTTTGTGACAGTATGGCCGGAGCTGAGAAACAAAGCGTTCATCTGCGTCGTTCGACGACAAACAAACCACCGAGACCTGGTGGTTCTGGGCGAGCCCGCGAATGAAACCTAGAGGACGCGGCCGGATCGACGAAGGAACGTTCGGAACAACGAAGAGGATTCTCATTGCAGAAACTCGCAACCGCCCAGACCTGGCTTCAGTCCTCGACAGGGTTCTGGCTGAGTCGGGACGCGGCCAGCAAAATACCCACAAACGTCCAAGGAAAAACAATGACGGTCATCACGTGCATGCCCCCGCCGGCCGCGGCAGTAGCGAAAAAGGCCTCCTGAAAAAAACACTCCGCGATCCAGACCAGCACAAACGCGGCGCCAGCGACCTTCAGCCACTCGTGAGAATCGCCAAAGTGGCCCACGGAAAGTCGCAGTTGTTTGCGGATTTTCAGCAGCGCCAGCACCAGCCAAAGAAACAGGAGGAGCCCCGTCAAGCCGGTTTCCGCGGCCATGGTCAGGAATTGGTTGTGGGCGATTCCACCCGCGGCTTCTCCCTCGTAGAGGCGGTCAAAGAACTGGTAATTCCCCGCCCCCACGCCCAGCAGAGGATGGCTGACGAACAACTGCAGAGCGGTGGCGTAGTAATAGATTCGTTCCAGGCCGTAGACGTCCTGGGGATTGTAGAAGGTGGAGACCAGGCCAATGACTCCCGAAAGTACAACCAGGATGGCAGTGAACACCACAATCAGGAGGCCAAGCGCGGGATTAACACGCGAGCGAAGCCATACCGCCCCGACCAGCACCAGCCCGCAAAAGCCCAGCAGCCAAGTCTCCCGCGAGAAGGTGAGCACCAGGCCCACCAGGCAGAAAACGAATAGCCCGCAGATGAGCCGGTAGTGGGAAAGCGTACGCCGCCCGAACAGCACCGCGGAAAAAAGAAAAGGAATGAACAGTCCGGTGAGCGGTTCCACCGACGCGTCCCACGATTGCCCCCAATAAGCGCGCGTGGCGCCCAGAATGGAGTACGAACCTCCGAAGCCAAGCATGAGGGCGCCGATCGTCAGCACCGTCCCGGCTGCGACCACGCAGCCGATGAGTATGATGACGGTTTCAATGTCTTTCCAGCGCTTGATTCCCGCAGCAACCGCGAAGGGAATGCACAAGGTGGCGGCCAGCAAGACGAGTTGAGAAAGCTGCGCCACGGCCCAGGAGACGTCCGAGTGCGGATACGCGTAAGTGACCTCGGGATCGGGATGCAGGCGCGACCACAGCATGGACAAAGGCGTCAAGAGCGCGATGCCGAGCAGAGGCTTGTTCAGCAGGCTCGCAGGAAAAAGACTTTTGATCGGCCAAGAGAAATTCGTGAGCAGCCAGGCCAGAAGGAAGATGCCGATGGCGACGTCTCCAGGGTAGAGACGCGACAAGGCGCCCATTTCAAAGGGAGAATAGTTCAGCAAACCGCACGTGAGGAACACCACCGCCAGGCCGCTCAACGGGCTTCTGAACTGCGCCAGCACCGCGAGGACTCCGGCCGCGCCCAGCCATACCAGCGGAGACTGAATCAGCAGGATGTCGACGCTAACCGCCACTGCGGCAACCAGTACGCAGACCTTCCAGGACCACCCCTGGGAGATTAATGAAGTGTTATCGAAGGATTGCAATTCTTATGCCCGGGTCCTGCGTGTGGCGGTTATCAGCGTATGGCGATGTAAGCTTTGGTCATTCCCAGAAAACGCTCCCGGCCTATAGTGCAATCGGGAAAGAGTTCTCTCATTTCATGAAAAGTCAGCAGACGAAGATGCGATTGAAAATCCTTCACCTGCTCGCGCGAGGGCTTCCATCGCAGACCGTAGTAAGTGCAATAGCGGACGAACCAATACCGCTTGAGCAGGAAACCGAACCACGCTACGAACGGAGTGAAATAGTGCGGCTCAAAGAAGAAGCCGCGGGCGGGCGTCTGGCAGTATACCCGTTTGCTGACGCGGCGCAGTTCCCGCGCAAACGCCTGCTGGTCTTGCCACGTGCCCACGTGCTCAATCGTCGAGTTCGAAAATGCCAAGTCAAAAGCCCTATCGGGGAAGGAAGTCTTACGGGCATCACCCTTCATCACGGTAAAGCCCGCCGGGACCGGCTGTTTATCGATGTTGAGCAGCACGACATCACTCCGTCCGACGCTCTGCCAGATGTCCGGCGTTCCACCGAAATCGACAATGGTCTGCACTCCCGACAGGAAGCGGTCGAAACCGCGGAATCTCCGGTGGCGAAAGTATCCGGCGATCCGCCAGAGGACCCGGTCCGACCATGCATTGCCGTCGGCCGACGCGCCGTTCAGCAGAAATGGAACATTACGCTCAGACATAGGTGAGATATTGCGATATCCGGTTCACGCCGTCAGCCGCATACAAGCCAGGCCGCGCGCCGCGGCGGCAAAATCCGGACCCAACGTCTTGTCCTGAAATCTATCGAAGCAGGTGGCATTGGCCAATTCCGCGGCCTCGACGCGACGCCAGCCATCGGGGAAATAGCCGAAATACTCCAGTTCTTCGGTGGTCGGCTGAAAATCCTCCAGCACCGCCCGCACCATGTGGGAATCAAACACTTGAAACCAGCCCCGTTTGCATGCCTTGCCGTAGGGCACGGTGATGAGGCAGACTCCTCCGGGGCGTATGATTCGGCGAAATTCCCGCACCGCCGCTCGGAAGCCGGAGTCGTCGTGTTCCTTTTTCCCCTGGTCCGCTGTGTATAAGAGGGTGTTGTCCAGGCCGATGTGTTCAATGGTCGATATGCTTACGATGCAATCAAAGGTGCTGCTGCGGAAGATGGGGGAGCGGAGATCGTCAAATACGTAGGAAATGCCCCGCCGCCAGTAGCACCGTTTTTCGGGCGCCAGAGTGCAGATACACAAGTTCGCATCACGGACAGGCGCTCGATCGATGAGCCACTTATAGTTCAGGGTAGAGCCGGCATCCAGCATCACACCCGGTTTGCGCGGCAATCGTGAGTAGACCCAGGGATACTCGATGATGCGCTCATCGATCCTGAAGCCATAGCCCCGCGGCAAGTCAGTTCCGGGACGCAGCAACCCGGCGTCAAGGGCATTTTCAATCTGCCGCCGTTTGGCCGTGTAGTATCCGGGAAACCAGGGCCGCCGGCCGCGTGCCACATAGGCCGGGTAGCACAGGGCATCGATCGTTTCCATCATCTCAAAGAGCATGGATTGTTCCGCGGCCGGTGACTGCTATTCCACCCCGATCGGCTGACGCGACTGCAGCGCATTCATAAACTCGCGGAAGTGCTCGCGATAATTGCGGTATCGAAGCGCCCGCACGCCATACGTGAGGAAACGAATCAACCGAATGATGGACCTCTCGAATGAAGATGGCCGCACATAATGGGACAGGAAATATTCTTCGCTTTTGGCGTTCTCAATGTACCTTTTGGCCCGCAAACCCGACGCGGAAGCGCTTTGTTTATGCCACAGCGACGCTTGCGGAACAAAGTGCACGGAAAAGCCTGCACTCCTCACCTTTTCCGCCATTATGAGCTCCTCGAAATCCAAAAACGTATTTTCGTCAAACAGGCCGCTGCTTTCAAGCGTGGCAGCTCTAAAGAAAAGAGCGCTGCCGGACAGGTACTGGGCGACCGCGGGCGCTGCGCTCGTGCAGAAAAAGATGCCGCGAACAACGGGAACGCGCGCCAGGAGGCGCCTCAAGGGAGTGAATGTGCAAATTTGCGTCAGCAGATCCAGCTTCCTGCGAACGGGCCAATCCCGCTGCGGGCTGGGACACTCAATCTTCGGCCCCATCATCCCGGCCCTCGGATGCTTCTCGGCAAATTGCACCAACTGCGAGACCGTATCGGGGAACACGGTCGTGTCATTGTTTAAGACGAAGACGTACGCTGCCCCGCTCTTCAAGGCAAACCGGATGCCCACGTTGTTGCCCGCCGCAAAACCCAGATTCTTACCGGTTTCTAGAATGGGTATTGCCGGAAAAGCCTCCCTGATCCTCCCGACGGAATCGTCCGAGGAACCATTGTCCACGACTACGATCTGCCAGTTCCGATATTCCGTCGAGCGCAGCGAGTGGATGCATTGCAGAGTGTCTCGCCATCCATTCCAGTTCAATATGACAACGTAGACACAGGGTTGACTTAGATGGTCCGGAGTCGCAGATAACTCCGGCGGTTGCCCGCAAGACTCCGCCCGGCGTCGAATGCCAGTGTTGTCGAACATGTCGTTCATGAGGGGAGAGTTCCGGTCCCAAAATCAGTCTGGACGGAATCGAACGCCTAATCGAGCGCGGCAACCGTCATGCAGGCCTTGCAGCATCCGGTTCAGAGAGCGCAGCCTCTGGGGACCAAACAGAAGCACGGCAATCGCCTGGTGCGCGAGGTGCCGTACCGCAAACGCCTTGGCTGACAAACTCGGATACAGCCACCAGATGGAATATGTGAGATTCCGGCTGTAGTAATATTCGCGGAACGGACGATGCTCTGCCCACAAGTGCTGCCGGCCGAGAAACCATACCTTGTGAGCGTTTCCAATTTCGTGATATAGCTTAGCGCGCGTGAGCACGGCGATCTTAAATCCCCGAGATCGAATTCGAAGGCAGTATTCGTAGTCAACGAAGTCAATGAAAAAATCGCTTCGCGGCAATCCAACCTCCGCCACCACCTCGCCTCGAACCATCGACCCGGAAGTAATTACCATGTCGGTGAATAGCACCGGTTCGCGCAGCAACTCGGCGGGTGGTTTCACAAATCCGTTGCGCCAGAACCATGGGCTGGATGAGAGTTCCCGGTCGCGCCCCACCGGCAAGGCCGCAATCATACCCACCTGGCGCGGCTCGGCTAGCCATCGCTGAGCGTCCGCCAGCATAGTCTTGAGTGCGCTTGCATCCGGCAGACTGTCCTGGTCAAACATCCAGATCCAGTTATGCTTCTTCTCCAGGGCGGCGTACGTTAATCCCGCAGCCAGCGCGCCGGCCGTGCCCAGGTTCTCCGGCAAATGCAGCACTGTCACTTGCGGGTAACGCGCGGCCAGCATCGTGCTGGTTTCGTCAGTCGAAGCGTTATCGACAACGATGATTTCCTGAATGGGCCTGGTCTGCTGTAGCAGCGCGTCAAGCTGCCTGGCCAGAGCGTCCGCAGAATTAAAGGACGTGGTAAGGCTTGCCACCGAACAGGTTTCCGCGGATTGCTCAACTGCACTCACAGTCCTTCGCGCACTCCCATCCGTCCTGTCAGACCATCCCACGTGCCGAGAAGAAAATTGCGGAATTTTCGCGGACGCTCCCGCTCGCCGAGAAAGCATTTCATGGTGTCGCGCAATGCCGCGTACATGGCTTGCATGGTCCAGAGCGGGAAAGTGGAAAAATATCTGCGAAACACGACGAGCCGGTTTCGCGACATGTAATAACGCCGGACTGCGCTGTGGTGGCTCGGCCAGAAGCAAACCCCGAGAAACGACGACGGGGCGGAGTGCCCGGGATCATGCGCCAGAGCCGCTTGTGGACACTCTAGGATCCGGTAGCCGGCGGCGCGAATGCGAAAGCAATATTCGATGTCCACCCAATCGATAAAAAATTCGGACGCGAACCAGCCGATTTGGCCGAAGATCCAGGCCGGCATCAGCGTGCCCGAGGTCATGCACCAGAGATAACTGCCGTCGCGGGCGCGAGGTGCCAGCTCGGTGTAACCCAGATCCGGATGCATGTAGCGCGGGTAAATGCCGGCCACCCGGTCGCGTTCTGGATGAGCGAGCCAGGCCTGGAACATCGCCGCCACGTATCCGTCGTGCGCCCTGCTGTCCTGGTCGAGAAGAAGTACCCAGGAATATCCTTTTGCGATGGACCAGCGCACACCTTGATTCAAGGCTTCTGCGATGCCGAGGTTCTTTGAGTTTTCGATGAGGTGGAAACCCAAGTCGTGGGCTGCCGTCCGCAGCGTCTCCAGTTCCTGTGCTGTGGAGCCGTTGTCGACAACCACAACGTCCTGCACCTCGGGCAACAGTTTTTGCAGGTTTTGCAGCATCGCACCGCTCGGATGGTGGGTCACAACTACGGCGCAGACAGACGTATTCACTCAGAACCTCTCGCCCTGAGTCTCTGAAATACTCGTTTGTTCTTCAACGAGAATTCCCTCAGTTGCGTAAGCCCTCTCCAACGGTTCCGAAACGACCCATATAAAGGTAGCCGCCTGACCCATTGCGGCACCCTGGATCCCGCAAACGGCCGATGCGAGCCCCAAGCTGCGACGTAGTCACTTTGTAAAGGGGGTCTGGAAAACGGGATCACGTCCGCTATTTTGCGCGCATGAAAGAAGAGCATGATTGGGCGACTAGTCATAAGCCCTACTCTCGCGCCGATCCGCACCGGATCGGGCACGGCGAACGCGTTAGTCATGGGAACCAGTTCGACGCCGGGGTAGCGCGCTTCGAGAGCCAGAACTTCCCCAAGTTGGAAGCCGTTTTCACGCGTGAATACCCGAAAAATGAGTTCGGGGCTGAACTGATAAAAACCATGCCCGCACAAGTTGTTCGAGACGGTGGAGATGGATAGGGTGCCGCCCACCTTGGCCATATTCATCAAGTTTGCGACGGCGACCGGAAAGTTGAACACATGCTCCAGTGATCCGGCCTCGACGATTACATCGAATCGTCCTTTCAGCTCATCTCCAACGGGCTGATTGAGGTCGTGCAGCAGGCCCGCCCCTTCGTAGGACGAATAGTCGAGCGTGCTCACCTCCTCAACCCTGAGACACTCTTTAAAGAACCGGTCTGCGTATTCACCCCATTGATAATCGGGGAGGGCTCCGGGCTGAGCTTTTCGGAGTTGTCGGAGTTCGGAAGGATGCAAAAACAACGATTGACGTCCGATCATCAGGAGATGCGTCATTCGCACACCCTTGCGCTGTGCATCCAGCAGCATTCTTGCTTGGCGATAGACTATTCCCAAGAGCTTGCTTCCCGGCTATGAACGGCCTGCTCCGGCTTTGCGGAATCCAGCAGCAGGCGGTCCAAGCCCGCCTCCAGGCTGATCGTGGGTTTCCAATCCAGTTCTCTACCAGCTCGACTGATATCCAATACGTTTTCCGGGACATCGAAGCCGCGCGGCGGCGCGTAGGTCACAAACAGCCGCCGGCGAACACGCCGCCGAATGAGTTCGACCAGCTCGTTCAGGGATACAGAGCGCGCGCTCCCGATATTGAATATGCGTTCACGTCCTTCGTAGGCGAGCGCCTTGAAAAATGCATTCACGACGTCATCTACGTGGACGTAGTCACGACGAACGGTGCCGTCTCCCCAAATCTCGATCGGCTTGCCCGTGGAAGCCCGGTGCGCAAAATGTGAAACGGCGCCCAGTGGTCTTTCCAGGTCTTGACACTCACCATACATATTGGAAACGCGCAGCACGATCGAATTCAGCTGATCGAGCATTTGAAACAAGAACAGGTATTTTTCGATGGCGAGTTTGTGGATGCCGTAAGAACAAATAGGTTCGGTGGGATGGGTTTCGGAAATTGGATTCTTCCGGGGTATTCCGTACACCGTGCCACCGGAGGAGATGAAGATCACGCGGCGAACGTGGCGCGCACGCGCGGCCTGGAGCATTCTCACGCTGCCCAGAAGATTGGACTGAAGGTCAAAGGCCGCATCCGCGTTAGATGTCGATGGGTAGGTGGAGCTGGCGACGTGGAAGATGAGTTCCGCCGAGTCCAGGGTGGCAAAGGCACCCGCTGACCCTAAATCCGCAGCCACCCAGTCCACCTCGGACCACCATGACTGGACCCTGCCTTTCGGCCGTCCGCTACGCGAAACCGAACGAACATTGAAACCGCTTCGCAATAGCCGCTCACACAAGCGCTGTCCCAGAAAACCGCTTCCGCCAACCACCACGCAAGTGCAGGTTTTAGGCATTTGAGGTCAGCTGAAGTGTGCGTTCCCTGACGGCGAGAAGTGCAAATTCGATGGCACGAACCTCTTTCGTCCAACTGGTCGAATTTGCGAACGCCAGCCCTGCATTGATTTTTCTTTGCCGCGATTCCTCTGAGGTCAAAAGCGCGGTAATGGCAGCCGCCAGTGATTTAGGATCTGCCTTCGCCAGTTGCGCTGTCTCTCTGCTGAGAAGCCACTCCACGTTAGGGCCGGTATTCGACACCACCGGGCATCCACAAGCCATCAACTCCAGAGGCAAAAGAGATAAATTCGTGTGCGACAGAACCAGGGCCAGATCGCAACTCCTGTAAAGGGCGCCCAACTGAGCAAGCGGAAGAATGCCAGGATAGGTCGCCGGGAATGGGAGTTTGAGAGCACGAGGCGGACATCCAACCAACACAAATTCGATCTCCGCCATTTTCCTGGCGATCAGCGATAAAGCGAGAGCACCCAGTTCGAAGCCTCGTCGTTCAGTCTCGGGACGGGCGTAGAACAGTAACCGCTTTTTGCCCGGAGGGAGAAGCCGCGGACCCGTGCTAACGTACAGGTTGCGGTCGTAAGAGAACCCAAAACTCGAACACTCCATATTGAATTCTCGTCGCAACACCTCCGCGATCCAGGTCCCTGCCGTTACACCTCGAAAACCGAATCGGTAGGTCTGGCGGGCAAGCTCATAGAGGCTGCCAGGAGCATAAAACTCATGTTCGAGGTCCTGAACGAAATAGAACTTTCCTGCCGTATTCCCGATACTCCGTGCCGCATACGCCGTGGGCCAGGAAGTGGCAATGAGAGCGTCGGAATCCTTGACCTTGCCGGAGAATGCTTCGACCTGCGCACGAATGGAGAAGTAGTTCTTTCGAATGTGCTCGTTTACGAAAGCAGCATTTCCCGGCAGGGCTGACAAGACATACACCCGGTTTTCGTGGCCCCACTCTTCCAATTGCTGGATGGCGCGAAACACATTGATCAAGCCCCCGCGCCCGGCAGAAATGTCTGGCAGGATCCAGTTGATCCGTAGCGGTCCGGCGATCGAAGGTTTCAGGCTGGCCGGGTGTTCCTCCCGCAACACGATTTCAAGATAAGCAGGAACCTGAAATGGCGGTCTCAAGTACCTGCGAACGATCTTCGATGCGGCCGTTTTGAGCCCGTGCCGGAAACCTCTGAGATGGCAGAGTTGCACAAGCTTGCGAAAGCCGGAATTACCGGATCTCATCGATCCTCGCCACCTGCATGTTCATCCATTCCTCTTCCGGAGCTTGCTCGTCGGAATGCCAGAGCCGCCGATATTTGCGGAATATCAAGGTTCCGCATCCCACGCCAATGAGGGCAATAATCGCCAGGTATCCTGCAACCATTCCCAAAGCACCCGAGGTGCGAGCAAAAACGTAGTTCGAGAGAAGAACTGCGATTGCGATCGAAAGAGATAATTGAAAGAATTTTTCCTGCTTATGAGCTCGCAAGTAAGTCGCCATTGCGGCAAAAACGTGGTTGAGCACCGCGGCCATCAGTAAAAGCGCAAATGCAAGGGGGTTTAATAGTTTGTGCGCATATCGGGTATGGGTTGAATGAAGGTAGGTCGTACCTGACCAGATAACGAGCATGCCCAGTACAGCAATGAAAATTGATTGCTTTAAGGCGGTAAAGAAAAGCGTGTCCAAACGCGGATATTGCCTTTGCGCAATGAGGGTTCCGAAAGGAGCAGCCTTCGTTGAAACCCAAGCCATCGCTACCGTCATGAGGGCATTCGCAAAACTCAGCGACATCCCCATTTGTCCCGCAGCAACCGGTCCCCGGTACGCAAAAAGGAAGGGATTGAATGTCTGGTAAATAAAGTAGCCGGAGATCCAGCTGACGGCGATTCTCCACTGGAACGGCCAGATTTCATCTCGCCACGATACTCGCCCTTGGCTTGACCTGTGAGTAAATAAATTGACCAGTAACCGGCGCCGGCCATACAGCCATATCCCAGCCACTAAGACTTGACCTGAAATGATCGCAGCGGGAGCGTACAGGCCGTGATTTGCGATGAGAGAAGTCCAGCCTAGTCCACTTCCGACGATCGCCTGTATCCAGCGCACATGCGCTACATCAGAAACAAATCCGCAGCCTTCCAGAAATGAGTAAATCGGGTCGATCTGAAATGCCAGCACTGACGCGGTTCCCGCCGCGAGCCAGGGAGTTTTCCAAGCAACGAACTCACCCGGATGCTGATGGGTGGAGAAGAAGTAAAGACCAGCCGGGATCAGGACCAGCCCAAAAAGGAGCGCGCCGAGCGAATACCAGCGCATTGCAATTTGCAGTATGGACGCCAGCCGGTCGCGAGAAGCTTCTTCGCCGGTTACGGTCCCATTTTGTCCAATTGAAAGATGAGCGCGTTCGTGACTCGCCAGTTGCATCACAACCTGCGAAAAGCCCAACTCAAAGACCATTTGCAGGGCGATCAGGCTCGAAAAAGTGTAGTAATACCCTTGCTGAGCAGGGGAAAGAAAACGGGCGATTAAGGCCACGGTCACCAGGCCCGAGCCGCTGGTCCATACTCGCGCCAAAACCGTAAAGGTCACCGCACGATCAAGACCAATCCGATGCCTGAGGTCCCGCATTAGCATACGCATCAAATTGGAACTGATTCGACAGCAATCATCTGCCGATTTTCGGAGCAGCGTGGCGAGTCGCCTGAGTTGGTGGCATCCGGCCGCTGATCCAGCTCCCGGAGCTCGCGTCAGTTAATGATGTCCATTCCGTCTCATCCGGCCCCACACCTGCCGCAGCATGGCTCGCGACCGCGTGTTTTCGGACCTGATCTGCTGCCAGATCTCCCTCGCCAGTTGCTTCTCCGGAGATTCGCTCTCCTTCCACATCGCCGCGGAAATTACGAACACCCCGGCAAACAGAAATGACAAGAACGTCCCCACTATGGTGATGAGCGTGCGCGGCGGATAGGATTTGGTTTCAGGGACCAGCGGCGCGTCGAGGACGTTTACGGTGGGAGTTTCCTTGGCCTCCTGGATCTTTGCCAGTTCGTACTCCTGGGTCAGCATTGCGTAGACAGCTTCCTGAATCTTGAATTCGCGGTACAGATTTGCCCAGCGCACTCCTACCAATGGAAGCTTGCGCAGAGAAGGAAGATCTCCGGTAATTTGCGATTGCGACGAATTCGGATCGCCTTTATTGCCGCTGAAGTTTTCCACCTGCTGCTTCAGTTCCGCAACCCGGGCTCGCAAGGTGCGAACTCGAATATTGTTGTCGGTATAGATCTGTTCGAGCCCCTGCAACTCGGACTCGGCCGCGACCAGCTGTCCTTCTAACGTGGCTTCGCTCTCCACCATGGCTTTCGTTTGGGATGGCACATCGAGCGCGCCGGTCTTGCTGGCGAACGTGCTGAACTCTTGCGAGGCGTTGTCGAGGCTTTCTTTGACGGTTTTGATCCTTTGCTCGAGGAATACCCGCTCCCGGTGTGCAGAGGACGTCGAGACCTGCGCCAGCAGGGTGTTGACCGCCTGAACGTAAGCTTCCGCCATCTGCTGCGCCACACGGGGATCGCGATCGCTGACCGCAATCGAAATCACTCCGCTCTTGCGGTCTTCTTTAATGGTGGTGTGACTGTCCAAAACCTGGCGGGCCGATTTCCAATAGCGCACGTGATACCGGTTGCGCAGATCGAACTTCTGGACCAGGGTGTCTTGCACCGTGGGACCGTGAAGAATATCCGTCAGGAGCGCGCCGGTGGTTTTCAGCCCCAGGAAGTCGGTGGCAACCCGCCCCAGGCCGCCAGAAAAAACGCCGTCCGAAGATGAGGAAGAGCCGCTATCACCGCCACCGCCTTTGGTGGCGAGCGCGGCCAACATGGCCAGCCCCGATCCCCCGCCTTGATCGGGAGGCATTAGCCGCGCCTGAGATTCGTAACGTATCGGCAACAATAAGGAGACCACGATTGATAGGACCAGGCCTGCAGCCCCGGCACGCAGCAAGAAACTACGTTCCGACCAAAGCAGCCGTGCCCAGACGATGCGGACAGGTTCGGCACCCGTAGCCCGATAATCCGGCGCCGTACGGATTTCCGTCACCCTCTCGATAATCCCCGAGGGGTCGTTTCTAGAAGGATTCATGTGAGGAACCGTTCACTTTCTGGTTCGATCCCCGCCCGCTACAGCAGCATCTTTCCCCAAGTCATAGCTCCGCCCTCTCACTTACACCGGCATTTGTGAGCTAACCATTGCAGAATCAACTATTTGCTTCGCACACGACCGCCCCGTGCGCACGGATCGCCCGCCGCCCAAGGCGCCGACTCGACAAAACCAGTTCGATGGTTTTGCGCTGCTCTCCGTTGTCCGGTGTGGCTGGTCAGAACAGGATCCACGGACCCAGCAGAGGCGCCCGGTTCACAGACAGGGAGATTCAAGACAGGAGTGCATGGAGAGAGGCGGGCAAAGGCTGCGGTGTTCCGAAGGTTCGGCTAACCTGCAGTGGAACGATAAAGGGTCGGGCTCACGCGGGAATTCCGCCCGAATTGTGCGCCAGAATCGCCCGAATCGTATCCAGCAACTGCGTGTTATCTGCGGGCTTTTGAAAGAATGCGCAGGCGCCGGCGGTCAGAGACTCGCTTTCGGACGACTCGGCATCGCGCGCGGTGAGCACCACCACCGGTATTTCCGCCAACTCCGCGTTGCGATGCAGTCGATCGAGCACCACAAAGCCATCTCCCGCCGGCAATCCCAAATCCAGGATAATGAGGTCCGGACGCTCCTTGTGCGCCTGCGTGATAGCGCTGTAGGCATCCACCGCATTCACCGTGTCGAAACGATTGGCACGCAAACGAAGTTTCAACGCGGTTCGGAGATCGGGATCGTCATCGACGATCAGAATCTTCGCCAGCTTGGAGGTCGTCGGTTCTTTGCTGTCCTGCTTCTTGGTGTAAAGGTGTGCCGCGGCAAGCGGCCAGGCTGGCCGTGAAGCGGTTCCGGTCTCTGCGGTTTTCGGGGTGGCCGGGGATTTGGGTGATTGCTGGTTCATTTCAGTTTCCTTTGAGGTTGGGCGGCAAAGCGCATCCAGAAATCCGCCATGCTTTTGACCACCGCGACGAAGTCCGTAAGGTTGCAGGGTTTCCGCAGATAGCACGTGGCCCCGTGTTGGTAGCTTCCATGCACATCCTGGTCGGCGTGCGAAGTGCTGAAGACGATAACCGGAATATCTTTCAGATTGCTGTCCGTCTTGATCTGCCGAAGCACGCTCCCGCCGTCCATGCCCGGCAGGCCAAGGTCCAGAACAATGAGATCCGGGCGGGGCACGTCGCCAAACTGGCCGCTGCGTCGTAAGAACAACATGGCCTGTTCCCCATCGCATACGCTGGTCATTTTCAGGTGGCGGGGATGGCGCCCCAGGACTTCCCTGGTGAGATCGAGATCGGCGGCATTGTCGTCCACCAGTAGCACTTCTGCACCCGATCTGATTGCCGGCATCATCTGGTTATTTCCTGGAGCATCGAATCCTGAGGGAGGCGCAACGATCGCCTTGCCGTTATGTTCATCGGCGGTTCTGGCCGGCGCTTTAGAAATTCTTCCGGTCAGAAACATCGCTGGCTACCTTCGATCGAAGCTTCGCCAGGTTTCCGCGCGCGGCTTCCGCGGCCTCGGCTAACCCCTCGGGGGAGCGGCAAGGTCCCCTGTTTTCCTGGTTGTCGCGAATACCAGGATGGTCTCGATTTTCGCGGCCCGGGCTCCGCACCAAAGGGCGCGTCCCAAAGGGCGATACCTAGGTTCCTAGGCACTTCCCTTTCGGCAGGGGGAGAATCGGGTTATGCGCTGAAGCATGAACTTCGGCGACCGATGAAGATGTATATGCTCCCTTCTATTCCCGCTCCGATCTCTTCGCCCCTCGCCGCGCCCGGCCGGCATGCGGAGCTCGGCCCCTGGCCGAAATCCGCTCTTCCCGCTCCCGAGACGCAGCGCCTGCGCGCCTTGATCGTCGAAGACCAGCCCGAAGACGTGGAACTGATGGAGCATGCGCTGCGGCAAAGCGGCTTCGAGGTACAACCCGACGTCGTGCAGGATGAAGAGCAGTTCATCGAACTGATTCACAAGAACCAGTACGATGTCATCCTCGCCGACTACAATTTGCCGCGCTGGAACGGGATGGAAGCGGTTTCGGTGCTGCGCCGCGAAGGCCTGGATGTCCCGGTGCTCGTGGTTACCGGCGCGCTCGGCGAGGTCAAGGCGGTCGAGTGCCTGAAGAACGGCGCTTCCGACTACATCCTGAAGGACCATCTCACGCGCCTGCCGGCATCGGTCCGAAGGTCGCTGAGCGAGAAGCAGTTGCGCGAAGACAACCGGCGCAGCCACGAGGAACTGGCGCGCTCCAACCGCGATCTGGAGCAGTTCGCGTACGTGGCTTCCCACGACTTGCAGGAGCCGCTGCGCATGATCGCCGCGTACACGGAATTGCTGGGGGAGCGTTACCGCGGCCAACTGGACGCGAACGCCGATAAGTACATCAGCTACGCGGTCGACGGCGCCAAGCGCATGCAGGCCCTGATCGAGGCCATCTTGTCGTTTTCCCGGGTGGGGCGCGAGGGGCTGCAACTGCAAAACTCCGACTGCAACCTGCTGGTGGAAATTGCCAGGAAAAACCTCGCCGCCGCCATCGCCGAGAGTGGCGCCAGCATCAGCCACGACCGCCTCCCGGTCGTAGTCGCAGACCCGCAGTTGTTGGCGCAAGTGTTCCAGAACCTGATCGGCAACGCGCTCAAGTTCCGGGGGCAGGCGCCGCCACGGATTCGCCTGGCGGCCAGGAAGCAGAATCAGGAATGGAGCTTCTCGGTGGCGGACAACGGGATCGGCATCGCCCCCGAACATGGGCAAACCATTTTCGCGATTTTTAAACGCCTGCACACCCACGCCGAGTATCCGGGCAGCGGCATTGGGCTGTCCATCTGCAAGAAAATCATCGAGCAGCACGGCGGCAGAATCTGGGTGGAATCGGAGCCGGGGAAGGGCTCAACCTTTCATTTCGTGCTGCCCTGCCTGGCGCCCACCGGGAGACTACAGGCGGCGCTATGAGGCAGCCGGTCCACATCCTCATGGTCGACGACAACCCTGCGGACATTGATCTGGTGCGGGAGGCGCTGGGCGAGAGCCAACGC
The DNA here is from genome assembly GCA_036376415.1 of Terriglobales bacterium. Classification (GTDB taxonomy): domain Bacteria; phylum Acidobacteriota; class Terriglobia; order Terriglobales; family Acidobacteriaceae; genus Gp1-AA145. The sequence continues at coordinate 41,574 of DASVAJ010000060.1, forward strand.
CCTTTCCGGCTGGAATCGCTGGCCGACGGAGAAGCCGCCCTGTCGCTCCTGTCGCACTCTCCGCAAGCCCTGGGGTTGCCCGATCTGATGTTGCTCGACCTGAATTTGCCGCGTCAGGATGGCCGGCGCGTGCTGGCGGAGATGAAGGCGGACCCCCATACGGCCACGATTCCGGTGGTGATCTTCACTACTTCGCAAGCCAAAACCGATGTGCGTTGCAGCTATGCGCTGGGCGCCAATTGCTACCTGCGCAAGCCGGGCACGCTGGCGGAATTCAGGGCCGCGGTGCGCTGCCTGGCCGACTTCTGGCTGGGTCATGTGACCCTGGCGCCCAAGGAGAACTGATGAGCGATCCCTCTGCCGACGTATTGCTGGTGGAAGACAATCCCGGCGATGCTGATCTGGTGCGCCTGCGCCTGGTCGAAGGCGAGGCCCAGGCCAAAGTGGACTGCGTGTCCCGCCTCGCCGAGGGCCTCGAGGTTCTGAGCAAGAAACAGCCGTCGGTGGTGCTGCTCGACCTGAACCTGCCCGACAGCCAGGGCGCGGACACCTTCCGCAAGCTGCTCGAGAAAGCCCCGGACGTTCCGGTGGTGATTCTTTCCGGGCAGAACGACGAAGCCCTGGCCATCAAGGCCCTGCACCAGGGCGTGCAGGACTACATCGTCAAACAGGACATCACCAGCCGCGGGCTGGCGCGGGCCATGCGCTATGCCATCGAGCGCCAGGGATTACTGCGCTCGCTTGAAATGAGCCGCAAGCAGCAACTGGAGTTCAAGAACCAGTTCCTGTCACACGTATCGCACGAATTGCGCACCCCGCTCACCTGCATTCACCAGTACGCGACCATCCTGCTGGATGGGCTGGCCGGGCAGTTGAAACCGGAGCAGCGCGGTCACCTCAGCACCATCCTGCGCAGCGTGAATCAGCTGAACGCCATGGTCCGCGATCTGCTCGAAGCCAGCCGCGCCGAATCCGGCAAGCTGCGCATCGAGCCCTGCTGCGTAGAGATCCAGGACATTCTCCGGCAGGCAGTTTCGATGGTGCTGGAGACCGCCCGGCAAAAAGACATCCGCGTCAACGTCCAGATGGAGGGCAATCTTCCTCTGGTACTCGGGGATCCGGACCGCATCCTGGAGATTCTCATCAACCTTCTGGACAATGCGGTGAAATTCACCCCCGCCGCGGGAAAAATCACCGTGCACGCAGCCCGCACCGCCAGTGATCCGGATTTCCTTTACCTGGCGGTCGAGGACAACGGCTGCGGCATCACGCCGGAAGCCCGCCCCCTGATTTTTGAACGCCTTTACCAGGACCCCAACGCGGTGGATAACAATCGCAAGGGGCTGGGGCTGGGCTTGTTTATCACCAAAGAACTGGTGAATCTGCACGGCGGACGCATCTGGGTGAGCAGCGAGGCCGGCCAGGGCAGCACATTTTCCTTCACCCTGCCGGTGTATTCGCTGCCAAAACTGCTGGCGCCGGTGATCGTGCAGGAAGGAAGGCTGCGCGACGCGCTGGTGCTTTTGCGCGTCGAATTGAAGCCGCGGCATGTGCCCCCGCACGGCAACTGGAAAGAGGTCTGCGCCCGCAGCCTCGACCGTTTACAGCGGTGCGTGTATCTCGATAAAGATCTGGTGCTGCCGCCGATCGCCGTGGGCGGGCCGCGGCAACGGTTTTTCGTCGTGGCCTCCACCGACATGGTGCGCGTTTCCATCATGGGCCGGCGCATCCGCGAAGTGATCGACAAGGTTACGGATTGGAAGATCGCCGGCAGCTTCGAAATTTCCTCTCTGCCCATCGCTCTACCCCCGGGAGAGGTTCCCTTGCAACAGCAGATCGATGCGGTTGCAGAACGGGTCGCGGAGATGGTCCGCTCCGCCTCCGTCGCGGAACCAGCTGCAAAGGACACACATGGGGGCATCAGCCTCGGAACGGAGAAACTGCAATGTCAACGCCCAAAATCCTGATCGTGGACGACGATCCTGACCTGCGGCAGGCCTTGCGCCTGCGCCTGCGGGCCAATCATTTCGAGACGGTGCAGGCGGGAGACGGCTACTCCGCCATTGCCGTCGCTTACAAAGAACATCCCAACCTGATCATTCTCGATCTGGGGTTGCCGGCCGGCGACGGCTTCGTCGTGCTCGACCGCTTGCAGCGCGACGACAAGCTCTCGATGATTCCGGTGATCGTTCTCACCGCGCGCGATCCGCAGGGCAACGAACTGCGCGCCCTGCATTCGGGCGCGGTGGCGTTCTTTCAGAAGCCGGTGGATAACAGCGAACTGTTGCAGGTGATCAAAGCCACCTGCCTGCAGACCCCGCCGACAACGTTGCCGTCCTAGGCGGAATGGCACCCCAGGCGGCGGATGGAAGAGCCCAGGCTTGCGATTCGCCTGTGCAATCTGCGGCTCAGCTGCAGGAAAGGATAAAGAACATGCCAGCCGCTTCAGCCGAACCTGCCAGGGTCGGGAGTAACCGTTCCAATCGCCGGCAGCACCGGCGGGTGTTGTTCAGCCTGCCGTTCACGGTGCAGCACCTGGTGAGCGGGTTGGGTATTCGTTCCACGCGGGGCATCAGCCTGGACATCAGCTGCGGGGGAATGGGAGCGATCGTACAAGGGTCGTTACGCGTGGGCGAGGCCGTGGTGATCGAGCTTCCCACGCCATCCATGGTGTTCAAAACCCCAGCCATCGTCCGTCACACTTCGAGCGTTCGTTCGGGATTCGAGTTTCTTGCCCTGCAAGAGGGTGAGCGGCAGCAGCTTTCCGCCATCAGCGGTGCCGCCTAGCTGCCGGCGATTGATTGCTGCGCTCCCGGACTGGCTCCCTCGCTTTTCTCAATTTCATTTTGGGAAGTAGCGCCCTTCGTGTTGGCATTCTCGCGTCGTGACTGACACAAGGCCTCCTATACTGGCTTCAATCTCAAGCAAAAGTTTACGCGTGCCTGCGAGCCAGGTGATGAACGAATTTCTCGATAGCAAGATCGCAAGACAACTGCGAACCATGTGTGCCGCAGTCAGTCTCCTGAGCATTGCTTTTGGACTTTGGATTCTGGCGGGATGGCTTTTCCGAATCAGCATTCTCAAAACTGTGATTCCGGGCCAGGTTGCGGTGAAAGCGAACACCGCGTTGTGTTTCATCCTGCTGGGCCTGGCCTTGTGGCTGCGCAATGAGGCCGCTTCCCGCAAGTGGAACATCGTCGCTAAGGTCGCTTCCTTAGCCGCTGCTGGTGTGGGGCTCATCTCCCTGATCGAGTATGCGACGGGATGGAATCCTGGTTTCGACGAAATTCTGTTCAAAGTAGGTCCGGAAGATGCGGTCGGAAGCGCGCGCCCGGGGCTCATGTCTCCCATTGCGGCTTGCGCTTTTCTGCTGCTGGGATCGGGGCTCTGGATAGCCGACAGAGCGGGACGCATTGGGCTCTGGCTGGCGCAGACCCTGCTGGCCCTGGTGCTTGTCGCTTCAACCTTCGGCGTGCTGGATTTCGTGCTGGACGCCGGCCGCACTCACACCTACATTTCTCCGATCACCGCCTTGATGTTGATCGCCTTCTCTGTCGCCGTGTGTCTTTCCCAGCAGACCTACGGCTTGGGGGCGCTGTTTGCGAGCGACAACATGGGTGGGACGCTTGCCCGGCGATTGCTCCCGGCAGCGGTGATCATCCCCATGCTGCTGGCATGGTTGCGCTGGCGCGGAGAGCAGGCGGGCTTGTATTCGGGATGGCTGGGCGTGAGCCTGATGACAGTGGGGACAGCCATTTCTCTGGCTGCGATTACCTCGTGGATGGCCTACGTAGCTGACCGCGCGGATCGCGAGCGGGTGCGCGCCCAGGAGAACAGCGCCTGCCTGGCTTCGATCGTACGAAACTCGAATGACGCGGTGATCGGAAAGACGCTCGAAGGAATTGTGACTTCCTGGAATTCGGCGGCGCAAGCAATCTATGGTTACACCGCAGAAGAGATGATCGGGAATTCCATTTCGCTGGTGGTCCCTCCTGGCTACTTGAGCGATTTCCACCGGCTGCTCGACCGCATTCGCGCGGGAGAACAGATCCGCCACTTTGAGGCGCAGCGGGTGCGCAAGGACGGGCAAACAATTTTTGTGTCCTTGTCGGTCGCCCCCATGCGGGACAGCGGGGGAATTCTCATCGGCGCCTCCACGATTGCCCGCGACATTACCGAGCAGAAGCTCGCGCAGGAAGAGTTGAAGCGCGCCTCGCTGTACGCCCGCAGCCTGATTGAAGCCAGCTTGGATCCGTTGGTCACGATCAGCAAAGCGGGCAAGATCATGGACGTGAATCGCTCGACGGAAGCCGCCACCGGATTGACCCGCGAGCAACTCATCGGTAGCGACTTCAGCGACTATTTCACCGAGCCCGGGAAGGCCCGCGCCGGCTACGAGCGGGTGTTCGCGGAGGAAAGCGTCCGCGACTACCCGCTGGCGATTCGGCACCGGTCGGGCAGCATTATGCAGGTGCTGTATAACGCCAGCCTCTTCCGCAACCAGGCCGGCGCGGTGGAGGGCGTGTTCGCCGCGGCTCGTGATGTCACCGAAAGGAACCGGGCCGAACAAGCCTGGAAGCAGAGCGAGGAGCGTTACCGCTCGCTGGTCACGGCCACGGCGCAGATCGTTTGGACAACCGACCCCTCGGGCAAGGTGGTTAGCGACATGCCCCTTTGGCGAGCCTTCACCGGCATGACTCTTGCGCAGATCATGGGGGGCGGCTGGATTGAATCTTTACATCCCGATGACCGCGTACCCACCGCGGAGATATGGGCCAAAGCGGTGCGTGAACGCAGCCTTTACGACACCGAGTACCGCATCCGCCGGCACGATGGCGAATACCGCTACTTTGCGGTTCGCGGCGTTCCGCTACGGGAAGAGGACGGAAGCATTCGCGAGTGGATTGGCACCTGCACGGATGTGACCGAGCGCAAGCAGGCCCAACACAGCTTAGAGACTCTCAACGAGCAACTCGAGACCCGGGTTGCGCAGCGCACCGAGCAACTGCAGGCCGCGGTTCAGGAACTGGAGGCTTTCACCTATTCTGTATCGCATGACCTGCGCGCGCCGTTGCGCCACATCAGCGGCTTTTCCAAAATCCTGACCGAGGATTTCGCTCCCACTCTGCCGGCGGAAGCGCAGCGCCTGGTACAGCGAATCGAAGAGGGTACGCGGCGCATGGGCCTGCTGGTGGACGACCTGCTCAACCTGGGGCGGGTGGGGCGCCACGAAGTACGCCTGCAGGTAACTGGTCTGGACAGCATCATTAAGGATGTTCTCGCCGATTTACAGCCGGAGTGTGAAACCCGCAAGGTCCGCTGGGAAGTCGGCAGGATGCCGTACGTCGAGTGCGACCCCGCGCTCATGAAGCAGGTGTTTCAGAACCTTTTGTCCAATGCGCTGAAGTTCACGCGTCCGCGCCCGGAAGCAGTCATTGAGGTCGGACAGACAGACCAGGAGGGTGTTGCCGTGGTTTTTGTCCGCGACAACGGCGTTGGCTTCAGCATGAAGTATGCGGAAAAGCTGTTTGGCGTCTTCCAGCGTTTGCATCGCTCCGAGGATTTCGAAGGCACCGGCGTCGGGCTGGCCACCGTGCAACGCATCATCCAGAAACATGGCGGCCGCATCTGGGCGGAGGCGGAACTCGACAAAGGCGCTACCTTTTATTTCACTCTCGGTTCATCCGAGAAGGATCCAACATCCATCAAACCACATCCGGAGAACACTCATGAGCTCGCGAGAAGTTGATATTCTGCTGGTAGAAGACAACAAAGACGACCTGGAACTTACGTTGCACGCGCTTCGCAAAGAGAGGCTGGCCAACCGCATTCAAATTGCGCGCGACGGCGAAGAAGCGATCGATTTTCTTTTCTGCCGGAACGGTTTTGCCGAGCGCTCGTTCGAGCAACCGCCGCGCCTGGTTTTGCTTGACTTGAAGCTGCCCAAGGTCGATGGCATGGAAGTGCTCAGGCAATTGAAGGCCGAGCCGCGCACCAGGACCATTCCCGTCGTCATTCTCACCTCCTCCAAAGAAGAGCGCGACCTGATCAACAGCTACAACCTGGGCGTGAATAGTTATATTCAGAAGCCGGTCGATTTTGACCAGTTCCGCGAGACGGTGAAGCGCGTGGGCATGTACTGGTTGTTGGTGAATCAACCACCGGTGGCTGAAGCCGTCCTCAGCAAAGCCACGCATGCCTGAGACCTAAAAGAAAGGGCAGGCGTTTCGCCTGCCCGATTGTGAGACTACGCCGTCTGCTCCAGCGCGCGGATGTTGAGTTACTGCATAATTATCCTCCAGGAACCTAAAGCGCTGTCTAAGTCAAGCACTAAGTTGCATTGCTGACATTTACCAGGCTCGTGGTAACTCGCGAGTCCGCCGGAGCTCGTGGAGCGACACGGGAACCTGCTTTCGAGTTATGGAACCCGTTCGTTGCTGCTGCGGCGCAGCAGGTTGGCCCGGCGAATCTCGCGACGCCGCCCGGCGTCTTCGTATCGCCGGCGCTCTACCTCGGTTTCGGGAACTATTGGCGGCACCTTCACGTGTCGTCCCGTTTTATCTATGGCAACGAAAGTCAGGTAAGCCGAGCTGACATGGCGGGTTTCGTCGGAGATGTAGTTTTCCACCCAGGCCTTAACGCCAACTTCCATCGAAGTGGTAAATACGCGGTTCACCGACGAGCGCAGCACGACGATTTCCCCCACATGCACCGGCGTCCAGAAATCCATGTGATCGATGGAGGCGGTCACCGCATACTGGTGGGAATGGCGGTGCGCAGCCATGGCGCCCGCAAGGTCGATCCAATGCATCAGCCGTCCACCGAGCAGCGCGCCCAGTGGGTTGGCATCGTTGGGAAGAACTATCTCCGTCATCTCGGATTGCGAATCGCGCACCGGCCGCGGACTGAATGAGTCGTGATTTTCGTCCATGGAATTTGCTCTGTGTGACTGTGTGTGCTCTGTGGTTCTCATACGCCAGTACCCCCACAGAGGGCACAGAGGTTCACAGAGGAACAGTTTTCTTTTCCAGAAAAGACTTTAGAAAGCATTCCGCCAGGTTCTGAATGCGGTGCTGGGGATGGGCAACGGTCCAGGAATTCGCAACCCGGTCGAACTCGAGCACGCCGCTGCCGCTCGGCAGGTGCGCGGTCTCAAGCACGAACTGCACGGATACCCGCCGTTCCGACTCCTTCACGACGGCAAAGCGCACTGCGTCGCATGGTCGATCTGGCGGCAGGCGCGCACAGTTGCTCGCATAACCCAGGTTGCAGCATTCAAGTTCCCCGGGAGAAGGCGAAGTCTGCTGATGACCGGGAGCATCACACATTCCGCGCCATGCCGAGCCCAGGGGCAAACGCGCGGGATGTGGGAACGCTATATTCGCAGCAGGCTCAATCGGAATAAAGAACGGGCAAGCCAAGGAGTGCTCCCTTCGAGCGAAGAAGGACGATTGTACTCATAATCTGCGCGGCAAAACCATGAAAACTTTTTCGCGCCGGGGTTGTGGAAGCGCGTCCTCTCGCCCATCGGTAAGATAGATCAGGAGCGTTTTGTGAAAGCCGCCTCTCACAAGCAGTCGGCGATTTCCTTCCTGCAGCTTGCTTCGTCCGGCAAAGCCCGGCAGGCGTTTGACACCTATGCCAGTGGGGATCGCATTGCTGAATTGTGGGATATTGGCCAGCCGGTTCCGTCCGAATCAGGGAATGCGAACGGCATGTTCTGACATACAAATTTCAAAGGCAAAGGTCATGCGCAGATGAGTCGCGAGGAAACTCTCAAAGAAATTCTCTCTCAAGATCCAAACAACGCCTTTGCTCGCTATGGGCTTGCCATGGAATACGCCAACTCCGGGCAACTTGATCAGGCGCTCAACGAATTCCGCGCCCTACTCTCCAGCAACCCGGATTATGCCGCCGGGTACTTCATGGCGGCGCAGACGCTGGCGAAAGCAAACCGTGCAGACGAAGCCAGGGAGATGCTACAGAACGGGATTGCCGCGGCCGTCCGCAAGGGAGATTCGCATGCACAATCAGAGATGCAGGCGATGCTCGAAGAACTGTCTTCACAGTGACGCTGCATTGGAAGATGTTTGACTCGACGCCATGACTATCTGACCTTCGCTTCTCTCACTTCGCGAGATGAACTGCGGCATGGCAAACATAATGCAAAGGCATTAGTCCGCGTACTAGAAAACTACTATTCCACCGGCATTTTTGTGCCTGGTGTCACGAAAGCTCGTTAGCTCCGTCACAGATTCCTCGCACTGAGCGCAGCTATCCTCCGGGAGCAGTGACCACTCACTCCCAGTGGAACGGGCAATTCTCCTGCTTCGATCTTGTCGCTAAAGCCGATGGGTGTTCCCGCACCGTGGTGCGCGTTCGGGATCTCGCCATCGGCGGGCCCGACTTCGTGGTCATGGCTGGACCCTGCGCGGTGGAATCCGAGCGACAACTGCTCGAGACCGCCGACGCGGTTGCCAGAGCCGGAGCGCGCGTGCTCCGCGGCGGAGCCTACAAGCCGCGCTCTTCTCCTTACTCTTTCCAGGGCCTCGGAGTCGAGGGCCTCAAAGCGCTAAGCAAAGCGCGGCGCGAAACCGGGCTTGCCATCATCACCGAAGTGATGAGCGAACAAGATGTCGCGATCGTTGCCGAATACGCCGACATCATGCAAGTGGGCACGCGCAGCATGGAGAATTATGCGCTGCTCGAAGAGCTCGGAAGTTGCGGCCGCCCGGTGCTGCTGAAGCGCGGCATGACGGCGCGGCTCGAAGAACTGATGCGCTCGGCGCAGGTGATCGCGGAAGCCGGCAACCCGGAAATCATTCTTTGCGAGCGCGGCATTCGAACCTTTGAGACGGCCACCCGCAACACGCTGGACCTGGCTGCGGTCCCCATCCTGAAAACGGTTTCGCGCCTGCCCGTGATCGTCGATCCCAGCCACGGCACCGGCGTACGCGCGCTGGTTCCGATCATGGCACGCGGCGCGGCGGTTGTCGGCGCCGATGGATTGCTGGTCGAGGTGCACCCCACTCCCGAAAAAGCGCTGAGCGATGGCGCGCAGTCACTCAGTCTCGATGAGTTTGATTGGATGATGCGCGACCTGCGCGGCTACGTGTCCCTGGCGCCCTCAGTCTACGAGGCGCATCCGCAGTTGCTGCTCGCGGGAGGTGCCGCCTAGTGTCCGGCCGCGTTTGCATCGCGCTATTTCTGCTGCTGGCTTCGATCTCTGTTTGCCTCCCGCAGGCCTCGTCGGATCGCCCCAGTGGTCCTCCGTTGCTCTACGCCGTTGCACCTGAATTTGAGCCTCTGGCTTGGATTCAAGGCGGGGAGCGGTTTCCCCGCGGCGCAACTCTTCATGTGGAGAAGAATGCGATCTCCAAGCCGCTCCTCCCCAAATTCTTTTCCAGCGCCGATGCGAGTGTCTCGTTCGACGGTAAGCGCGTGTTATTCGCCGGCAAGCAGCGGACTTCCGATCATTGGCAAGTATGGGAGATGGTGATGCCCGCCGGCGCTCCCCGCCAGGTTACGGATTGCGATGACGATTGCGTTCGCCCGATTTATCTGCCTGCGGATCACTTGGTTTACGCACGCAAGGTTAAAGGCGCATTTGCTTTGCACATCGCGTCGTTGAGCGCTGCGACGGAACGCCCCCTGCAGATCACACATACCCGTGGCAACTTTCTTCCGGCAGATGTCCTACGTGACGGGCGAATTCTGTTCGGAGCGGCGCAACCTTTGGGCGAGGGGGATGTTCCGGAACTCTACACCGTTTACACCGACGGCAGCGGAATCGAGTCGTATCGCTGTGACCACGGACATGCGCGTTATGCCGGCAGGCAGATTTCGTCGGGCGACATCGTCTTTTCACGTGGCGGGAGCTTGTACCGGTTTACGTCGGCGGTCGCGCATGAGGTCGCGGTTCCCTCCCCTGCCGGGATTTATGCAGGAGACGTACTGGAGATGGTAGATGGAAGTTGGCTGGCAAGTTCACACGCGCCAGGAGAAAGGTTCTTTGCACTTCGACGCTGGAACCCAGCAAGCAACAACTCGCGCGCGCAGGCCGCCAAAACCGGCGTCAACGTGGTTCAGCCGGTTCTACTGGCGGCACATCCGGTCCCGAACCGCCATCCTTCCGGCCTGCATGAATGGACTTACGCCAATCTGCTTTGCCTGAACGCCTACACCTCGAAATACAAAATAACCGATGGGGCGATCGCGTCCGTGCGCCTGTATACGCAAGATCGGCTTGGAGCGGCTCGACTGCTGGGATCATCAACGGTGGAAAAAGACGGCTCCTTTTACCTCCGCGTTCCCGGCGACCAGCCACTGAAGATCGAGTTGCTCGATACCGCAGGCGCCACGTTGCAGAAAGAGCTTGGCTGGTTCTGGGTGCGTAGCGGCGAGCAGAGAATTTGCGTGGGCTGTCACACCGGCCCGGAAACTGCTCCTGAGAATATCGTGCCGGCGGTGTTGCTGCGTTCGACCGTCGCGGCGGATCTCACTGCCGCCTCAACGTCTTCTCCTGGGGAACATTGATGCGGAAGAAAGCGAAAGAATTTAATCGCAACAATCGCGAGCACTGGCGCAAAGCGCGCCCACAGAAACTTGACTCTTGCTTCTTTCGTGGACCTTCGTGGCCCTGGTGGTTGATAAAAGTTGTGGGCCACGAAGGGCGCCACGTATCACGAAGGAAAACGCAAATCGTTTTCCTCGCTTTCGCTTGCGTCGCAACCGCTTTCGCGCAGAATACGCAGCAACTGCCGTCACCAAATCAGAGCAGCATTCGCTTCGAGGACGCCACGGCAGCCTCGGGCATTCATTTCACCCACAGCTTTGGCGCGCAGCAACTCGGTTCGCTGCTCGAAAGCACCGGAGGAGGCTGCGTCTGGTTCGATTACAACAACGATGGGTTGCCCGATCTTTATGTCATCAGCGGGAAGCCGCTGGGGGAAGGAATGCATCCCTACCCGCTGAAGAAAGCGCCCGAGACCCCCCCGCACAACCATCTGTATCGAAATAATGGCGATGGCACGTTTACGGATGTCACCCAGCAGGCCGGCGTCAGCGCCGATATCTTCGGCATGGCGGCTATTGCCGCGGATTACGACAACGACGGATTGATTGACCTGTTTGTCACCGGTTATGGCGGTGCGATTCTCTACCACAACAACGGCGACGGCACGTTTACGGATGTCACCAGGAAGGCGGGCATCGACGTCGATGGCTGGTCGATCAGTTCCTCGTGGCTGGATTACGACCGCGATGGCTGCGTCGATCTGTTCGTTGGCCGGTATGTGAAGTTTGATCCCAAGTACCGCAATTTTTATCCCGCCGACAACTACCCGGGCCCGCTCGACTACGAGGCCACAACCAATCGCCTCTACCACAACAACTGTAATGGAACCTTCACCGATGTGACCGATGCGTCGGGGATCGGCGCCTACAAGGGCCGCACCATGGGCGTGACTGCGGCGGATTTCGATAACGACGGCTGGCCCGACATTTACGTCTCCAACGACAAGACAGAGAACTTCCTCTTCCGCAACCGGCACGATGGGACGTTCGAGGAAATCGCCGGTGATCTAGGCGTCGCCTATGGGCAAAACGGAGAAATGACTTCCTCGATGGGGCCTGTGTTCGCCGACGTGGAGGGAGATGGCGCGCTTGACCTCTGGGTTACGGATTCGAAGTATGACCGGTTGATGCACAACACCGGCAAGCGTGGTTTTGAGGATATCAGCGCGACTTCAGGGATTTCCGCGACTTCAGCGCAGTATGTGAGCTGGGGAACCGGGCTCTATGACTTCGACAACGATGGCTGGATCGACATCCTCGTGTTTCACGGCGGGCTGATTCACCTGGTTCCGGAGGAGCACTCGCTTTATCGAGGGCTGGGAAACGGCAAGTTTGCCGATGTCTCGCGCCAGGCCGGGCCGGTGCTCGATTTCAAGACCGTGGCGCGCGGCGCATGCTTTGCTGATTACGACCATGACGGCAAAGTCGACGCTTACGTGGTGAATCTGGGCGCGCCCGGCGAACTGCTGCACAACACCTCGCACAACCAGAACCATTGGCTTAGCGTTGCACTGAAGGGCACGAAGAGTAACCGCGATGGAATTGGCGCGCGCGTCGAATTGGTCGCGGGCGGCCACAGGCAGATGGCTGAGCGCGTCGCTGGGTCGGGATACCTGTCCCAGGACGACAGCCGCCTGCACTTCGGGCTTGGCGGCGCCTCCCAAGTCGACAAGCTGACCGTTCATTGGCCGAGCGGGCGAGAACAGGTGCTGGAGAATCTCGCGGTCGACCGCATCATTACTGTGGAGGAGCCGAAATGAGCTTCGGCTCCTGCTTCGGCATCGCGGTGCTTCTCGCGACGGCTACGGCCTCAGCGCAACACGTCGCTGCCGGGGCGCGCTATGTTTCGCCTGGCGAGCTTGCGATCTCCGCCGATGGTGGCCGCTTATATGTGGTCTGCGAGAAAAGCGATGAGCTTCGCGTTGTGGATACGCACACACAAAAACTAATCGCACGAATTCCCGTAGGCCGTGTGCCCCGCGGAGTGAGTGTCTCCTCAGACAGCAAGCAGGTGTTCGTGGCCAATTCCTGGGATGACTCGGTCTCCGTTGTGGACGCGCAGACATTCGAGGTTGTGAGCACTCTGCGGACTGGCTTCGAGCCAATCAGCGTGGTTGCCGATCAAGTTGCGCTCGACCGCGCGGGCAGGAATATTCGCGTTACGCAAACGCTCTACGTCGCAAACCGCCTGAGTAATGACATCTCGGTCGTCGACCTCGCGGGCGGGAAAGAGATCAAGCGCCTTGCCGCAGGACGAGGCGCGAGTTATCTGGCGCTCTCGCCTGATGGAAGGCGCGTTTACGCTACACACATCTACCCCGCGATTGGCGCGCAGCGGACGCCACCACAGTCGGAAATCACCGTTATCGACACTGCAACGCGGCGCGTAGTTGAGCGCGTCCCTCTTCACAACATCGCCGGGGTTTTTCATGTGGCGCTCTCCAGCGACGGAAAACTCGGCGTTGCCGCCCACCTTTGTCCGAAGAACCTGATTCCCCTGGCGCATGTGGAGCATGGATGGGCGTTCACGGATTCCCTGGCGCTGTTTGGCGAAGAAGTCGGCGGTGTCGTGGACATCCCCCTTGATGAACTGGAACGCTACTTCGCCATGCCCTATGGCGTGGCGATTGCGCCCGATAAGTCCAAAGTCTTTGTCAGTTCGGCGGGATCGGACGTGGTCATCGTTATCGATGTGGCCGCTCTTCTGAAATTCACTCGTGCGTCGCGGCATTCTTTTGTCAACGATCTCTCGGCATCGGCAAATTACGTCGCCGCGCATATTCCGGTCGGCCATAACCCGCGAGGAATCGTGCTTTCACCTGACGGCAAGCTGCTCTACGTAGCCGAGCGGATGGATGACAACATCGCGGTCATCGACACGCGCGCGGAGAGAGTAATCGACTCGATTGACCTCGGCGGGCCGAAAACTGTCACGCCGTTGCGCAATGGCGAGCAACTCTTTAACAGCGCCCGCTTTGCCTTTCAGGGGCAGTTCAGCTGTGCGAATTGCCACATTGACAGCACGTTGGACGGCCTGCAATGGGACCTGGAGCCGGACGGCTTCGGCGTGGACATCGTGGACAACCGCAATATCGAAGGTCTGATGGGCACCCAGCCATTCAAGTGGAACGGCGGCAATCCTGATTTGCCGACCGAATGCGGTCCCCGCACAGAAAGATACTTTTACCGCTCGCAGAGTTATGACAGCAAACAGCTGACCGACCTTGTCTCCTACGTCCTGTCTCTGCCGGCGCGCCCAAACCGCTATCACGCCGCTGACGGCGAACTCACCGCTTCCCAGGAGCGCGGCAAAGCCATTTTCGACCGCATCAAGTACAAGGACGGCCGAATCATTCCTGAGAACGAGCGCTGCCCGGGTTGCCACACCGGACCAAAATACACGGTGAACAAATCGTTTGATGTGGGCACAGGAAAGAAAACCGACCGCTCGCCTTTGGTCGACACCCCGCATCTTCCCAATATCGCGTACTCGGCGCCTTACCTGCACGACGGCTCGGCGCGGTCACTCGAGGAAATCTGGACCGTCTTCAATCCCAAGGACACGCACGGAGCAACCAACGACCTGACTAAGGATGAGCTGAACGATCTTATCGAGTATCTGAGGACTCTATGAGCAGGATGCCGCGCTTCCTCGTTGCCGGATTGGTACTTGTGGCGCCCCTTCTTGCCGCTCCGCCGGAAATGCCGCGATTTCACTGGGAGAACTTCACGACGGCCAACGGTCTTCCCGATAACCATGTCTTCTGCGTCCTGGTCGATGGCGATCGAGTCTGGGCGGGCACCGAAAACGGCCTGGGGCTTTATGAAAAAGGCAAATGGAAAGTCTATCGCCCCGTGGATGGCCTGGCTCATCAAGCCGTGCTTTCGCTGGCCGTCGACAGAGCTGGCGGCGACTTATGGGTGGGCACGATGGGCGGACTCAACCGCATCTCGGCAGGCCGCATCGAGACCTTCACGCAGCTCACATCGGGACTGAGCAACGACATTGTCTACGGAGTAGGCGTGCAGGGCGATTACGTCTGGACGGCAACCGCCGCGGGCGCCAGCCGGCTTAACACACTCACCGGCCAGTGGGCACTCTTCAATCATCGCAACACGCCCATGCAGGAGATTTGGGTATATGCAGTCAGTCCGGGTGACGACAAGGTCTATTTCGCGGTATGGGGAGGCGGCTTGCTCGAGTACGACATTAAGACGGAGCGCTGGAAAGACTACAACGACCCCGACGGCGAGACGGAGATGGTGCTGTTTAAGGATCAGGGCCTCATTCACGAAATCACGACCTCGGTCAGCTATGTCAACAAGATTGTGTGGGTGGCAACCTACTTCGGCGCCAGCCGCTACGACGGGCGCAGTTGGCACAACTTCCTGAACAAAGACAGCGGTCTGCCCAGCAATTTTCTGAACCAGGTCAAGGGGGTTGATGAAAACCGCGCCTGGTTCTCGACCGACAAGGGCCTCGCATACTACGACGGAACGAATTGGGCGGTGTATCGCCCGGCGCTCGAGTCGGGAAAGCCCGAAATGCTGGTGCGCGATGTTGCGGGAGCAATGAGCACAGTCGAGGTCGATACCGCGCCCGCGCACAACTACATTCTCGGCGTGGATTTTCAGGGTGAGGATTTATGGGTAGCGACGGCAAAAGGATTGAGTCACGGTATTCGACGGAAGTAAGGCTCTGCAACTCTGTGCCCTCTGCGGATCACGTCTTTCTTAACCGCAGAGTTACACAGAGGAAGGCACCAAAGCAGTGTTGATATCAAAAGGAGCGGACCATGGGGATCACAGAGTTACTCCAGGAAATCACGACAGCGCCAATTGAAAAAAAGGCCATCACCAACCTGAACGTGCTGAACGAAGCTTATGACTACGGCAGCGCCTTTTCGCGGGGCATGCGAGTCGAGCTGGGCAAATTCGTGGTGCTGTTTATTTCGGGGACAGCCAGCATCGACGATCTGGGAAAGACCGTGCATGTCGGGGATTTGCGCGCGCAGGTGCGGCGCACCTTTGACAACATCACGGCCCTGCTCGCCTCCGAAGGCGCCACGTGGAAAGACATCGTACGGACCACATGCTATTTGCGCGATATCGAGCGCGACTACCAGGCGTTCAATGAGGAGCGGGCAGCTTTTTACCGCAAGCAGCGGCTGAACCCGTTGCCGGCATCGACCGGAATTCAGGCGATTTTGTGCCGGCCCGACCTGCTGGTCGAGATCGAAGCCATTGCCATGTTCCGGCGTGAAACGGTGGAGGATTGAGTTATGCCCCGCGCGATGCTGATCCTGGTTGCTGCCATACTTTCGTGTGGCGCGGCCGCGCAAACCACAAGCTCGTGCTCCTGCGGAAGCAATCCGCCAGGACGGCCGGCGTCGCGATCGCTGCATCCGTAT
Organism: Terriglobales bacterium; assembly: GCA_036376415.1. Taxonomy (GTDB): domain Bacteria; phylum Acidobacteriota; class Terriglobia; order Terriglobales; family Acidobacteriaceae; genus Gp1-AA145. The sequence continues at coordinate 57,560 of DASVAJ010000060.1, forward strand.
GCGGGAACTCCTGGAGATCTGCGCCCGTATTCGAAATTCACGGCTCCTTATTTCGAGTACTACAACACCCTGATCGAATATAACGGCGCGGCGCGCGACATGCCCGACGGCGACTTCAAGCAACTCGATGGAATCCGCATTGGATTCCTTGCGCCCCTCTACGAGCACCCCGACCAGGCGCTCGGCAGACGAATGTTGAATGGCGCGCAGTTGGCGATTGACGAGGCCAACGCGGCCGGCGGTTACTGCGGCAAGCCCTTCCAGCTGGTGATTCACAACGATTACGACAATTGGCAGATCAGCGCGAATTCGGCCGGCGTCTCACGCGATTCCGCGATCTGGGGTTCGGCGTCAAACGATGCCGTCCGCATGATTTATGACGACAAAGTCTGGGCGATGTTCGGATCCGTCAGCTCGGAATCCACGCACATCGCGCTGCGGCTCGCTCTGAAAGCGGAAACGCCGCTCGTGAACAGCGCCTCCACCGATCCCACCATCCCCGAAACCATCATTCCCTGGTACTTCACGGATATTCAGGATGATCGCGTACAGGGCTACACGCTGGCACGCCACATTTACAGCGAGCTCGGCCTGAAGCGGGTTGCCATTCTGCGCGTCAACGATCGGTACGGGCGATTTGGCGTGCTCAAGTTTCGCGATGCCTCGCGCCGTCTGGGGCACCCAGTCGTGATCGAGCAGAAATTTATGCCCGGCGATGCGGATTTTCACCACCAGTTGGCGGTCATTCAGGATTCCCGGGCCGATGCGATTGTATTGTGGACCGACGAAACCCCAGCTGCGGAAATTCTGAAAGAGATGAAGGATCTGGGGATGAAGCAGCGGGTTTTTGGCAGCCATCGCACGATTGGAGATGAATTGATCAAGCTCGCCGGGCCTGCCGCCGAAGGATTTGAGGCCGTGTATCCGTTCGATCCGTCGCAGCGAGCGCGGAAGTGGCTGGAGTTCAACGAGCATTTTCAAACCGCGTATCACCAAAAGCCGGAGCACTTCGCTTCGCTCGCTTACGACGCCATGCAGGTGCTGTTGCAGTCAATCTGCCGCGCCGGACTGAACCGCGGACGCATTCGAGATGTGCTCACTGGAGTTGATCAGTACGATGGCGTGACTGGGCACATGACCTTCGATCCCAATTGCAAGAACATCAGCCCCATGTACCTGGCACGCGTGCACCAGGGAACGATCAACTACCGCCGCATCACCATGGAAAAGCCCTATGCACAAGTGGGGGAAGATGGCGTGCGCTATTCCGGCCCGCCGCTGGAGGGAAGGAACAGCGACTCAGCCCGATTCGCGGTATTCGGGCCGCAAGCTGATAAAGCCGCGGCAAGCATTGAGATTACTGACATGCTCAAGCAACTCACTCGCTCCGGATACAAACTTGAACTCGTTGCGGTACCAAGCGACAGTTCCTGGGGCAAGGCCTCGAATGCGCTGGTGAACGCGGTGTACAAGGACCAGGTGCTCGGCATCATCGCTTTGGATCGGGACTCCAGCCATCTGGCCGAGCAGATCGGGGTGAAGTCGTTTGTCCCCGTGATCGCGCTGGCCTCGGACAAGAGGCTGACCTCCACCAATATTCCCTGGATCTTCCGCTTGCCGGAGACTGCAGGCTTGTCGCGGGCCATACAAATTTTCGCGGATGCGACAAAGAATTCTGGAGCCAATCGCGGCAAAATTCGCGATTACCTGGCCTCCGGGCGTTCGATTGCCGGGGTGCGGTTTGAGACGACCGGAGAGATACGGTAGGGCCGAGTGGAAAAAAATAACCGACACGAATTGCCACCAAGGCTCGCTGCCATGGCCTGTTTTGTGGTTCGCGTATTGCCGGCGCTGACGAGCATGATTTTGCTGGGGGGGCTGACGAAGGCGGCTTTCCCGGCTGATCATCCGCCCGCAACCGCGAATTGCCACTCCTGCCATGCCGATAAAACCAGCGGCGCATCTGTGCACTCCGCCATGGAGGCGCCTTGCACGACCTGCCATTTGGCGCTCACGGAAAACGCGAAAACCATCTTTGTTCTGGCGATGCCGAAGGAGCAAATCTGCTTTGCCTGCCACGAGAAGACCACGATCGTGCAGCAACACATTCCCCAAGTAGACAAAAGCCAGAGTTGCGTTGGCTGTCACGACTCGCACAGCAGCCAACATCGAATGCTGTTGTCGGCGAAAGCGGACGCTGAGTATCAATCGACGCAAGCGAAAACCAGCCGCCACATGAAAACTGCCAGGGGTCCGGCCGCAGTCAACCCATAATGCTGTGTCGGCCGCAAAATCTGGCGGCGGCAACTGACCTCACGCGTAAGGCGTTAGCCTGGCCAGGTTGGGTTGCAGGTGTGTTCCTCCCTTTTTTCTCTGGTCGTCGAGCGCGCTTACGGTGCGCTCGAAAATCTCCTCGGGGGAACCGCTGGCAACTACCACCGTGAGCAGGCCCAGGTGGCGATAGAACTGGATCAAAGGCTCGGTGCTGCGCTCATAAGCTTGCAGTCGCACCGCGATCGATCCTGACCGGTCGTCTTCCCGCTGATATAAGCGTCCGCCGCAGTGGTCACAGATTCCGTCTTGTTTCGGTGGTTGGTTGGTCAGATGAAAAACGGCTTTGCACGCCTGGCAGATCCGCCGGCCACTCAAGCGCTTGATGATCTCAGAAACCGGCAGAACGTAATTCACCACAGCATCGAGTCGCAGCCGCTCGGTTTCCATCAACTGGCGCAAAGAGTCGGCCTGCGCCAGGGTGCGCGGAAAGCCGTCAAGCACGAATCCACCCTGGCAGCGCAAGCAGCCAATACGCTCGCGCACCATGTCCCAGACGGTTTGATCGGGGACCAGTTTGCCCAGTCGCATATAGTCAAGAGCGGTTGCCATAGCAGGCGAGGCCTTGGTGCTGCTGCGGGCCGCGCGAAACACGTCGCCCGTCGAAAGGTGACACGCGCCCAAACGCTGGCTAAGCAACGCGGCCTGCGTGCCCTTGCCCACGCCGGGAGCGCCAAGCAACACTAGCCTCCAAAGCGAACTTCGCGGCTGAGGCGGAGCTACGCACCGGGCTGAGGGTCCTTGCAGCCAGGCGGCGCGATCGTTGTCACAATGCTGGGTCATAGGGCACCGTTAATGTTGTGATTCTCTGCGCAGACAACCCCCGTCGCCTCACAGCTACGGGCGTTGGCTGTCGCTTTAACTTTACGGACTGGGCTGACACGCCGCTGTGACTGTGGTCACAGCGGGTTGTGAGCTATTTTTTACCGCATGCTTCTGAGTTCTGGCTGATTTTTCAAAGCCCCCAACTCTTGTATTCTCTTCACACACGATGAAGGCGGCACATGCGGGCAGTCGGCAATTCGGCGCGTTGGACCTGACCGTCATTGCGCTTACCAGCCTTGCCGTCGTGCTTCCCTTTTGGCATTTTGGAATTCCTTCCGGCCACGATTTCGAGTTTCACATGAACTCCTGGCTGGAAGTTGCTGAGGATTGGTCACATGGCGTGATTTATCCCCATTGGGCGGCTTGGGCGCATTACGGATACGGGGAGGCGCGCTTCATTTTTTATCCGCCATTATCGTGGGGGCTGGGCGCGGCGCTGGGATCCATCCTGCCGTGGAAGTTTGTTCCTGCAGCGTACATCTGGGTCGTTCTCGCGCTCTCCGGCGCGTCCATGTTTGTGCTTGCGCGGCGATTCTTCTCCCGCGCGGACGCGTTGTTTGCCGCCGCTTTTTACGTAGCCAATCCCTATCACCTGGTGATCGTTTACTGGCGGAGTGCCTTCGCAGAACTTCTGGCTGCCGCCTATCTTCCGCTTTTGTTTTTATATGCGCTGCGTTCGGAGGAAGACGGTCCCCAGGTGATTGCGCCTCTCAGCCTGCTCTTGGCCGCGGGATGGCTGACAAACATTCCCAGCGCGGTGATGATGAACTACTCGATCGCACTGCTCCTGGTATGGGTCGCGGCACGAAGGCATTCGTTCGCCGTGCTGGGGTACGGGGCGATCGCGGTCGCGTTAGGCGCCGCCATGGGCGCCGTCTACCTGATCCCGGCCTGGCATCAGCAAGCCTGGGTGAATCTCGACCAGGTGCTTTCCCCCGGCGTCCGGCCGGAAGACAGTTTTCTTTTCACCATCACACCCGATCCCGATCACAACCAATTCAATCGCCTGGTGTCGATCATTGCCGTGTGGGAATTGGCGATTGCGGCAGGTGCATTTGTGCTTTCGCGCCGGTTGCGCCGCGAGAGAATCTGGTGGCCACTGCTTGTGTGGAGCGGCGCCTGCTGCCTGCTGATGGTCAGCCTCGCGTCGCCGCTATGGCGGCATCTTCCTGAACTCCGTTTCGTTCAGTTCCCCTGGCGATGGTTGTTGTGCCTCAACGTGGCAGTGGCTGCCGCAATCGTGCTCGGGTTTCGGCGCATGTGGCTACGGATCATCATTTGCGTGGTGGCTCTTGGCGCCGTCCTGCTGGTGTGGCATTCCGTCATGCGCCCGTGGTGGGACAACGCCGGGGATATTCAGGAGATGGTCGACAATCAACAGGACGAGATCGGCAATGAAGGAGTGGAGGAGTACGTGCCTTCCACCGTGGACTCATCCGATGTGGATCAGAAGGCGCCGCAGGTCCGGTTTGAAGGAAATGGGACAGCGAAAGTACAGGTCGTGCAATGGCGCGCGGAAAACAGGATCATTGATGCGGACGTGAGTTCGCCTGGAGAGCTCGTGCTACGGCTGTTCAACTACCCGGATTGGAGAGTGGAAGTAAACGGAGTTGTGGAGCACTCGGAGACTGCGGCGCGCACTGGGCTGATGGAGGTTCCCATTCATCCGGGAAGCAATCGCGTCCACATCTTCTGGGCGGAAGGGCGGGACCGCAAGAGCGGGGAGGCAATTTCTGTTATTACGCTTGTTGGATTGCTTGCCTGGTGCTACGCACGGCGCCGGCGAGCGCTTCTCGGCCGGAGTGCGACATGAAACGAGTCCTGATCGCAACCTCCAACCCTGGGAAGATTCGCGATTTTGCCGGTGCCGCTTCCCATCATGGAATCGAAATTGCCGCGATTCCAGGTTTTTCGTCGCTTCCGCTGGTCGTGGAAGATGGCGCGACCTTTGAGGCGAACGCTCGCAAAAAAGCGGAAGCCTACAGCCGCTACATGCCTGGCGAGATTGTGATTGCGGACGATTCTGGCCTGGAAGTCGACGCTCTGGGCGGCGCACCCGGGGTTCATTCCGCCCGCTACGCCGCCGACGAGCCCCACCTCGCGGAAGCGAATACCGACGATGAAGCTAATAACGCCAAGCTGATTCGGCAGATCAAACGCGTGCCTGCGGACCAGCGCACGGGCCGGTTCGTCTGCTGGATCGCGGCCGCGCGCGACGGCCACACTCTCGCCGTATTTGAAGGAAAGGCGGAGGGAATCATTCAGGAGGAAGCGAAAGGCGCAAACGGATTCGGCTACGATCCCCTGTTTTATTTCCCGCACATCGGAAAAACCTTCGCGCAACTCAGCGCCGGGGAAAAAGCGCGCTACAGCCATCGTGGGGCGGCGTTTCGGAAGTTTCTGCAGTGGGCGAGCGAGTTTCCCCCTCCACGCTGAAGGTTTGGCTCAGCGATACTGGTCGCTCATCAAAGGCGAAAAGTGCTTGCGGACGGCCTTCACCACCAACTCCGGCCCGAACTGCCCGCCGTGGTTCACGCCAAACAAGCGATGGCGGGCGCGGCTGCCCGCCAGGTAGGGCCAGCGCAGCAGGGTTCCAATCCGCTGTTTCGGCGTCTTTGTCTGCAAGGGCTGAACGAACTGAATATCGTCAAATCCGCAGATGTTCAGCAACGACTTCAGGTTCGACCCGCTGAACCCATATTCATGCCCCAGGGTGACGTAGTAACAAGAATTCGCGGCCGGGCCCTCCATGTTGGGCGTGCGCAGGAACAGCGTGCCATGCGGACGTAATGCGAAATAGAGCGCGTCGACCACCCAGAGCAACGAGTATTTTGGAATGTGCTCGATGACATGCGAAAGGTGGATGAAGTCATAGCACTCGCGCTGCGTCATCAGGAACTCGCCGATATCTTTTTCGATCCGGTGCAGCTTGATTCCCCACTCGTTCAGGTACGGTTTGCTGTCGGGATTGAACTCGGCGCCCGAGACATCGCGATAGCCGAGTTTGAGGCATGCCGCCATGAACCAGCCGTCGCCGTAGCCGATGTCCAAAATGGCCGCGTCTTTGGAGACCGGCAGGTGCGGCTCATATTCGCGCGCGACTTCACGCACCCGCTCCGGAGCCGGGGGCGTGGGCGCGACGGCTACATTGCGCAACGCCATCCGGCGATAAACTTCGGCAACAAATGCGTTCGGTTCCATTGTGTTCCAAGGTGAAACGCGCCGCTGGACGCAGCAAGTCTCTTCCGTGATTCCACGGCTGTGAAAAACTCGGCGCCCAGCGGTTCTCGGCGTGCTCTCCTTGACTTCTTTTCTTACGCACCAAGATAATGATGGGTTCGCTGATCACTTCCCAACCTATAAGGACTGTAGTGGCTTCGGCTCCAGGCACGACAACTCCGGTGGCAATCAAAGGTGGCGTGGCTCCGCTGAGAGCGGGGCAAGGACATTCCTTCTTCTGGCGGCGCCTGCATTCGTTGACGGGGATTGTTCCCGTTGGCGTCTTCCTGATTGAACATTTTTATTCGAACGCGGTGGCGACAGAAGGTCCCGGCGCTTACACCAAACAGGTTGCGACCTTGGCGGGGTTGCCGTTCGTCTTCTGGCTTGAGCTCTTTGGCGTCTGGTTGCCGATTTTGTACCACGGCCTATACGGTTTTTATATCTGGTTCCGCGGCGAGAGCAACGTCGGCGACTATCCCTGGGTGGGCAACTGGATGTACACATCGCAGCGCTGGACGGGCGCGATTGCCTTCTTCTACATAGGTTGGCATACCTGGCATCTGCGCTTCAGCGGCGTACACCTGCTCACCTATCCGGCATCGGCATTCGGCAAAGTTCAGAATGAAGTTCTGGGGCATCCCTGGGCGCTCGCGTTTTATGCGGTGGGCATTTTCTGCGCGTCCTGGCATTTCGCTTATGGCCTGTGGCTGTTTGCCGCAAAATGGGGAATCACCCAGGGCCCGATCGCGCGCCGCCGCTGGGGCTATGTATGCGCTCTGATTGCCGTCGGATTCATGGTGGTTGGTGCGGTCACCATGTACTCGTTCATCACCACGCCGCGGCAGCCTTTTCAGCCCAGCGCAACCGAGATGGATTCGTTTACCATGCGGTGATTTCCTCTGTGCTCCTCTGTGTCTTCTGTGGTTCAGGTTGTAACCACCGAGAGCACAAAGTCACACAGAATAACTTCGAGGCGAATGCCAGCTAACCCCAAAATCATCGTGGTGGGCGGAGGGCTCGCGGGACTCTCGGCGGTGATCAAGATCGCCGAGATGGGCGGGCATGTTGACCTGTTCTCCATCGTGCCGGTGAAGCGTTCGCATTCCGTCTGCGCTCAGGGCGGCATTAACGCGGCCAAGAACCTGAAGGGCGAGGGCGACTCCACCTGGCAGCACTTTGACGACACCGTTTACGGCGGCGACTTCCTCGCCAACCAGCCGCCGGTCAAAGCCATGTGCGAGGCGGCTCCCGGCATCATCGACCTGCTCGATCGTATGGGCGTGCCCTTCAACCGCACACCGGAAGGCCTGCTCGACTTTCGCCGCTTTGGCGGAACCTTGCATCACCGCACTGCGTTCGCCGGAGCCACGACTGGCCAGCAACTTCTTTATGCGCTCGACGAGCAGGTGCGGCGCTACGAATCCGAAGGCAAGGTGACCAAGTACGAAGCCTGGGAGTTCCTCTCGGCGGTGCTCGACGGCAAGCGTGTGGCTCGCGGCATCTGCGCCATGGATCTGCGCTCCATGGAGGTGCGCACCTTCCCTGCCGACGCGGTCCTGATGGCGACCGGCGGCATCGGCGCGATCTTTGGCAAGAGCACGAACTCCGTTGTCTGCACGGGATCGGCGCAGTCTGCGCTTTACCAGCAGGGATGCTTTTATGCCAATGGCGAATTCATCCAGGTCCACCCCACTTCGATTCCCGGCGAAGACAAGCTGCGCCTGATGTCGGAGTCGGCGCGCGGCGAAGGCGGCCGCGTATGGGTACCAAAGAACGCTGCCGACAAGCGCGATCCCAGGTCCATTCCCGAGAACGAGCGTTGGTACTTCCTGGAAGAGTGGTATCCGAAGTACGGCAACCTGGTGCCCCGCGATGTGGCGACCCGCGCTATTTTCAAAGTGGTTTACGAGTACAACCTCGGCATCGATGGCAAGCCGATGGTCTATCTCGACCTCACCCACATCGATCGTGCGACGCTTGATCGCAAGCTCGAAGGCATTCTCGAGATTTACGAGAAATTCGTCGGTGATGATCCTCGTGAAACGCCGATGAAGATTTTTCCCGGCATGCATTACACCATGGGCGGCCTGTGGGTAGATAACAGCCAGGCGACGAACATTCCGGGAATCTTTGCCGCCGGCGAATGCGAATATCAGTACCACGGCGCGAATCGGCTGGGGGCCAATTCGCTGGTCTCCTGCATTTTTGGCGGGTTTACCGCTGGGCCAAACGCAGTCCGCTATGCACAGGGGCAGCAGGCCGCATCCCAGAACGGGCATTTCGACGCCGAACGCAAGCGCCAGGAAGAGATCAACGCCGGGCTGATGAAGTCGGACGGCAAGGAGAATCCATTCAAGCTCTGGCGTGAACTGGGCGAACTGATGACCAAGGACTGCACCGTCATCCGCTACAACAACAATCTGGTGCAGACTGATGCCAAGCTGGTCGAATTGCTTGAACGCTTCCGTCGCATCAACTTGAGCGACCGCTCGATGTGGGCGAACACATCTTTCGTCTTCACCCGCCAGCTTTACAACATGCTGCAACTGTCGCGGGTGATCGCCCAGGGCGCGCGCATGCGCGACGAATCCCGCGGCGCCCACTATAAGCCCGACTTCCCCGAGCGCGATGACAAGAACTGGCTGAAGACGACAAAGGCGTACTTCGCCCCCGATGCGGACGAGCCAAAGTTTGAGTTTGAACCGGTGGACGTAAGTTTAATCCCACCGCGCACGCGGAAGTACTGATGCCGGGCGGCAACCATGGAACACGATGAGACCCGGCCTCAGACGTCGTTCAGTTGAATCTGCCGTTGCCTTGTTGACCGTCTCCTTGCTTTGGGCGATTGTCGGTATTCAAAGGATTGCTCGCCACAACACTCGGGCACGTTCTTGGTTTTAATGCCGGTGATCGTGTTGCTCGTGTATCTTTGCTTCACTCGTCGGGACGGCACAGACACACACTTGATTCCGCCAAAGTACGGGAAAGTGCTAAGACATAAAATGCGCTAAAATCGCTCAAGGCGAACATGGAATTAATGCCCATTAAACCTGAGCGGAAAGCCGAACTGGAAGAATATGCCAGGCGCCGCGGTCAGGACCCTGAAACCGCCCTTGATGAGGCTCTTGCAGCCTATCTGGAATGGGAGCGGGAAGACTCTACACAAGCGGTGCAGGGTATTCGACGGGGTATGGAAGACATGAAGGCTGGTCGCACTCGCCCTGCTTCGGAGCTTCTTGCCGATCTCCGTCGAAAGCATGACATTTCGCGTTGAGGTTACGGCTGAGGCCTAGCAGGATGCAAACTCCATCCTCGAGTGGCTGATGTCGCAACCTGCGGGCGAAACGGGCGCGCGAAGTGGATGACGGTGTTGTCTATGTGCTAAACGTTCGCCAGGCTCGAAGGCGCCCACTTGGCGCTTTGAGCTAAAAGCTGATGCCTAATTCCAAAGCCATTCTCTTCAAAATCCGCCGACAAGCTTCTCCCCATGACAAGCCGCGCTGGGAGGAGTTCGAAATTCCGTATCACTACCACATGAACGTGATCTCCTCGATGATGGAGATCGCGCGCAATCCGGTCACCCGCGACGGCAAGGCGACCACGCCCATCACCTACGACTCAAATTGCCTCGAAGAGGTCTGCGGATCCTGCGCCATGTTGATCAACGGCAAGGCGCGCATGGCCTGCTCGGCGCTGATCGATGATCTGGAACAGCCGATCACGCTGGAGCCGCTTTCGAAGTTCCCCATCATTCGCGATCTCGCCGTCGACCGCAGCGTGCTCTTTGAAAATTTGAAGCGCGTGAAGGCCTGGGTTCCCATTGACGGCACCTACGATCTTGGCTCCGGTCCGCGCATGACTATGGAGGAGCAGGAGGAAGCCTATCCCCTTTCCCGTTGCATTTCCTGCTGCTGCTGCATGGAGGTTTGTCCCCAGTTCAATGAGCACACCGGATTTGTCGGCGCGGCCACGATTTCGCAGGTTCGGCTGTTCAACACGCATCCGACCGGCGCGGCCTTGAAACGCGAACGTCTGGCCGCGCTCATGGGCGACGGCGGAATTCAGGAATGCGGCTACGCGCAAAACTGCGTCGAAGCCTGTCCCAAAGATATCCCCTTGACCCGGTCGATTTCCGAGGTCGGCGGCGCGGTCATGAAACAGGCCTTGGGCGATCTCTTCCGGCGCTGAACTGGCTTTAGCACTAGCTTCTAGCCACTGGCTTCGGTCGCAACCTCTCGGGAGGCTAAGACCACGGCTAAGAGCTGGTTTGCTCCCCTTGACACTTTCCGTAACGTGACCGCAAAGCTTTGCCACTTTTTGCGAATACCCTTCAGCGCGCCCGCACTGAATTCAAAGGAAATTCAGCATGGCAGCATGGGATTTGCGAACGGCATCTTAGCTGCAATGTAAATACATGTCTGCAACGCCAGTAATCAGGAGGTAACCAGCAGGGCTTGAACAAAAGTGAGAACCGGGGTAATTAAAAAGACGTAACTTTGACCTTGGTTTTTTCCCGAATTGACTTACAATAAACCCCTGCTGCAACGTTCGGCGCCATGAGAAAGAATCCCTTACTGCTCTTGTTGACTCTGGCCCTCAGCTGCCAGGCTTTCGCAGTTCGACCGGTCGCGCCCGCGCGCTATCACCGCATGCACCGGTTCCATCGCATTCCGTGGAATCCCGCATTCAAGCCGTCGCACGAATCTCTGCTGCTCCAGAATGCCGAGATCGACCGCTTGAACCTGCCGCGCATTTATAACGATAAGCAACTCGAAAAGCTGAAAGCCAGCGGCGACCTGGTTGCCATTGTTCCCAACGAGACCCTTCGTATTCAGGGTTCGCTCGATCCCGCGCGCCGCTACTGCCGTCAGTGGACGCTCGATTTCGTGAATGACATCAGCGAGGCTTATTTCAAAGAATTTCATCAGCAGATCCAGGTAAACTCTGCGGTCCGCACCGTGCTCGTGCAAAAGAAACTCCGCCGGCACAACCGCAACGCGGCTCCGGAAACCGGGGAAACGGCTTCGTCCCATCTGGCCGGCCTCACCGTCGACTTGCAGCGCCGCGGAATGACTAAAGCTCAAGTCAAGTGGATGGAGGAGTATCTTCGTCCGCTGAAGGAGTTGGGGTTGATCGAACCCGAAGAAGAGCGCCGCCACTGGTGCTTCCACATCATGGTTTCGGACCGCTACACCGATTGGCGACAGACGCGAATGCTGGCTGAGCACCAGGATGCGCGCGCGACGCTGGACGCAATCACCAGCGTGGGATTGCCGGGATTCACGACGGAAACTGCGCGCCAGACTGAAGTCAGCCAAGCTGGCGTCGGCGTCTCCCAACAGTAATAGCCATAGGCACTCACTAAAGACTTGTGCGTGTGACGCTTGCTTCGTTCCTTCCCTGCTGATTCCCTGCGTTCTAGGCTATCCTCAATCCATGCTGATCCTTATGGCCGGCTTGCCCGGCACCGGCAAGAGCACGCTCAGCCGCGCGCTCGCCGCCGAACTCGGCGGCACCGTTCTCGACAAGGATCACATCCGCGCTGCGCTGTTCGAGTCGCGCGACATTGAATATTCCGCCGAGCAGGACGAGTTCTGCATGCGCGTTATGCTGAAAGTCGCGGGGTATCTCTTCCGCAAAGATCCGGCTCGACACGTGTTCCTCGATGGCCGAACCTTTTCGCGGCGATATCAACTCGACCGGGCAACCGGATACGCCGCTGCACTCGGCCAACCCTGGCGCATTCTGCAATGTGTCTGCCGCGACGAGACGGCGCGCTTGCGCCTCGAAGGAGATCAGGCGCATTTAGCGGAGAACCGCGACTTCAAGTTGTACTTGGAGGTGAAGGCGCGCTTTGAGGAAATCACGTTAGCGAAGACGGTCGTCGACACGGAGCAACCCCTCGAACTGTGCCTTGCGAAAGCCAGGGCTGCGCTGCTGTGATGTTCTTCCTGCATCTGGTTGGCTCTGGGTCCGTGGGCTCTGTGGCGATCTGATGTTCTGTCGTACAATTGCAATTCCGTTTCCCTCTTCAGGAGCATCGATGCGCAAACTCGTCCCGCTACTTGTTTTTTTTACCATCCCGCTGATCGCGGCATCGCAGAGCACTCCCGCCAAAAAACCGGCGGCCAAGAAGCCCTTGCCCTCTTACACGCCACCCACCGCTATCATCGACACCACGGCTGGGAAGCTGCGCTGCGAACTCTTTCCCAGGAAAGCCCCCATCGGCGTTGCCAACTTCATCGGCTTGGCAACGGGAACGAAGGATTGGACCAATCCCCAGGGGAAACACATCCACGGCAAGCCGCTGTACGACGGAACGATTTTTCATCGCGTGATTCCGGAGTTCATGATTCAGGGTGGCGATCCCGCCGGTAATGGCCGCGGCGATCCGGGTTACCGCTTCAAGAATGAAACTTCACCAGATCTCACCTTCGACAGGCCGGGCCGCCTCGCTTACGCGAATGCGGGGCCGGATACCAATGGTTCCCAATTCTTTATCACCGAGGTACCGTACCCCAGCCTCGATGGCAATTACACCATCTTCGGCCAGTGTGATGACCCGAGCGTGGAGATCGTGAAGCAGATCGCGCGCATGCCTCGCGATGGCAATGACAAGCCGGACAATCCGGTGAAGATCAATCACATCACGATCCTGCACGCACCTGGAATGTCGCATGCGACTATGACGCATCACCCGGCGAAACCGAGACCGACAGCACCGAAACCGCAGTGAGTGCAAGATTGATCCGGATTTGCTTTGCGAACCTTGCGGTCAAAAGCTTTTAAGGCAAAGCTCGCCCAAGGCCGCGCGAGGGCACAAAGAAATGCTCTCAACGATTTAATCCCGCGATGATTCAATGATTCAGTTAATCAAGAAAGGACTATCTCATGGCCCGCACTCCCGGCACTTACGCAATCCTCAATACCACCGAAGGCACCATCGTTTGCCGGCTTTTTGAGCAGGAAGCACCCAAGACCGTGCAGAACTTCGTCGACCTTGCCGAAGGCAAGCGCGAGTGGCGCCACCCGAGCACGGGAAAGAAAAGCACCGATCGTCTTTATGACGGCACCATCTTCCATCGCGTGATTCCGAATTTCATGATTCAGGGCGGAGATCCCCAGGGCACAGGCATGGGCGGACCCGGCTACCAATTCGAGGACGAAACTCGCGGGTCACCGCACAATTTCGATAAACCCGGCAAACTGGCCATGGCCAATGCGGGGCCCAACACCAACGGATCGCAGTTTTTCGTCACGGTTGCGCCGACGCAGTGGCTCACGGGCAAGCACACCATCTTCGGCGAGGTGGTCGAGGGCTACGACATCGTCGAAAAGATTTCCAAGCTGCCGCGCGGCCGAAACGACCGCCCGAACAAGGACGTGAAATTGCAGTCGGTCGTGATTGAACGAGTCTAGGAGAGCCGGTGACCCGCAACGCTCATTGCCGGCTCATCACCATCATTGCCGGCGTGCTTGCCTTCCACGCTTTGGGGCAAACCCGGCCTGGCGGCCCCGAGATCATCGCCGTTTCTGGCGATACCGAGTACGTGCACGACCCCTCCATCATTCGCGATGGCAACACTTGGTACGAGTTTGGAACGGCCAACGGCCCGCATCGCGACGGTGAGCTTCCCATCCGCTGCTCAAAAGATCTCCACGAATGGAAGCGGTGCGGCGCCGTTCTGCCACAGCTTCCGGAATGGATTCAGAAAGACAGTCCACAGACCAAAGAGTTGTGGGCTCCCGACATCTCATTTTTCAACGGCGAATATCACCTCTATTACGCGTTCTCCGTCTTCGGCAAGAACACGTCAGGAATTGCGCTGCTCACCAACAAGACGCTGGACCCGCATAATGCCAGCTTTCACTGGGAAGATCGAGGCCTGGTGCTGCGCTCTCGGGCCGAGGATAACTTCAATGCCATCGATCCCAACCTTGTGCTCGATGATAAAGGCGGCGCGTGGCTGGCATTCGGAAGTTTTTGGGACGGCATCAAGATGCGCCGCATCGATCCTCAAACCGGCAAGCTCTCGTCTGCCGACACAAAGTTGTATTCCCTGGCTCGGCGTAAGCGGCCAAAGAATCCTCCACCGAATCCCCCGGGTCTTCCCGGCGACTGGCAGGCCATCGAAGCGCCTTTCATTGTTCATCACGGTCACTACTTCTTCCTGTTCGTGTCGTACGACCTGTGCTGCCGCGGCACTCGCAGCAACTACAAAACCATGGTGGGACGCGCAACCAACGTGACCGGACCGTACGTTGATGCAAAAGGCGTGCCCATGCTCGATGGCGGAGCAACGCCGGTCTTGCTGGGCAACCAGCAATGGCTAGGTCCAGGCGGGGAATCCGTGCGTATGGGCCAGGAGCACGGTTTGGGCGACGATCACGACATTATTGTGTTCCATGCTTACCAGGCGAAGACCGGTGATGCCTACCTGCAACTGTCGACGATCGATTGGAGTGGCGGCTGGCCGCATGTCGCGCTGGAAGGCGGCAACCCTGCCAATCAATAACTGCGCGACGGTGAGAGTCGCAGCCTGCCTCGCGCAGACATGCCAATCGCACCCGTAACCTGCGCCCGATTTCTGCGTGTTACCATCGAAACTGCGTGCGCACTCTCTTCATTGGCGATATTTTCGGGCGTCCCGGGCGGACGATTGTTCGCGAAAAGCTGAAGGACTTGATCGCGGCGCATCAAGTTGACTTGATTCTCGCCAATGGCGAGAACGCGGCCGCCGGATTCGGCATCACACCCGCTCTGGCCGAGGAATTTTTCGATCTCGGCATCGACGTCCTCACCACCGGCAATCACGTCTGGGACAAGCGCGAACTCGTGGACTACTACTTATCGGAGAACGGCAACCCGCACAGCCCGGCACACCGCATCCTGCGTCCGGCGAACTACGCGCCCGATCTGCCCGGCTGGGGGGTTTACCAGGGCCGCAAGAAAGATGCTTCCTACGCGGTCATCAATCTGCAAGGACGCGTGTTCATGGCCGGCAATGACGATCCCTTTCGCAAGGCGGATGAACTGCTGAAAGAGATCAAGTCAAAAACGGTCTTTGTCGATTTGCATGCCGAGGCTACTTCGGAAAAAGCTGCGCTGGGTTGGTATCTGGATGGACGCGTCACCGCGGTGATCGGAACGCACACACACATTCCCACCGCCGACGAGCGAGTGCTCCCCGGCGGCACAGCCTACATCACCGATGTCGGCATGACCGGCCCCTACGAGAGCGTGATTGGAGTCAAGAAAGAGTTGATCATCGGCCGCTTTCTGAACAACATGCCGGTGCGCTTCGAGCCGGCAACCGGCGATGTTCGCCTGTGCGCCGTGGTTATCGACAGCGACGACGCCAGCGGCAAAGCGCGGTCGATCCACAGGATCATGGTGAGCTGAGATTCGAGATTTCATCTGGAGAATCTGCAGTGGAATTCCGAATTTAAAGTCTCCGCCCGATACAAATGAGACAGCCTTCGCAAGCGAGTGATGGATCAACTATCCGGCTGAATTCTGCCCTTCCTCCCGCCGACGCTTACGTCTTCGACATCGACGGCACTCTGCTGAACAGCCGCGATCTGGTCCATTGGAACGCGTTTCATCGAGCCATTGCCGAAGCCTACGGGAGCACTGCCACGCTCGAAGGCGTGCAATGCCACGGAATGACTGATGTCTTGATTCTGCGCGCCGCACTAGCTCGCGCAGGGGTTCGGGATGGCGAATTTCAAGCGAAGCTTCCTCGCGCCTTGAAAGTCCTTCGCCGCGAGGTCGATCACAACCGGGAGGGACTCAAACCGGAAGTCTGCGTGGGCATAAAACCTCTACTGCGACGGTTGCAGGATTCCGGCCACCTCCTTGGCGTTGCCTCGGGAAATCTGGCGAGCGTGGGTTGGCATAAGATCACGGCCGCCGGTTTGCGGGATTTCTTTTCTTTTGGATCGTTCAGCGATGAATGCGAAAGTCGGACGGAGATTTTCCGCAATGCAATTGCCATGGCAGAGGCGCAGTCGGGTTCAGCAACGCGGGTCTGCTTCGTCGGAGATACTCCATTCGACATCCAGGCAGCTCGAGATGTAGGCGCTCCGGTGGTGGCCGTGGCCACTGGAATTTTCGGCATCGAGGAACTGAAAGCCGGCGCCCCGGACGTTTGCGTCGCCCACTGCGAAGATCTCCTGCAGTCTTAAACGCGTCTCCATGCTCCTTCACTTTTCTTGGCGATCTTTGCGACCGTACCCAGCGTCCCGCGGTTAAGAGCTTTTGACCGCAAAAGCCGCAAGGGCTTGGCAAGGTTCGAGAAGAAAAACTGACGCAGTGTTTCGTCGATAGCTTCGGCGCCAGGTTTCGGCAAATACTGCAAGGCAGCGCGTGCCAGGGCGATATAAAGCGCCTGCGTTTCAGGGAGAGTTTCCAGGCTGGTGAGATGCTTACGGATTGTTTCTTCGTCCCCTCGCGCGATGGGCCCGGTAAACGCGTCCTCCGCCCCGAATTTCTCGTAATTCGCCAGCGTCTGGCGAATGATCGGGAACATCGCCCGGCGCGCACGCAGGCGGGAGATTCCCGCCAGCGCTCCCGCTTTTTCATTCGCGGCCAGCAGCGAAAGCAGCAGCGGGCAGGCCAGGGTCGCGAAAGCATGGTAAGCAGCTTTGTTCTGCTGCCGAAGGCGCAGCAAGTTTCCGCCTAGACCGTGAACAATGTCAGCGGCCACGCTCACTGCTTGCGGGTCGCCTTCCACCGCGAAAGTAGCGCCTGCGAGTTCCGGCGCAACCCCCGGAATAAACGTCATGAGAGGATGGAGGGACGCAACCTTCGCTCCCCGCTCCCGCAAGATCGCCAACTCGTTACTCGATCGGGCTCCGCTGGCGTGAAATGCGAACTTGCCTCTCCAGTCGAAGCGGGCAAGTTCTCCAGCCGCGCTTGCGATTTGCCCATCCGGAACGCAAAACCAGACCACGTCCGCGCCCAGACGCGCGCCGCTCATCCGCGATGCTGTCGCTTTCACCCGGCGAGCAAGCCTGCGGGTTTTGGCCACGGATTTCGGACTTCCACGCCCGATCACTTCGCTGATTCTGTACCCCGCTTCGGCCAGACGCAGCGCCAACGCTCTGCCCACGCGTCCCGCTCCAACCATCGCGATCTTCGGTCGTCGCGGCATCTTCACGGCGGCGAGAATATCAGGAGCAGCGCGCAAAAGCGATCTCCCTTATATTGGTTTCATGGCACGATCCGCTCGAAGTAAGAAAGCTCGAATCCTCTCTTCCTGTGAGTCTTACAACGGCCCGCTCTTCCGGGTCACAACCGACGAAGTGCTCGAACCCACCGGAATCCGTGTGCGCCGCGACGTGGTGCGCCACTCCGGATCGGTGGTGGTTCTGGCGGTCGACGATGGACCTGCTGGCCAGCGAGTTCTGCTGGAAAAGCAATATCGCCATGCCGCCGGACGTTTTCTTTATGAGATTCCCGCCGGACGCATCGATGAAGGCGAATCAGAGTTGAAGGCCGCCAAACGCGAGTTGCTGGAGGAAACCGGCTACTCGGCAAAAACCTGGAAACGCATTCTGCGCTTTTGGGCCAGTCCCGGCTTCGTCGCCGAAGCCATGTCGCTCTACCTCGCGCGCGGTCTGAAGCTGGGCAAGGCTCAGCCGGAAGCTGATGAAATCATTGAAATTGAGTTGGTTCCGCTCTCGAAAGCAGTCGCCATGGTGCTGCAAGGTGAGATTCACGACGCCAAAACCATTGCTGGCATCCTATGGCTGGAGTGCGCCAACCACGCCGGTCGGCGTAAGGGAAATAAGTATTCTCGCCGGCAAGAATAAATCCCCTTCCGCTTGACAGTGCCTGTGGCCGGACGCACAATGACTGCAAATTCGGAGTGTGCACAGGTTGAGAGCACATTCCAGGGGGCGTACGTGGATCGTTTGAAAGGTACTGTGAAGTGGTTTAACAACGCTAAAGGATACGGGTTTATTGGACGAGACGATGGGCCCGACGTCTTCGTGCATTACAGCGCGATCTCTGCCGAAGGTTACAAGAGCCTGCAGGAAGGCGACCCGGTGGAGTTCGAAATCGTACAAGGCCAGAAAGGACCGCAAGCCGCGAACGTCATCAAGCCGAACCACAAATCCTGAAGTCGTCTAGCCGAAATCCGCGGCGACCGTTCACTAGCCTCAAGGGCCCGCCGCGGGTTGCGAATCCTCCGGCGCTATAAGCTGGTAGCTTACGAAGGCTATCTGTTTACTGTCCGGCGACCACGAGGGCACGTTGATGGTTCCCTGCCCTCCAAACAATTGAGCGAGAAGAGAAATTTTTTTGTCTTCCAGCGACATCAGCCGCAGCCTGACGTCTTTGTTCGGCGGATGTCCGCTCACGTCTTTGTCGTAGGTTAAGAACACCATCCATTTGCCGTCCGGCGAAATGTGCGGAAACCAGTTGTTGTAGTCGTCGGAGAAGACCTGCTCCTGATCGCTGCCGTCGGACTTCATGCGCCAGATCTGCATGTGGCCGGTGCGCTCGGAATTGAAGTAAATATACTGACCATCGGGCGAGTATTCGGGACCATCGTCGAGGCCTTTGGCCGTTGTCAGGCGAGTCTCTTCTCCGCCCATGACCGGAATGGTGTAAATATCGAACTCGCCATGGCGCTGGCCGACGAAGGCCAGCGTCTTTCCGTCCGGTGACCACCCGTGCCAATAGGAAGGCGCAGCTTTCGTGATCTGGCGCGGCGTTCCGCCCGTGATTGGCAAGACGTAAACGAGCGACTCGTGCGTGATTTTTCCGTCCTCTGATTTTGTTTCTTGCGTGTTGTCGCTGATGGCGAGCTGCGTGCCATCCGGTGAAATGCCGTGATCGTTATTCACTTGATCGAGGGATCCCGTGTTGATGGTTTCAGGCGTGCCGCCCTTAATTGGGAGCTTTTCAAGATGGCCATCTTGGTTGAAGAGAAAGTAGGAGCCATCGCGCGACCAGTTGGGAGCTTCAAAGTGGCTGGCAGCCAGGTAGACGACCTGCCGGTCGCCTGAGTCTATGGGCACAGTTTCGAGGGTGCTGTAGAGGACGGGGGTGCCGGTTGTGGCGGGAAGAGATTTAATTTCCACATTCGAGAAATGGGCTTCTTCAACTGCGTTCGGATCGTGCGCGCACACCCCGATGCCGACGTAGAAGTCGCCTTGCAGCGGAAGACGTATAGATTCCCCATCATAAGTGGTAGCGCTTTGCTGGGACGGTGGAGGCAGCTTCGCAAGCTTTGTCCCGGGAAAACCGGAAGCAAGAGATAGGTAAATGTAATCGCCTCGACGGGTAAGCCGTAAGTGCGCACCTGTGAAATCAAAGCGAAGGTCGTTGCTGCCTCCCTTGGTAACCCCGTGGATATGCCCGGAGGCGCTCGATTGTATTTCGCGCGTGGCCGCGCTCTTCGTCTCCCGGTATTGCAACGCTGTAAGGCCGTTTCCATGCAGCGCAACATCCACATAGGGCGAATCGGCGTCGAGGCTTTGCCGAAACATCAGCACCGCTTTCTTGTGAGGATTTCCATTCGTGTTAGGGAACGAAACGTCCGCAGTCATCTCCACGTCGCCCGACATCTTCTTCCACGCAAACTGAAACGCATCCTGCGTCGACCACATGTTCTCGCCGCTGCCGCGCAGCGTGTACGTCTGCTTCGCCGGATCAAACACCGCCGTGCCGGCATGGAGCACCGTGCCTACATCCTGCTGATTCTCGAAAATGCCCACTGAGTCCTGGGCGCGGACAACTCCCAGCAGCAGCAAGATGAACGAGAAGACTGCGCTGATTCTAATCATGAAATCTCCTCACCTGGAACGTGAGACAACTTAGAAGCAGAAGCCGCGATTGTCAATGTACAAGCAGCTTTTAACCGCAAACATCGCCCACTTCGCCAAGGACACAAAGAAAATCCGCTGCCTTAGCGATCTTTGCGATGGCTTGGGGTACTTTGCGGTTAAAGGCTTTTGAGTTTTAATCCGAGCAAACACTTCAAGCCAGCCAGGCTTTCTGATACAAATGTCTGCTTGCCCGAGGCGAAGATGAAATCCTACTGCTTTGCAATTGTGCTTCTCTCCTTGCTCGCTTCCCCGTCACACGCACAGGAAGGCCCGGTTTCCAAAGGCCTCGCGCTCACCCCTCCCATGGGCTGGAACACCTGGAATAAGTTCGGCTGCAACGTCAGCGACGAACTAGTCCGCGGCATGGCAGACGCCATGGTCAAATCCGGCATGAAGGATGCCGGCTATCAGTACGTAGTAATCGACGATTGCTGGCAGGTCAGTCGCGATGACCACGGAAACATCGTGGTTGATCCGCAACGCTTTCCCCACGGCATGAAGGCCGTCGCCGATTATGTCCACTCGCTCGGGCTCAAGTTCGGCATCTACTCCGATGCAGGCACAGGAACTTGCCAGAAGCGTCCCGGCGGGCTTGGGCATGAGTATCAGGATGCGCTCATGTACGCCTCCTGGGATGTGGATTATTTGAAGTACGACTGGTGCAACACGCTACCGGGGCAGGATGCAAAAGCCTCGTACGCGAATATTCGACAGGCGCTGGAGGCCAGTGGCCGGCCAATCGTGTTGAGCATCTGCGAATGGGGAAAGCATCAGCCCTGGCTGTGGGGCGAAGAAGTCGGCGGCAATTTGTGGCGCACCACCGACGACATCCAGGACCGCTGGGCCGGCAAAAAGAATTGGCCGCACGGGGGCTGCTGCTCAAACGGCGTCGTCGACATCATCGATGAAAACGCGCCTCTGTACTCCTACGCCGGTCCGGGGCACTGGAACGATCCCGACATGCTGGAGGTGGGAAACGGCGGCATGACCACGACCGAGTACCGTTCGCACTTCAGTATGTGGGCGATTCTGGCGGCCCCGCTGATGGCGGGCAACGATCTTCGCAGCATGACGCCGGAGACTCACGACATTCTCACGAACCCGGAAGTCATCGCAATCGACCAGGATCGGTTGGGAATCCAGGGCCGCCGCGTCTGGAAAGACGGTGACCTGGAAATCTGGTCGAAGCCCATGCGGGACGGCAGCCGCGCCGTCGTGCTGCTGAATCGTGGTGAATCGCCGCACGAGATTCCGCTTTCATGGGAGCAGATCGGATATCCCGCACACTTGAGTGCGGCGGTGCGGGATTTGTGGACGCACAGGGATTTGGGCAAATTCAGCGGGAAGTTTTCTGCACCCGTGGAGCGGCACGGCGTCGTGGTAGTCAGAGTCACTCCGTAAGGTGAAGGCCCGTAGGCGGAGCAACGGCTCTGTCATTCCCGCCGGAGTTGCATTATGCAGCGCGAATGATGTAACGGAATGGAGGAACCGGCTGCATCGCACACGCCGGGATGACCAACCCTCTTGCGCTGATTCCCTACTTTGTCATCCACCCCTGCATCTCCATCCACTCCATAAACCGGTCGATCCAATGATCCGTTGGCAGGTTCTGTTTGCGCATTCCGAAGCCATGGCCGCCCTTCGCGTACATATGAAGCTCCACGGATTTGTGTGCCTCCAGCCACTTGTTGTAGAAGCCGACAGCCCTCGGTGCCAGTCCCAACCCGTCATCGCTGGCCGCGGCAATGAACATGGGCGGCGCGTCGGTTGGGACGGTGAGATTTTCTTTCAATAGCTCCCCCCCGGGATAGATCGGCGCCACAAACAAGGGACGGCTGGCGGGCGTGTATTTGAAGGCCACACCGGTCACCACCACTCCGCCAGCGGAAAATCCCATAATGCCGACGCGGTCGGAAGAGACCCCGAAGTCTGTAGCATGCTGGCGAACGTAAGTCACAGCGGCCAGGCCATCGGCAATGGACACAGCTACAACATCTGCGGTTGCGGCTTCGAATTTTTTTCGATCGCGTATCAATTCCGTGAATTCGGCGGTTGCGTCGTCACCGGTGTGGAGCAGTCGATACTTCAAGAGGAATGCAGTCACACCCTTCGCCGCCAGGTACTTGGCGACCGCGTTGCCCTCGTTCTCGATGGCAAGAGCCATAAAGCCGCCGCCTGGACAGACGACCACCGCCGTCCCATTCTTCCGCTCCGGGGCAGGCCTGAAGACCGTTAGGCTCGGTTTGGTGACATTGGTGACCACTTCGGTATTCCACACTTTCGAGAAGTACGTCTTTTCGCCGTAGGTGGCCGGTGCGGAACCGGGTGGCGTTCCCGGATAGAGAGGGATCACGTCCTGCGCGCCGGCCAATACCGCAAAAAACAGGACGACGCAAAAAATGCGCAAGCCAGTGCTTTTCATGGCCGCAAGTCTAACAAAAAACAGGCTAAGGGACTGCGACGCGACAGTGCTTCTCCTTGCCCCAAACTCTGCAATTGTCGGCGTGGTAACTGTTTGAGATAATCGTCTGGCTCTGGTGTTTTCGCGTTGGCGTGGGATGTGTTGGTGGGGCCCATGCGGCTCTCGCGGGCGACTCCGCCCGCGCCACAAGGTGTGGCCACGCGGCCTGTGCCATTTATGAAGTTCGTTGCGCGAATCTTTAATCCGACGAGCAACCGGCGGCTGAACGAGCTGCTGGGGTTCCTGCTGTGCGTCTCCGCGCTCCTCCTTTTCCTCGCGCTGGCCTCCTATTCTCCGCTCGACCCTTCGTTCAATAGCGCCTCGGTGCTGACCGGCTCCCGTGTGGCACGCAACTGGATTGGTATTGTCGGCGCCTACGGCTCCGACCTGCTGTGGCAATTCTTTGGGATCAGCGCGTTTCTGCTTCCAGTGTTCGCCTTCGGCATGGGGCTCCGCTGGTTCCGTTCGCGCAAGGTGGTTTCGCCCACGGCGAAATTGTTGGGCGGGATGTGGCTGCTGATGTTCTGCCCCGCGCTGCTGGCGCTACTGCCCGGTCACATGCGCTGGTTGGGAATTCCGCTGGAAGGGCTGCTGGGGCGGGTTCTGGGTGATTTCCTCATCCACTACTTCAACCTTGCGGGCGCCTACATTGTTTCCACCAGCATGCTGGCGGCAGCCCTCTATTTCTGCACGGCGTTCTCATTCTCGCAGGCGAAGGTGTGGGCAGCCACGCGTTTCTCGTTTGCCTTGGCTCTCCGCGATCGCTGGAAGGAATGGCAGGAAGTCCGCCTGCACAAGAAGATGCAGCGGGAACTGGAGAAGCGACGGGCATCCAAACCCGCTGTGCCCATGCAAGTGATTGCTTCCCGTACCACTCCTCCGCCACGCGTGGAGCCGGCCGAGCCTCGCCGTACCGGCATTGAACGATTCAACCAGGAGGAAGAACAAGTAACATCTGCCACTTCCGCCACCACAGAGAAGAATGTCCGTGGCACCCAACCGCAGGCCGAAGACGACATCCAGGTCGCGGATCGTGCGGATACTGCTCCCAAGCCCAAGACTACGATGCCGCGTATGGCGGGCGGCTACAAACTACCGCCGAGCAGCCTGCTGCACCGGGCTGATGAACAGCAGGCCGTCGATGCCGACGAACTCAAGATTCTGGCGCAGGTGCTAACCGAGAAATACGCCGAGTTCGACGTCCATGGGCAAGTGACCCAGATCAACCCCGGGCCAGTTGTCACCACCTTTGAATTCAAGCCGGAAGCCGGAATCAAGTACAGCCGCATCACCAGCCTGACCGACGATCTCTGCCTGGCCCTGCGGGCGGAGAGCATTCTGATCGAGCGCATGGCGGGCAAGAGCACCGTCGGCATTCAGGTTCCCAACCGTGAGCGGGAAATTATCTGGCTGCGCGAAAATATCGAGTCGACGGAGTTCATCGGATCCAAGTCGAAGCTGACCATGGCACTCGGCAAAGACATCAACGGGCGTATTGTCACCGCGGAACTCTCCGGCATGCCGCACCTTCTAATTGCCGGTTCGACCGGATCGGGCAAGAGCGTCGCCATCAACGCGATGATCATGTCGATCCTGTACAAGGCGACGCCCGACCAGGTCCGGCTTATTCTGGTGGATCCCAAGCGGCTCGAACTGGGCAACTATGAAGGCGTGCCGCACCTGTATACGCCCATCATCACCGAAGCAAAGCTCGCCGCCAAC
>DASVAJ010000065.1:0-21341 GCA_036376415.1 Terriglobales bacterium
CAGCCGAGGACGGTATAGCGTTACGCGAACTGCTGGAGGAATCTAAGTGGTAAGCACCTCGAATCGTGGGTGTCCTCGGAGCGCTTTATCCAGCAATTGCGGAATTATTCGTCCCTACGAAAAGAGAAGCAGGTTCTCGACTCCGCTCGGGATGGCGACTTTTGTTGATGAGTTGGCGGTGGTGCGAAGGAGTGTACGTTGCTCAAACTGAAAAGGCTTCAGATTCTCGGATTCAAGTCTTTCTGCGACCGCACTGAGCTGAAGTTTCATGGCGAAGGCGTGGCCGCCATTATCGGGCCGAACGGGTGCGGGAAGTCGAACATCGCCGATGCCATTTCGTGGGTGCTGGGCGAGCAGTCGGCCAAGACGTTGCGCGGATCGCGCATGGAAGACGTGATCTTTGCCGGCACGCGCGACCGCAAGCCGACGGGCATGGCCGAGGTGTCGTTGACGCTGATCGATCCCGAGGTCTACGAGGGCGCGGACAAGAACGATCCGACCGAACTCGATTTGCAGGACGAGATGCCGGCCGAGGATTGGGACGAAGCGGAGATTCGGGCCAAGGCAGCCAAGGAAGTCGAAGAATTGACCGAGGATGCGCAACCGGGAAAAACGGAAGAGGTTGCCGCTCCGCGCCGCAGAAATAACGTGGTCTCGATCGCCTCTGCCTTTCCGGAGGATGAGCCAGGGTTTGCGGCAGGAATGACACCCTCGGGAGCTATGGCCGAGGGCGGCCGCAGCTCCACTTCTACTGGGGCCCCCGACGTTGTCCTGAAGATCCGGCGGCGGAAATTCCAGCAGCAGTTCCGGGCCGGGGAGGTCGTGGTCACGCGGCGGCTATTCCGTTCGGGAGACAGCGAGTACCTGCTGAATGGCAAGCTGTGCCGCTTGCGCGACATTCAGGAACTGTTCATGGGCACCGGGCTCGGCCCGGAGTCTTACGCGCTGATTGAGCAGGGACGCATCGGGCAGATCCTCAGCAGCCGGCCGACGGACCGGCGCGCCATTATTGAGGAAGCCGCGGGAATCACGAAGTTCAAAACCAAGAAGCGGCTGGCGGAAGCCCGCCTGGAAGATGCCAAGCAGAATCTCAACCGCATTAACGACATTTTCGATGAAGTCACGCGGCAGATGAATTCGTTGAAGCGGCAGGCGTCGAAAGCGGAGCGTTATGGGCGTTTGCGGGACGAGATGCGCGGCAAGCTGCGCAACGTGCTGGCCAGCCAGTTTGCGCAATTCGATGAGCAGAGCGCGGAATTGGAGGCGCAGATCAGCGCCGTGGGCGACGAGATGCACCGGCAATCCATGGTAGTGCAGGAGATGGAAGCGGAGTTGGCCGAGCGCACGCAACGGGGATACGCGATCGAGGGCGAGATCCGCGAGAACGGTGGACGGCTCAGCGATATCAAGCTGGAAGTTGACCGCAAACAGGCACAGCGGCGGCACAATGAAGAGCGCTGCCATGAACTGACGGCGCGCGCGGCGTCTTTCGAAAACGAGGTGGCGCAGTCGCGGATGCGTTTGACCGAACTCGAAGAGGAACTGAACGGGAATCGCCAGATTCTGGAGTCGGCGGCCTCGGACCTGGCGGCGGCGCAGCAGGAACTCGACGCCGGAGTGCAGGCGGCGAACCTTGCGTCAGCTTCGCTGAGCGAACTCGAGCAGCAGCAGGAGCAATCGCGCACCGACATTCTGGAGTGCGTGGCGGGCCTGTCGAATCTGCGAAACCAGCTTACCCAGGCGGAAGAGCGGGTGGCGGCGGCGGACCGCGAGGGGCAGCGCCTGCAGTCGGAAATGGCAGCCGCGCAGCAGCAAGCGGATGCATTCGGCGGCGAGCGCGGGCAGATTGCCATTGAATTCGAGTCGGTATCGCAGCGGGTGGAAGCCTTGGCGGGCGAAATTGCACGCACCCGCGAACTGCTCGAAATGAAGCGCAAGCAGGAGGGCGAAGGCAAAAATCATCTGGACAGCTTGCGCGCGGAATACGCGTCGGCACTGGGCAAGAGAAGCTCGCTGGAAGCGGTCATCGCCGAACACGGGTATTCGACGGAATCGGTGCGGCGGCTGTTCCAGTCCGGGTCGCTGCAGGGCGGGCGCGCACCGGTGGGAGTGCTGGCAGATTTCCTGGAAGTGGAGGCCCGTTACGAAGCGGTGGTGGAAGACTTTCTGCGCGACGAGTTGAACTACATCGTCGTAAAGTCCTGGGATGCCGCCGATGAGGGGCTGCGGCTGCTGCGGTCGGATGTCGATGGACGGGCGACGTTCCTGGTGCATCCGGAAGACTCCCAGGCGAAATTTTCATTTGCCGCGGGTGATGGAAGGCCAGATCCTCCGAACGAGTCCATTGTTCCGTTGAAGCGCACCATTCGCGTGCTGGACGGATTTGGCAAATCGCTCGAAGTGATTCTTCCCAAGCTGCGCGACGGATACATCGTTCCAGACCAGGCGTTCGCGCGCGATCTGGCGTTGGAGAATCCGGACGCGTTCTTCCTTTCGCAGTCGGGCGAGTGCTTTCACAACGTTACGGTCACCGGAGGAAAGCAGCGCGCCGAAGGACCCTTGTCCATGAAACGCGAGCTGCGAGATGTGATGAAGCTCCTGGCGCAACTCGAAGAGGCGTTGCGGCAGGAAGAAACGCGTGTGCTGACGCTGGGGCGGGAGATCAAAGAGCTCAGTTCCCTGCTGGAGCGGCTGGAATCGGAAAAGCGCGAAGCCGAAAAACACGCCATGACGTCCGGCCACGCGCTGCGCCAGCTGGATTCGGAAATGGTGCGGGTGCGCGAACGGGCGGCGGTCTGCGAGCGGGAGCTGGCGCGGCTGTCCTCGGAACGGGCAGCGCAGCAAGAAACCATTCGCGGGCGGCAGGAGCAAATCAGGGCAGCCGAAGCCAAGCGGGCTGAACTGGAACAGGCGGCGGCGGCGGCGCAGGCACAGCTTGCCATGCTGCGGGAAAACCGCAACACCAGCGCGCAAACGGTTTCCGAGCGCAAGGCGCGAGTGGCGACTCTGGAAGAACGGCATCGCTCGGCCGCATCGGCGCTGGGCAGAATTGAGCAACTGACGGGCGAGATGCAGGCGCGCATCGCGTCGCTCCTGTCGCAGATCGAAGGCGCCGCGGCAGAGAAGGCGCAGAAGGAAATCGAGAACCTGCAGATCGCAGGCGAACTGGTGGATCTCGAGGCGGAGAGGAATGCCTGCGACGCCCGAGCGGGCTTGTTGCAGGTGGAATCCGGGCAGGTGCGGGCGCGGCTGGGAGAAATTGACGGGCTGTTGCGCGAAGCGCGGCAGTTGCTGGAATCACTGCGCGACCGCAAGGCCGAAGTTTCCACCGCGGCCGTAAAGCTGCAGTCGGATGCACAATATCTCGCGCAAACCTGCATGAATGAACTGGGCGTGCAGCGGACGGAGTTGATGGCGGATTCGACGCTGACGCGCCTCTCCGGCGATGAGCTGGCCGCCGAGCAGCAGGCCTGCCAGGAGATGCGCGCGCGGCTGGACTCCATGGGCCCGGTCAACATGATGGCCCTGGAAGAGTACAAAGAAACGGCGGAGCGGCAGGCATTCCTCGATACGCAAAGAAAAGACCTGATTCAGTCGATCGAGAACACCACGGCGACGATTAAAGAGATCGATGTCTTCTCCCGACAGAAGTTCGAAGAGGCGTTCAACAAGATCAACGAGAACTTCCAGGTCACCTTCAAGAAACTGTTCGGCGGCGGACATGCGCTGATGCGGCTTACCGATGAAGAAAACAGCGCGGAAAGCGGCATTGACGTAGTGGCATCGCCTCCGGGAAAGCGGCTGCAGAATGTGCTGCTGCTCTCTGGTGGCGAGAAAGCCATGACGGCGCTGGCGCTACTGGTGGGAATCTTCCAGTATCAGCCCAGCCCATTCTGCATTCTGGACGAAGTCGATGCACCGCTGGATGAAGCCAACATCGGGCGCTTCACGGAACTGGTGCGCGAAATGAGCGTGCAGACGCAGTTCGTCCTCATCACCCACAGCAAGAAGACGATGAGCATCGCTCCCGTGCTCTACGGCGTGACCATGCAGGAGCCGGGGGTTTCGAAGCTGGTGTCGGTGAGGTTCGGGGCCACGGCGTAGGCAGCTAAATACAAAGTAATCGCCTGTATTACAATGAATTCAGGAGGATGGATAATGCCTGAATCGTCGGTCCTCACCTTGCGTCTCGATCCCCAGTTGAGAAAGAAGTTGGATCGCCTGTCCTCCGCCATGAATCGCAGCCGCTCGTTTGTGGCGGCCGAAGCCATTCGCGAATATGTCGAATTGAATGATTGGCAGATCGCCGAGATTAAGAAGGGCATAGCAGAGGCCGATCGAGGTGAATTCGCCAGCGAAGCAGAAGTAGAAAAGACAATTCGCAAGTGGACAGGCCGGCGTGCGCGTTAGATGGGTGGCTGGTGCACTCTCCAATCTGAATGCGGAGGCAGAGTACATCGGCCGCGACAACCCCTCGGCCGCGGCACATACGGTTGAATTAGTTGTCCGTGCGGTGATGCAATTGGACCGCTTCCCTTCTATCGGGCGGCCGGGCAGGGTTGCTGGCACGAGAGAACTTGTTGTAACGGGCACGCCCTACATCGTGCCTTATCGCGTTCGGTCAGGACGTGTAGAAATCCTGCGCGTTTTCCATGGAGCTCGACGCTGGCCAACATCGCTATGAGGAGATGCGGGGACAGTTGTGTCCCAGGTGTACCGCTGAGTTTTGAAGTTTTTAGAGCTGCGGCGCACCTATTGCTGTTTTGTGGACCAACCCCGCCAGCCTCTATGCGCAAACAGGCTATACTCCAGCGACATGCCCTCCGCGACTGAGAAGACCACTGCCGCCCCCGGCCTGCTCCGGGCCCTCGGGCCGGCGCACGCCGCTTCGATCGTCATTGGCATCGTCATCGGCAGCGGCATTTTTCTTGTGCCCGCCGAAATGATGCAGGCCGCCGGGTCGGCCAAGCTGGTCTATCTGGCCTGGATCGTGGGCGGCATATTTTCCTTTTTCGGCGCCGCAACTTACGCCGAACTGGGAGCGATGAAGCCGCAAGCGGGCGGTGAATATGTCTATATCCGCGACGCCTACGGGCCGCTGGCGGGATTTCTCTGCGGATGGACGTGGACCATCGTGGTAAAACCTTCTTCTCTGGCGGCCATCTCCACCGGGATTGTGCGCATCCTAGGCAGCATCTCCGCTTTTTCATTTCTGATGCTCCCCGGAGGGCATTTGACCGCGGCTGGAAAGCTCGTCGCGATTGCATTTGTCGCCTTCGTTTCCCTGATCAACTACGTGGGCGTCCGGCGCGCGGGAAATTTCCAGTTAGTCTTCACCATCCTGAAAATCGTTCTGATCCTCGGGATCGCTGCGCTCGCCTTTACCTCGCATGGAACCTGGTCGCATTTTGCCGAGACGTTCTCGGGGGCGAAAGGCGGGATTGCGGGATTCGTGGCCGCCGTCGCGGCGGCGCTCTGGGCCTACGACGGGTGGAGCGATCTCAACATGGTGGCGGAAGAGGTGCGCTCGCCGGAGCGGAACATCCCGCTGGCGATGGTCGGGGGATTTGTAGTAATCGGCGCGCTATACATGCTGGTAAACGCCGCGGTGCAGTATGCGCTTCCCGCGGCCGCGGTCGCCGCTTCCGCGTCGCCCATGTCGGACGCAGTGCGGAATTCCCTGGTGGGGGCAGTTGCGGCGATAGTGGTCGCGGTCGCCATGGTGGTTTCGCTTACCACCTCTTTAAATGGAGTGGCGATGAGCGGGTCGCGCATGGCGTTTGCACTCTCGCGTGACGGGAACTTCTTTCAACAATTGGCGCGCGTTCACCCGCGCTTCCATACTCCCCATGTGGCGATTGTGGTGCAGGCAATGCTGTCGGCAATTTTTCTGTCCTTCGGAGGGAACTTCCGCCAGTTGTTTACGCTTGCCCTGTTCGCCGAATGGCTGTCTTATGTGGCGGCGAGCAGTTCGCTATTTGTCTTTAAATCTAAGGCTTTTCCCTCATCCCGGGCGTTCCGGAGCTGGGTTTATCCCCTGGCACCTGCCCTTTTTATAGTGGCGTCGGCGGCTCTGCTCTACTACACTTTTACCAGCAACTTACGTTATTCTGTCGTGGGCAGCCTGGTGATTCTGGCCGGAATTCCCGTCTACCACGCATTCGCGCTTCGTCGTCGTATGGTATGAGCAGTACACAATCCATACTGGGAATCTTGCCCCTCGTGCGCAGCAAGGATTACCGAAGTACACGCGCGGGGGGGACGTTTACCCTTGCAGCTTTTCCCCCTAAATTAGAAATTAGTGCGGTCTGTCTCTCCCCAGGCCAGGGTACCTCTTTGGAGCAAGAACATGCGTGCGAATGAGCCCTTAACGCTCGGACTTTTGCCGGACAAAAAGCTGGACTGGCGCAAGTTTGTGCTGAGCTACGGCTTAGTGATTTTTGCGTTGCTCTTCCTGCTGTTGTCGAACCTGTTATGGCCGGACCATATGCCGATTTGGACGAAGTTCTCGGTGGTGGAGATCATCCCGCGGCCCAACCTGGTGAAAGATATTCCGACTCCGAAGCCGAAGATTACGAAACTGCTGCCGCCGCCGCCGAAGTTTGAGACTCCGAAATTGATCGTACCCCGGGAGATCGCAAAACCAAAGGTAGAAGAGGCGAAGATTGAGCCGCCGAAGATTCAGCCGGTAAATTTCCAGGCGCCTAAGATTCAAGCCGTTTCCGGAGCGATGCCGCGGGTGGTGTTAACGAATACGTTCACTGGAAGCTCGGCGCCGCCGACGGTGAATGCGCCCGCGCAGAAAGTGCAGACGGGTGGATTTGGCGATCCCAATGGGCTTCCCGGGCAGGGCAAAGAGGGCGCCAAATTGACCGCCGCCAAGCTGGGATCGTTTGACCTGCCCGAGGGTCCTGGAACCGGTAATGGCACTGGCGGGGCCAAAGGAATCAAAGGCACAATTGCAAGTGCCGGGTTCGGCAACGGGATCGCGCAACCGGGTCAGGGCGATGGACGCCGGAATGGGCAAGGGGTTCAGGCCGCGGGTTTCACGGCGCAGCAGGTGGCAAGCAACACCGGAAAGCACAATCTGAATGACACCGCAGCGGCGACTTTTCCGGTCGAAATTCTTTACAAGCCGAAGCCAACGTATACCGAGGAAGCGCGCAAGCTGAACCTGGAAGGCGAAGTCCTTCTGGAAGTGATGTTCGGGGCAAACGGACAGCTTCATGTGAATCGCGTGGTACAGGGGCTGGGCCATGGGCTTGACGAAGCCGCGGTAAGCGCGACCAACAGGATCAAATTCAAGCCGGCGCAGCGCAATGGGCAGGCCGTGGATTCGACCAACATCGTGCGCGTGACGTTTCAGTTAGCGTCGTAAGTTCTATAGAAAGCTGGAGAGATTATGAAACGCTGGGGTAGGCTTTTACCCTTCTCGTTAGTCTTCGCGTTGAGTGCGGCAGGGCAGCAGGCGGACAATGCGGCACCGCCGGCGGCGCCGGTCACGCAACCGGCGACGGTGCAGCCGGTTTCGGGGACACCGGGCATTGCCGTGGCCCAACCGGCCGCCGTGCAAACGCCGCCACGGGTTCCGGTGAGCATCGATCAGGTGGTCGATGCCATCATCGACCGCGAGCACGCACTCATCAATTTCCTGAAGAACCGCACGCCCGTAATTGAAACGTATCTGCAGAACCTGCAGCCTGACAATAAGCTGGGCGCGGCGCCGAAAGAAGATCACTATTTTCTGAGCCGCCTGGATATGAGCGACACGGTCGATCGTCGCGACTACCTTACCAAGCAGGTCAGCTTCCAGCGCAGCCTGATGGGTGGAGTCACCAAGCTGTTCCGCATTCAATACCAGCCGATGGGATTCTCCTGGATGATTTTTGCGGACCGCCAGAACTTCGACCGCAATCACTATGACTTTCATTACGTGCACCGCGAGTTTCTCGGCGAAGTGCGCTGCCTGGTCTTTGAAGTAACGCCGAAAAAGAACGCCGGCACGGGCCTATTTAAAGGGCAAATCTGGGTCGAAGATCAGGATTACAACATCGTGCGGTTAAACGGAACCTATTGGCCGCGTCCCAAGAACGCGTATTACTTCCACATGGACAGCTGGCGGCTGAACCTGGTTCCCGGCTACTGGATTCCAGCCTACATCTACAGCGAAGAAGGCGACTTCAGCTATGGGTCGAAGGACAAGCTGGCCTTCAAAGCGCAGTCGCGCATCTGGGGTTATGACGTAACCAAGAACAACCGCGAAGACGAACTCACCGATCTGAAAGTCGAAGCGGTAAACGACGTCAGCCCGACGGCGCAGGATTTATCGCCGCTGGAAGCCCAACGCGCCTGGCAACAGCAGGCGGAAGATAACGTAGTTGCCCGGCTGCAGGAAGCGGGTTTGCTTGCGCCTCCGGGAGACGTGGACAAGGTTCTGCAGACGGTGCTCAATAACATCATGATCACCAACAACATCGACCTGCCGCGTCCCATTCGCGCGCGGGTCATGGTGACCTATCCGCTGGAGACGTTCAGCGTCGGCA
Source organism: Terriglobales bacterium (assembly GCA_036376415.1). Lineage (GTDB taxonomy): Bacteria > Acidobacteriota > Terriglobia > Terriglobales > Acidobacteriaceae > Gp1-AA145. Next base: position 8,544 of record DASVAJ010000065.1, read on the forward strand.
ACACCATTATCGTGAGCCGCGGATTGATCGATACCCTGCCCGACGAAGCCAGCCTGGCCGCGATCCTTTCCCACGAACTGGCGCATGTAGTGCTTGGCCACAACCTGGGAAGCAAATTCGCGTTCACCGACCGGATGCTGTTCTCGGATGAATCCACCTATCAGAATTTCGGGTTCCGTCACAATCCTGAGGAAGAAACGGCAGCGGATGCCAAGGCGATTGAGTTGCTGAAGAATTCTCCCTACGCGCAGAAGCTAGCTTCGGCTGGCTTGTATTTGAAGCAGCTGCAAGCGCGCGCGCCCGAGCTTTCAGCGCTGCTGACAGCCCATCTGGGCAACGGCTTCACGGACGATAAAGGGCAGGTAACGCGGCTGTCCGCGCTGATGACCTCAGCACCCAATCTGGACGACAACAAGCTCGATCAGATTGCGGCTTTGCCGCTGGGCGGGCGCATTAAGCTTGATCCCTGGGCGGATAAGGTCGAAATGATCAAGGCGGCGCCGGTTTCGATCACCTCAGCTCGCGACAAAATGCCTTTTGAAGTCACGCCCTTTTTCCCCCGGCTAACGCGATTGGGAACTCAGACTTCCGAGCAGGTCAACCCGCCGGCGACACAAGCGACGAATTAACTCCTCAGAAATGAAATTGAGGGAGGCTGAAAAGCCTCCCTTTTTTTGTGCGCTGACATCGGCTTTGGTCGGGCTGCAGCCGGGGTTTGTTGCCAGGCGCGACGGCGGCAGTCCTACTTCGCTGCCGGCTTCAGTGCGTCTGCCGCTTTGAGCAGATCATCCACCGGGCTGGCATCAATCTGGTAGAGCGACGGATCGTTGTCCCGCTTGGCGACGTAGTGATCGCCGGATTTGGCGATCGCAACTTTCTCGATCCGCTTGCCATCGTCGGAGGTCACGGCGAGATCAATGGTTGGATTCGAGAAGCCGGAATCGACGAACTTGCTGGCCGAGAGATCGCGAATGTCGGAAACGACAGTATCCGCGTTTGAGTCCATTTTCTTCCCGTTTGACCACCAGTCGTCATAGCCGCCGGTCCCGCGAGTCAGGAAGTACGATTTGGAGCCGCTGTGCAGCTCGATCCTGTTGGGATCGCTGTATCCAAAGTCGAAAAGCTTCTTATTGCGGAAGTCGTCGACGTTCTTGGCGAGAGCCTTGCCCAAATCCGACGTTACTTTGTAGGCGCCGTTGACCGCGCTGGACTTCGCATAGTAAGTGTCTTTGCTCTTGCGGACCTGAAGCTCCTGGGTGCCGGACTCATCGGTCAATTTCGCGGTAGCAACGGGGCTGGATTTGGCGAAAGCCGAACTGGCATCGCCGGCATCAGAACCGGCGAGGTCCATCTTGGCGTCGGTGAGCTTGTTGAGCAAGTCGCTCACCTGCGTCCCGTCGGCGCGATAAGGCTGGGGCTTAAGGATTTGCCAGGCATCTTTATTGCGCCCGAATTCGATGTCTTCGCCTTTTCGGATGAGTTCGATCTGGCTGACTTTATCGGCGCTGACCGGAAGCAGGCGCTTGTCGCGGAGATCGTTCAGGCTCTTGTCGAGACTCGTTTTGGTATAGCTGGCGATAGTGAAGACGCGGGGGTCGTTGGCTAGTGCTGCATAAACGCTGCCCGTGGGGGTGTTGTTGCCGATGAGCAGCCGTTGCGACTTGTTGTCCTTGTGGCTGATGTCCAGTTCGAGCGCGGGTTGATCCAGTCCGAACGGCGCGAGATTGGAGGCCTTGTCATCAACCAAACGCTCGGAGTTAAGCGAAGAAACATCGGCCAGCATACCGGACACCGCGCTTTGGTCGGCGCGAAGCGGCTTGGGATCGGTGATCTGCCAATCACCGGAGCTTCCCTTGGCCAGGACGAGGGCCGGAGCATCCTTCTTCTTCAGTTCAAGCTTGTCGATCGAGCTCTGGTCAAGCTTGAGTATGGTGGGTGGAGTGTCGGCGGAAGCTTTGCTGGAGTCGTCCGAGGGCTTGCGGTGATTCGACCAGTACAGGGTTCCGCCGAGAATTATCAGGACTGCGACAGCAATGTAAAGACCGCGGCTTTGCATATTTTTTGGATTCAGGGTTTTGTCTGTGTACCTCTGTGGTTGTTGCGTTTTGTGGGAAGCACAGGAAACACCGAGCTACACCGAGACGAATTTCTATCTTCTCTTCCACCAGACGGTTACGCCGGCAAACACCACGATCAGCGGCAGCACGAACTGGCTGGTGGCGAGAACGAAGTTGAATTGCGACTTGGTCATGGTGATGCGGCGGTCTTCCTGCGGCTTGGGGCGAATCGAAATCAGGTCTTCGTCCGACGCCAGCCAGTTGACCGCATTCAGCGCCAGATCGCCGTTGCCATTGAAGTCCAGGAAGCGATTCGCGGCCCAACCGGACGAGCCTACGACCACGAATCTCCCCTGGGAATTTTCCTTTCCAGTTTTGTAAGTCCCGGCAGCGGCAAGCGTCAGCGGACCACGCTTGTTCTTGGGATCGCGCACATCGACAGCCGGCGAGCTCAGGTTTGTCGTCGCCAGACTGCTGCTTGAAGTATCAAACAGTTTTTCGACATTCGTCTTGTCGGTGCTCTTGATGTCCAGCGACCGGGAAATCGGGAAGCCGGTGGCGGTTCGCTTGAGCTCACTCACGATGGGCTGGGAGCTGTAACTGGTCACCAGCGCAACCTGGGGACCGAGGCCCATGATCTGGCCGATGGGATTCATATCAAGAATGAGATCCTTTTCCGGAGTCACGCCCCAGCTCTGCAGGAGGCTCATCAGCGGATCGTTGTCGGCAATTTCCAGACGGCCCATCTTCAGGGGCGGATCCACCATGAAGAGAGCGCGCCCGCCATTCTCGACATAGGTCTTGATGGCATCGACTTCGGGCTGTTCGTAATTACGCGTAGGACCGCCGACGACCAGGGTGGTGCAGTCGCTGGGCACTTCGGCCTTTTGCAGCAGGTCCACCGACTTCGTCTGGTAATTGTCTTTCGCGAGTTCGTCCTTGAACTTCGAGAAGCCTTCGCGATCGCTGTCATCGATCTGGTGTTCGCCGCTGCCTTGCACGAAGCACACCGTACGCGTGCTGCTCTTGAGATCGCGGATAAAGGCGCCGGTGATACCTTCTTCCGTCATGCTGGCAGCCTCTTCTTTTCTTGTGCCGATTTGCACGACCGCGGTGTTGGAAAAGTTCTTGACGCCCACCGTCTGCGCGACCTCCGGATCTTTATCCGGATCGATGTACTTGACGTGAACCTTGGGCGAGAGATTCGCATATTCATCCAGCAAGTCTCTGCCCTGCTTGAACCTTGTGCTGGGATTAAAGTAGGTAATGGTCGCGTCCTGCTTCAGGCCTTTCACGATTTTCGCAGTCTGGTCGGAGAGGCTGTAACGCTTATTCGAGGTGGCGTCATACGACTTGTTGTAGCGGTCGGCCAGCACGTTGGCGACGGTGATCACCGCGATCACCACGAGCACATATGTGATCAGATATCCGACGTACTTGGTTTGCCTTGCCTTGAGCCACTGGCTAGCCATTTATGACCTCCACCGCAGGGACTCCATCGACCGCGCGGTAAAGAAGAGTCCCAGGAAAATAACGGTTGCGTAGTAAATTGCGTCTTTCGAATCGAGCACTCCCCGCGCGAACGAGTCGAAATGATTGACGACGGAAAAATACGAAAGTACATGCGCCCAGGCGGCGGTTTCGTAATCCACCCAGCCAACGATCCACAATAGGAGACAGACGCCGAAGGTCAGCGCGCCGGCAACAATCTGATTTTTCGTCAGGGTCGAGATGAACGTGCCCACGGCGAGAAGCCCCCCCGCCTGCAGCAGCAGGCCGAGATAAGCGATCAGTATTGGCTTCCAATCCGGATGGCCATACTTGAACAGGAACGCAAAATTAATGGCGGTAAACAACAACAGGCAGGCGTACAGCGCGACCGATGCCAGCCACTTGCCAATAACAATCTCGATGTCGCGAATCGGAGAAGTGGCGAGTAACTCGATGGTGCCGCTGCGCTTCTCTTCCGCGAACAGCCGCATGGTAATCATGGGGATGAAGAACAACCCAATGACAGCGACGTTCGACAGCAGCGGGCGGATGATCTGCTCGTTCAGGTTCATCGGGTAATACGAACCGCTCATCTGCGCTTCCATGCTGTAGTTGATGAAGGAACCCAGGACGACCCAGAAGAAGTAGCCAAAGATTACGCCGAAAAGGGTCAGCAAAATGTAGGCGATGGGCGAGGCAAAGTAGCTTCCGAGTTCCTTGCGGCAGATGACTAGAACATTTCTCATGATTGTGCCCCCTGGGCCTGGGCTTGCGCCGCCGGCGCTTCGGTCTTTGTGAGTTGCAGGAAGATTTCTTCCAGGCTCATGGCGGCGGGGCGAAGTTCATTCAAATCCCAGCCGGATTCAACCACCGCTCGCGCCAAATCTCCACGGACCAGCCGTCCTTTTTCGCTTTCGATCTCGAATACCGCCCGGCTGTCCACTTGCTGCTTGCAGGAGACGCGGCTTACGCCGGCGATGGCCTGCAGCTTGTTCTGGACCACATTCGGTTCCAGGCTGCCGTTACGCCCGGCAACTTCGACGACCACGGATTCGGCTCCGCGCGCCCGCGCCTGCAGGTTGCGAACAGAGTCGGTCGCCACCAGCTTGCCCTTGTTGATGATGATGACCTGCTCGCAGGTCTGCTCCACCTCGGGAAGGATGTGGGTGCTCAGAATGATGGTGTGGCTGCCGGCAAGACTTTTGATCAGGTCGCGAGTCTCGTTGATCTGCTTCGGGTCCAGTCCAGCCGTGGGCTCATCGAGGATGAGCACATCGGGATTGTGAATGATGGCCTGAGCCAGGCCGACGCGCTGGCGATAGCCTTTCGAGAGCTTGCCCAGAAGCCTCTTTTTCACGTCCGCGATTGCACACCGCTCGCATGCGTAGTCAACCTGTTTCTGTAATTCCGCGCCGGAGAGGCCTTTGAGCTTGCCGACAAAATTCAGATACTCGGCCGTTTCCATCTCCGGGTAAAGCGGCGGCGTCTCGGGCAAATACCCTATGCGCCTTTTGACTTCGAGTGGGTGTTCGAGCACGTCGAAACCGGCGACCGTCGCGGAGCCCGCAGAAGGCGGCAGAAAGCAAGTCAACATCCGCATGGTGGTTGTCTTCCCTGCCCCGTTGGGGCCGAGGAAGCCGACGATCTGCCCTTTTGTCACTTCGAAGCTGATACGGTCGACGGCAGTAGTGCGGGCGTACCTCTTGGTAAGGTCTTTTACGCTAATCATAAAAATTATTTTTGATGGCGAGAAACACTGGTTTTCGGAACAAACCGCGCTGAGCAGCGCAACTACTTTTATATTAAGAACAGCAGCTCCCGTCTGTCAAAGGCCGCCACATGCGGCCGCACCTTTTGCGAAGACTTTGCATCGAACTCAAGGTGGCTGGTTTTTCTCCTTCAATAACTATGAACAATAATCCCCGAACTTGGTTGCAAGTGTATGTTGATGCGGTGATGGAAAAGGATCCGTACAAGCGGCTGGCGCTAGTACGGGAGTTAAAGAATATGCCGCGCGAGGATGCGTCCGGCGACCTGCTGGAACAGGCGGCCTCGCGGCCGGGGAAGAAGGCCGAAGTCGTGCGGCGCCGGCACTAAGGCCCCGGCGCCTCCCTGCGGAGCAGCTACAAGCGTTCAGGCCCGGCGAGTCACGCCCCAGTGCTTCCCCGGCATTTCCTCCCTTTCGTGCACTGCGTACAATGCTGAGTTGCTGATGCAACCCGAAGTGCGCCTGCACGTGGCGGGAAGGATGCTTTCCATGCAGCTGAAGCGTTGCGGACTCGCGGCTCTCGTAATTCTGCTTTGCCCGTGTTTTGTAGTTGGGCAAGACGGTTCCGCTGCCCCAGGCAAACCGGCCAAACCACACGCCTCGCCCAAGCAGGACATCCGATACCTGGAGCCTAACCCGGAAAACTATCGTTTGCTGGCGACCCAGGCCGAGGCAATGCTCCGCCGCGATGTGCTAGCGGTGTGGTTCCCGCGCTGCGTGGACCAACACAACGGCGGTTTTGCTTCAAACTTCACGCGCGATTGGAAGCCGGATGGCAGCGATGGGAAATTCTCCGTGTTTCAGGGGCGAATGACGTGGATCTCGTCGCAAATCGCGGTACGGCGTCCCGAACTGCGCGCGCAATTCCTTCCTATCGCTCAGCACGGTCTGGAATTCCTGGACGATGTTTTGTGGGACAAGCAGGACGGCGGTTTTTTTTGGGGCTTGGATGATAGCGGAAACATTTCTCCTTCTTACAGCGATGGGAAGGAGCTTTATGGCGAGAGCTTCGGCCTGTATGGAGCCGCGGCGGCATACGAAGCAACACAGGATCCCAAGGCTTTGGAGTTGGCACAGCGCGCCTTTCGCTGGATTGACGAGCACGCGCATGATCACGTGAACGGCGGATACTTCGAGTTTCTTCGCCGTGACGGAACGCCGGTCGAAGCCGGGTCGGATGTCAGCGTGAAAACCGTGCCTGTGGGCGGGTTCTTGATGGGATACAAGTCGATGAACACGCACATACATCTGCTGGAAGCGCTCACGCAGTTGTACCAGGTTTGGAAGGAGGACACGGTGCGACAGCGACTCGAAGAGATGCTGGCCATTGTGCGCGACAAGATTTGCGTGCAACCGGGAGTGATGAATCTTTTCTTCACCAATGACTGGCGGCCCATCCCGGATCACGACTCGTACGGCCACGATGTGGAAACGGCATACCTGATGCTCGAAGCCGAGGATGTTCTCGGCCAGCCGCATGATCCAAAAACCCTGCACATGGCGCGAATGCTGGTAGATCACGCTCTGGCCTACGGCTGGGACAAAGAAGCGGGCGGCTTCTTCGGCGAAGGCACTACCTTTGGCAAGCCGGAAGATCATCGCAAAGACTGGTGGGTAGAAATGGAAGGCCTGAATTCCCTGCTATTGATGCATGAAATGTATGGACACGAAACCGATCGCTACTTTCGAGCGTTTCAACAACAGTGGGACTGGATCAAGAACCGCCAGGTGGACTCCCAGTTTCGCGGCGTGTACGCGACGGTTGGGCCTGACGGTCCCATGGGCAGCACGAATAAAGGCGGGATCTGGAAAGCCGGCTACCACGATGGGCGCGCGCTGCTAAATGTGACGGCGCGGCTGCGGAAGCTGGCGCAAGCAAGCCCGGCGAAGTAGTCGTGATCGGCTGGAGCGGGCATTGCTGGGCCTGCTCCAGCCGATACAATTCAGTGGAAAAGGTTGAGCATATTGCTGGCATCGTCGACGAATACGACTCCCAGCCCCGGAACATCGGTCAAACCAAACAGAGCTCCGGCGCCTGGCGGGGTACCGGTATTGTCCAGCAGGGTGGCAGCAACCTGAACGCCGGCGGGGGTAGTTTCTACCAGAAAACCATCATCCCCGTTCGCGGTAAGAATGTGTCCATTAACGGAGAGGGTCATTCCCAAGGGATCATTCAGGTGACCGCCGCTGGAGACGGTCGTGCCGGTGGCAGCACTCGTCATACGTGTCAGGGGATTCCGGATGGCAGCGATGCGGTTGTTGAGGCTGTCCGCCACGTAAAGAACCTTGTTGTTCTTGCTGAGAGCTACACCGGTCGGCCCGATAACGAGCGCGGCTGGATCGGTGCGCTCGGAAAAGCCTGAGCCGACAATCGTCATGGATTGCACGCTGGGCGCCATCCTGGGCGCGACGGTCAGAACAATCCGCAATACTGAGCCATCGTGAACCACGTTTCCGCCGGCGGCAACCGTCCCATTCAGCACATTGGTGACAAACAATGCCGCATGGCTGGGCCTGCCATTGTCCCCAGTCTCGTCAAATACCGTCATGTCCCAGGGACCGTTGATTCGCGCATTGGTGATGGTTTCGACCAGGTTCCCGTTCCAGTCGAGCACGAGTAAGCAGCCGGCTTTGGCGGTCGCAGCCGTGCCGTCGGAAGTTGGCAGGCTGCCCACGATCACCCATCCGCTGCGCAGGACCACCAGCGCGGTGGTCAGGCCCACCCCGCCGGGACAAGGTCCCGGGAGATGGCTGGCGTCGATTTGCGCGAACTGGCTGAATTCCCCAGTGGGGGAAATCTGTACGAGCGTCGTCCCGGTACCCTGCAGGTTCGCGCCGTTGTTGAAATTACTGACCAGAATATTGCCGCGCACTAGTTTTCCAATGGTGCGGGGAATGCGGAATACTCCATAGGGATTCACGTCGCCGTTGGCGGGAACGGTGGAAGAGATCGTGGTGATGGCGCCGGACATCGCCACCGCCGATTGGGGCAATGCGGCGATGAGGACTGCAAGAACACTGGCAAAGGCGGCCGCATACCAACCGGCGGATCCTCGAGCTTCGACTTTCATAACTTCCTCCTGGTGTTCGTTCGATAGCACGCAATGAAGCAAGTGCCCCAGGCGCAAACAGAAGACAAGAAGGATGCCTTCTCAGCAGTAACGCTACGTCGGCGTACCTTGGGAGATGTCAAGGACAGGTCAAGAAGCTGTCACTTTCTGACGGAATTCTGGATCAGGACTGCTCCCGTGGAAAGCCATGGGGAATCGAAAAAACATGACGACGATTTGACGCTTCGCTGACAATCTGAAGCCGCCAAGTATGTTCTATTCGCTCCTCATGGAGAAGAAAGGGGCGGTAATGCTGGGCGAGATAGTGGTTGATTTCGATCGTATGGAGATCCGCCGCTCGGGCCAACGGGTCACTGCCACTTCGCTAGAGTTTCGCTTATTGAAGTTCTTTGTCGACCACCCGGAATACGTGTTCTCCCGCGAAGAGTTGATTCGCGCGGTCTGGCCGGAGCGCCGGCGGGTCAACGGACGGACGGTGGACAACTACATTGCGCACCTGCGGCAAAAGCTGGAGGAGAATCCCGCCTCACCCACGCTGTTTCAAACGGTTTACGGAACCGGTTACAAGTTCGTGCCGCGTGCGGGGGTGAAAGAGCTAGTCGGTTCGGGTTAGAACTCAACTCGCAATGCCATCCGGATTTCAAGCAGTGGATGTTTATTTCTTTTCCCACAGCTGCTCGCCATCAGGGAAGACCCGCACTTCACGATAGCTTTCATGAATATAGGAGCGGAGTGGCTCGATGTGGGCCTGAGCGGTTCCGTTCATCATTTCGAAGCGTCCTGCCCAGAGAACATACCGGACCTGCCTGGCCTTGAGTTGTTGAACGGCGGCTTCATCCCATCGCGGATTGAGAAGGGTAGCGGCGGTATCGAGAAAGACGGGATTCCGCAAGTCCAGGGGAATGTAAACGCCCGGCCAATTCGCAGCAAACAGGAACTCGCCCGCGCGGGTCCGTTGCATGAGCCAGCTTAACTTCTCAAACTCAGCGGGTTCCATGGCACAACGTCCGGCGGGAAGCTCGGCGGCAACGTAGTGGTGCTGCTGTGCTGAGAATACGTGTTGCATCGCGAGGAATGCCACCCCGCCCGCCAAAGCCGCACTGAAGACACGGCGCATCTTCGAGGACTGGACCAAGTACACGCATAGCACGATCCCGGGCATGGAAACGGCATAGAGTCGCAGCCAGTTCAGACTGAAGGCGAGCTCGGCCAAAAGCGCCGAGCCAATCAGCGCGATGAGAGTAACGTCCCAGCAGATGGGCCGGGTGGGTGAATTGCGCCGGCATCGATGCAGGCACACCGCATAGGTGAATGGCAATGCTGCGTATACGAAAACGTATTGCATGTACTGGTAGAGGAGCATTGCCGGCGTGCGATCGGCAAATGACCGCAACTCGGGCATGCCCAGCAATCGCGTTTCCGGCCGATGGACCATGGCTTTGAACACGTAGTAGATCTGGCAGTAAAGGATGCGCTCGATCCCGACTCGCGCGATGAAATAAGCATTCAGCGCCAACCATGTGAGCGCAAAAGCGCAGGCCGCGCAGGGCCGCCGCTTTGCCGAACGTCTGGTCGGGCTGTGTGCGCCGATAGCGCAGCAGCACAAGTGTTGCCAGCAGGGCGACGACGGCATGAGTTTGCGTGAAGAACGAAGCCATGCCAAGAAGTGCGCCGGCAAAGGCAAGCCTCCGGTTGGTGGTGCCCCGCATGACCATGATCGCGATCATGACGGCCAGCATGCTGAACCAATGGTGGGTAGCGTTCAGGAGCAGTGAGTAGATCAAGGTTAGAAACAGCAGCGCAGCCAACAGGGCCGAGGAGACGCGCATCACCCGGCGAGCAATCTCGAAGCACACCCCACAAAGCGCTACGCCTAACAGCAGCACCAGAAGATTTAGGATCCAAATCCGCGGCGCGAAGGCCTTGAATGCCGCAAAATACACCAAGTCGGCCCCTGGCGGCGTGAACTGGAAGAAGTCGCGGTAAGGCAGCTCGCCATGCAGGATTCTCTGACCGTTCATCCAGAAGAACAGCTGGTCTCCGCTGAGGAGAATTGGGGTTCGCGGCCAAATGAACAGATTGAAGTAGAGATAGATGCCGGCGCCACTGAACAGCGCAATGCGAGCGAAGAAATTGGAGTTAAAGCCATAGCGATGATCTTCGACGCTCTCGTCCATAGGCTTCAGAGGCGCATTGTCCGCCCGGTTTGATTAATGCGTTTGACGGCTCAGATCGAAACCCAGAAACATCCCCGAGGGCTTGTCGGCCGTGGGATCGTTCAGGTAGGTGGCTCGCGTGCCAGCGCGTTGCGAGACATCAGTGCCAGGGCTGTTGGTAAATCCAAAGGTAAATGCGTGACGCCAAATCTTCTTCTGAATTCCAAAAGCGTACGCCGGCCGATGAATACCCAGCTCCGGGCCGTTAACTAGCGTCGGAATAGCCTCTGCAACCAGCGCCACTGTTGGACGCACATCCACCGCCGCCGCAACCCCGAGCGAGAATGTGTTCGCGCAAGGACGGGCGCTAACCGGCGGAAGAATTCCCCCCGCCTGCGCCGCGGAACAAGGCTGGTATGGCGGGGGGTCAGTTACTGCGGTCAGACTACCTACCAATGGACGATTATGGATAGAGATGGTCGGCACTGCGTAAATCTGAGCGCGGTGAGTGATGCTCTTGGACACAACCAGTTCGAAATTCTCCGTAAAATTGCGTTGGAAGTCGTTCTGTCCGTCAATCGAAAAACGAACCGCGGCATTGAAGGGCTGCCCGTCATGTTCGTCCAGCAGGTTGTAGGCAGCCATCAGTTCAATGGGACGTCCCAACAGGCTCGGAGAACGATAGGCTGCGATCGAGAACTTCGATGTTAAGCCATAACGAAAACCGAACGACGGCACGGCGACATCGTCAAGGCCGTCAAGGATTGCTCCGCGCGCTTGCCCCTTGAACGCGGTCGAGTAGGGGAAACGATGCGTGAAGTTGATGTAAAAACCGTGACGGTCGAGGCGGCGTCCGGTGGGAACACTGAACACGAGATCATCGCCCGCTTCGTAGACGCCTGGATTGGCGTTGGCATCGGCCTGCGCCGGCGTCGGCTGTTGTTGCTGCGCATTGGCCTTCGACGAACTGCTGGTCGCTGGATCAGCTGCAGGCGTGCTCTCCGCCTCATGAATACTGTGCGTCGCGACGTCGACGATGTATGTCTTGCCGTTCTTCTGGACAAGAATCTGCGAGGTAGACCCGGGAACAAACGCTACCCCCAGATCAGCGGGGGAGACCGCCATGGAGGGCGATAGTCCAGCAGCGGGCGGATTCGCGCCGAACGCGGAGGCGCAAAACACCAACAACAAGAAAAAACGCTCGGCAACGTGCTTCCTGAGAATGCAATTCATAGTTCTCTTCCTTTGACATCCATTTGTGAACCGACAGCGGCATCTGGTTGATTGTTGGGTGAAAGGGGTAAGAAGTCTTTCGCCCGCGCAGCTTCTCGCGACAGGTAGAGGGAGCACACGCAGCGTTGGCATGTGCGGTTGCTGGCGACGTCCAGCTCTGAGCGGAAGCGAAGCCCTTCTGAACTGTTGATGACGTCCGACAATGTGTGCTCGCGGATGCTGCCGAGCGGAGGATGGAAAAAGCAGGGGCGCACGTCTCCGCTGGCTTCGATCACGGCTGATACCCAGGGTGCATTGCACCGCGGAGCAATCGCTGCCGCCTCGCCAAGATACGCGCGGAAATGGCGGAGGATCCGCCGCAACTTGTCGGGACTCTCCGCCACGAACCCGCCGCTGCTGTGCGCGGCAACTAAGCGTTCGATTTCCGCTTGCAGGCGCTTCGCCTGCCCTTCATCCAGGGCCACAGCCTTTTGCCTTGCGGTTGTCCAAAGGGTGGGACGATTAAAAGCTTCTGAACTTACGTCTGCCGCCAGGAAGGAGATTGAATCCAGCCCCATCTGCTTTGCGCATTCCACGGTGCGGCAGAGGGCATCGTGATTCGCGCGCTGCACGGTGCAACGCGCCCCGATGCGCATGCTGGGCCGAATCGCCTTTACGGCGCGAATGCCTGCTTCGAGCCTGGCGAAAGCCTTGGGAATGCGTCGAATACGATCGTGCACCTCAGGCGGACCGTCCAGCGAAACGATAAGGTCATCGACAGCGGTAGCGACAAGTTGCGCGTCCGCTTCCAGCAGAACCCCTGCGGTGAGCATGGTTACGCGAATTCCACGAGCGCGCAGGGCGGTGGTGAACTCGGCGAAATGGCTGTGCCTCTGCGGTTCGCCGCCGGTCAGCGCAACCCATTTCACGCCGACTTTGTCGAACGAGTCGAGCTGCCGCTGGAGCACTGCGAAAGGAAGTTCTTGCGGATCGTGAATCTTCCAGATGTCGCACATCACGCAGCGGCAGTTGCAGCCTTCGTG
>DASVAJ010000003.1:0-11991 GCA_036376415.1 Terriglobales bacterium
GGTTTTGAGGGTGGCCTCGAGCTGATTGATCTCATTATCCGGGGCGGCCAGTTCGGCTGTTTGCACGACGCGGAGCAGCGTGTCATATAGCGCTGCCACGTTGCGGTAGACCGCGAAGGCAGCCGGAACCGAAGTGGGGGCGGCGTCCGCCTGCTGCAGCAGCGTGGCCAGCGTGCCGTTGAGGTCGCGCTGGATGGCGGCGACGTTGCTTGTCGTCTCCTCACGGACTGGGTTCGGGGCCTTCCACTTGCGGATGTTCAGAGAATTGACGGTTTGCGCGACCTGCGAGAGCGCCGGGCGCATGATGGTCGAGACGGTGGAGGTCGGCGCCGGCGTCGCGGCGGGCTGCGCGTGCAGAGAAGAAGGAAGAAGCACAGTGAGACCGAGGCAGGCCAGAATTGCAGCCAGAAGAGCACACTTTTGAGGCATATCTGCTGCACGATGCGTGCTTTGCGGACATGGTTGCTTTGCGGTGGAGTGCTGGGCGGTCGGCGAGGTGCGCGCTTCGTTGACGAATTGCTCCCGGTCCATGAAAATAGGATAGTCCCGCGTGGGCCTGTGGCGCAGCTGGGAGCGCGCTTCCATGGCATGGAAGAGGTCGTCGGTTCGATCCCGACCAGGTCCACCAAATCCTAAGAAGCCTTCTCTTCTCCTTTCTCCAGTAACTCTTCTCTGACCCTTTCCAACGTCTTCTCCGGAAGCACGCCCTCCTGCAGGATCTCCTCTTCCGACTCGTACGGGCGATGCCGGATAATGCGCTTTGCGGTCGCCTTCCCGATCCCGGGCACGCTCATTAAGTCATCGCGCTTTGCGGTGTTGAGCACTTCCGCTACTTCTTCGCTCTCTATCTCGACCTCGGCCCGGGTCTGCTCCAGATTCCTCTGGGTAGGGTCCTGAAAATAATCGCGCAGCTTTTGGCCCCACTCCACGCGCGTTTTGCCGCCCTCCTGAGGGGCAACCAGCAGTCCCACCGCCGTGCCGATCCCCAATCCCAATAAAAATGATTTCATGCCATCCTCCAGATGAAGTAAATACACACGGAGTCATACTCGCCCAGTCATCAAGGAAAAGGGATACCGCCAAATCCCCATTTGGCCTGAGGTTGAAACAGCACCATTGAAAGGGATTTCCCGACCCGTAGAGACATGGCTTGTTATGTCTGTTTTCCAGGCTTGGCGACACGCCCCCTGCGGCACTTCCGTAACCGTATGGGTGGGCTCACTACCGGGTATCATGGGCCGTCCGGAGCTTTTTTCAATGACTGGGATTTCTGCCCCCATTCCGCCGACGCCGCCACCTCCCCGAGTGCCCGTGGACCTTGACCTACGCGTGTGGGGCATGGGCGCCGACGGTCGTCCGTTTTCTCAGCATGCTCGCGCTCGAAACATCAGCCAGGGAGGTGCCCTGCTCTCCGATATTGAGCGTGACCTCAAGATTGGCGACACCATCGCCGTTCAGAACGGCGACAAGAAGGCCCGCTGCAAGATAGTCTGGCTGACCAATACCCGCTCGGCGCAGAAGATCAAAGTAGGCGTGCAGTTGCTCAAAGAGCAGGAGTGCCCGTGGGCTACATTACTTCCACACACGCCCGGTCAAATGCCCGTAACTGGGAAGGGCCAAAGAAGGTGGGAGCGGCACAAAATTTCGTTGGGTATCACGCTGCGTACCGATCGATCCCGCCTCCCGCTGCGCGTCAACGCCACCGACGTCAGCGCAAGGGGATGTTATGTAGAGACGCTGTCACCCTTTCAGATTGGGACTGCTCTCACCGCAGAGTGGTTCTGTGGAGCACAGAAGCTGATCACCCGTACCTTTGTTCGCAGCTGCGATCCGCAAGTCGGCATGGGCATTGAGTTCATGGGGCTGACTACCGAGCAGCAACAGCAATTTCAGCAATATCTTCGCGCCATGAACCCTTTTGCCTGCTCCATCGAACACGCCAATCGCAACTAGTCCAGCGTCGCTGATCTGCGCCGCGCAAACCACAGGTAAACGGGAATGCCCAGCAGAATCACGATCACGCCCCCGACTGAATCCCGCAAGTTGCTTACAAAGGTGTAGCAAAGCAAAACGGCCGCGGTTGCAATAAATAACACCGGTACGACAGGATAACCTGCCGTTCGATACGGGCGGTGCACGCCCGGTTCTCTTTTGCGGAACACAAAGATGGTACTCGCCGCCACCATGTAAAAGAGCCACTCCGCAAATATCGCGAGTGAAAACAGTTCTCGGAAGGCCCCGCCCACCAGCACCAGCACAGTCGCAAGAACTCCCTGGATCACGAGGGCCAGGGCAGGAGTGTGAAATCGCGGGTGTACCTCTCCCAAAGCCTTGAATAGATATCCATCGCGAGCGACGGCGAACGGCACGCGCCCTCCGCTCATAATGGTTCCATTCAGGCCAGCAAGCATCGAGATGATCATGCCAATTGAGACGAGCGAAATTCCGATGCGCCCCAGCGCAGCTTCACTGGCAGTGGAAGCCGGAACTGCCGAGTTTGCGATGATGCTTGCCGGAAGCGCCCGCTGAATTCCTGCGTTCATCCCGATGTACAGCACCGCCACTAAACCCACGCCGGCGATCAGGGCAATAGGAATGGTTCGCTCCGGTCTCTCAATCTCCTCGCTCACCATGTTGAGATCATTCCAGCCGTCGTAAGCCCAGAGCGCCGCCACTAGGGCGGCCATAAATCCCACCATCCCGCCTTTGGCTCCGGCAAAGCTGCTGCCGAAGTTGCTCCACGACCCGGATGATGCTGTGAACGCGATGATCGCAATTCCCACAATCATGCCAACCTTCAACACCGTGAAGGCAAATTGAAAATTCCCTGCTTTCCGCACCCCTATGTAATTCAATGCCGTGATGAAGACGGTAGCCGCAATTGCGGCCAGATGTCCGTAATTGATGACCAGCACCCGTCCAGGGGTGAAGTGCCACGCCACAAGCGTCTGCGGCAGGAAGCTGAAAGCAGCAAAGGTGCCCAGCACACGCACCAGGCCCGCTGTCACGCTCGCGATAGACGCCGGCTTCGCAATGAGAAACCAGGTCCAGCCATAAAGAAATCCCCAGAGGGGTCCATAAGCGTCCCGCACGTAGACATATTCCCCACCCGAATATGGACGAACCGCACCCAACTCGGCATAGGTAAGGGCTCCGAAAAACGAAAGCAGACCGCCGACAATCCAGGCCAGATAAACCAGCCCCGCCGAACCTACGGCCTGCATCATCTCTGCCGGCACTAGAAAAATACCGCTCCCGATAATGGTTCCCGCGACGATCGACGTGGCATGCCACACGTTCAGACCGCGAACGAGTTCGGGACGGTGCGCGCCTGCTTCGGAATTTGCATCGGCTCTATGTTGTGATGTTCCTAACAGCGTCATCTGACTCTTCCGAGTTACGGGCGAATCTCAATCGGCGTACCGTCAGCCACTGCGTTCCATATTTCATCCATCTCTTGATCGGTGACCGCAATGCAGCCATCCGTCCAGTCCTTCAACCGGTGCGATGCTCCCAGAAATCCATATCCGTTTGGTAAGCCGTGCACAAATACATCTCCTCCGGGCGAAACACCACGTTTCCGAGCCCGTGCGCGATCCTGTGTGTTCGGATAAGAAATGTGAATCGACTTGTAGAATTGACTATGTGCATTTCGGGTATCCAGAACGTATAGTCCTTCCGGAGTTCTGTGATCCCCCAGTTGCGACTTAGCCCCGACAGGATCTCCGCCCAGCGCAATTTTGTAAGTTTTCATCACCTTTCCGTGGCTCAATAACTGAAGAACTCGTTCTTTCTTGAGCACGAGAACGCGATCGGAGCGCCCTCCGCCGTTGCTTGCCATCAGTGGCGAAAAAGCAAAGGCAAGACAGGTCGCCAGCCCCGTAAGCACTCGGATGCGCATGTCGGGGCATTATAGCTGCCACAATCCGGAAAAATGCTACGCTGATTAAATGAAGTCTATGCTCACGTGGAGACAGTTCCTTGGGCTGTCCCGCCGAAACGAAGCGAAGCGGCCTCGATCACGAATGCCGCTGGCCGCTTTGGTTTGCTTTCTCAACTTACCGGTCTTCGCTGCGTCCTGGACAGTCCAGGCCCAACCGCCGAAGCTGGTAAATGGTGCTCCAGTTCTCTTCAGAGTGAAATGCCCATCGCGGCTCGAATCGCTCTCCGGAAGCTGGTTTGGACATCCACTCACCTTCAGCTACCAGCCTTCCAACAAGACCTGGTTCGCGCTGGCAGGAGTGGGGTTCGACATCAAACCCGGTAAGTACAAACTCGAACTGACGGGAACGACCCCAGCAAAGGCGCTCATCACCCTTGCGCGCACGTTCGCAGTGGGGCCCGCGAATTATCCCAAGATCAAGGTTCAACTCGCTGTCGACAGAAAGTTCACTGAGCCCGATCCCGAACAAGTCAAGCAGATTGCCGATTCCAACAAGATCAAGGAAGAGCACCTCAACCAGGTCACGCCAGAGCGCGAATGGGACGGCAACTTCGCTCCCCCGGTGGATGCGTCCACTTCCGACGTCTATGGCTCGCAGCGCATTTTCAACGGAGTTGCACAAAGGCCGCATTACGGCCTTGATTATCGCGTTCACACTGGAACTCCGGTCAAAGCGATGAACGACGGAACTGTTCTCCTCGCCCGCTTCCTCTACTACGAAGGCAATTTTGTGGTCATCGACCACGGCCAAGGCCTGCTGACCATGTATCTCCACCTTTCACAACTGGAAACGAAAGAAGGAGAAGCGGTAAAACGTGGACAGGAGATCGGTCTAAGCGGAGGAAGCGGCCGTGCGACAGGTCCTCATCTCGACGTCCGCGTCCGCTGGCAGGGCGTTTATCTCGATCCCGCTCGGCTGCTGCAAATGTCACTGCCCTGAGCGTCGTGCAGCCGCTACGCCGCTCCGCCCGAAATCTTCCCCGACCCTCGCACCACGCGATTCAAATCGTCTTTTAAGCCAAGATTCCGGATCAAGCGATGCAGGTAATTAGGGTGCACCCCGAGAACTGCCGCCGCCTCGATGTAATTCCCGCGCGTTTGCTCGACGGCGTTCATGATCAAACTTTTCTTGAGTTCCTTTACACCTGCGTGATAGCGGCCTTCGGATATCCCGCTGAGCGGTTGCTGCTCGACCAGCGATTCCGGCAAGTCCTCGAGCAAAATGGTATCGGAAGAGCCCATCACCAGCGCTCTCTCAATCGCATTCTCCAGCTCGCGCACATTTCCCGGCCAGTCATAACTCACCAGCGCCGCCATGGCTTCCCGCGATACAGGCTTGGCCTTGACCTTGCAGCGCTTCGCATTCTTCTGGATAAAATGTCGCGTCAGCATCGGAATATCCTCTCGATGCTCTCGCAGCGGAGGCATGGTCAGTTTCACTACCGCCAGCCGGTAATAAAAATCCTGCCGGAATTCCTTCTTCCGGACAGCTTCATCCAGGTCGCGATTGGTTGCGGCGATGACGCGCACATCGATTTTGATGGGATGCGTCCCCCCAACCCGCTCGAACTCACGCTCCTGCAGAACGCGCAGTAACTTCACCTGCAGCGCCGGCGCTAGCTCTCCTATCTCGTCCAGAAAAACCACGCCGCCTTCCGCAACTTCCAGCTTCCCTTTTTTCTGCGTTGCCGCTCCCGTAAATGCCCCGCGCTCATGCCCGAACAACTCCGATTCCAGCAGCGTCTCGGGAATGGCCGCGCAGTTGATCGCTACGAACGGCTTCTGGCTGCGGTGACTGTTACGATGCAGCGCTCGCGCAGCTAATTCCTTTCCCGTACCACTCTCGCCTTCAATCAATACCGTAGAATCAGTCGGCCCAACCCGCGCCAGAAACTGAAAAATCTCTTTCACCTTGGCGCTTTCTCCGACCAGATTTTGTTCCTGCCGGATCTCCAACGAGAGCCTCTGATTTTCCTGCTCCAGCCACTGCGACCGGCGCGCGTTATCGAGCGCTACCGCCGAGATCCCCGCGATGGCAGCCATCAACTGCAGGTGATCCTCATGAAACCGGTTCACACTCGTGGTGCTGTCCAGGTAAATACACCCGATCGTCCGATCGAAGACGCTGAGCGGAACGCACAGCAGCGATCGCACTTCGGAAACCGCCAGGCTTTCTACGTCACGCAGGGCATCGCTGGCGGCTATGTCCACTCCCAAAATGGCGACATTCTCATTCAGTACATGGTGCGCGACGGTTCGGCTCACGCGCACCAATTGATGCTGCCCTGCCTGCCGGGTGCGCGCATACAAAGAGCTGAACTCCGAGTTCGCTCCATCCCCCAGCAGGATTGCCCCACGCCCGGCGGGCACTACTTCAAAAATCAGGTCGAGCAATTGCGCTTGCAGTTCTTCCAGATCGCGAATCGCATGCACCACTCGGCTGATTTTCAGGAGTGCGCTAAGATTCCGCGCCAGCGGTGAGCTGGAAGGCAATTCGCGCAGCAGGCGGTCAGGCTGCAAATAAACAACGTCTTTGGGATTGATGACCCTGGTTTCCGCCGTTGGCTTGCGGTCGTCAAATTCTACCCGGCTCGCCGGAAGAACGCGGTCATCTTCCTCGATTAGGAACACGAACACCGAGTCGCCGGTTGCGATCTCATCACCATGCCGCAGCCACTGCTCTTTCACGCTTGCGCCATTCACAACCGTGCCATTGCGGCTCTCCAAATCAAAGATCTGAAAACGCCCGTCAGTTTCCCGGCGCAGCAGACAATGTTTCCGCGAAACCGACGGATCCGAGATCGCCACCACGTTATTGGGGTCGCGGCCAATGCTGGCTTCATCCTGGGTCAGCGGAATGACGGTATCTTTGGCGGGTCCTGCTGTAACCGCGAGTCTAGGCCGCAATCAAGGTCTCCGGACTGTGCTGAATTTCTTACCACAGAGCAGTGGGAAATGCATGACGCTTTACAATCATTTCTAATATCCGAACGGATAGCTGCCCTATCCAATCGGATAGCTCGGCCGTGCCCGAGCATCTAAAACCGGGGCCGTCGCGAGCTGGGCGATCTCTATAAGCCTACCATTATGAGCATCTTACATCTGCAATATTCAATGTGGGATGGCGGTTTCGGTTTGGAACACCGAATGCTTATTTAGTTAGCGAGCGTAGTTGGCAAAGCGATGGGGGAAGCGCTTTTAAGCAGTTCTGGCTGACTTCGCCAAAGTCGGAAGCTCGGGGGACCCCCTCATCGAGCTTCTGACTTTTTTGCTTTTTTGCGTGCACCTACCCGGCCGCGACCTCTGGAACTGACGTCAACGTCACTTCCGGGTCAATCGCCACGCCATCGCGATAGCTCACACTCTTGCCCGAAATTGCCGGTATCTTCTCGCCGGGCACCAAAATCCCCACCAGATTGAGCGGATCTGCTGATGACAGAGTTAGGGTCTCACCGCTCAGAGGCAAACTCCTCATCGCCCGAACCGATTCGACAGCAATGGGCAGAGCGAATTGCTCACCCAGGAACCCGTCCACAAATCGCCCGCCGCGGATCTCGCCTCGATCCTCCAGACGCCGAAACGCCATCAGCAGCTCCCGCCAGGAGGGCAAGTTCGACTCTCGTGCCAGCACATCACGAATGACGATGCCATAGCGGCGCAGGAGCATCCAACAGGCTGCCTCCAACGCGCGCGGCCGCTCGATCCCCACATCGGCCCGCAGCAGCGCCCATCTCCCCGCATTATGGCGCGGACGCGTCATCTTGCCCATTCCCTGCCCCGCTCTCCTTTTTGGATCAATCAGTGACCGAAGATTATCGAACCCGTCCGCTGTCACCACTCCTGCCGCAACCAGTTCCCACAGTGCGGTCTCTATTTCGGCCTTCAACTTCCCTGTGCCGCGCACAATGTCGGCAAAGAAAGATGCTCCACGCTGCCGCAGAAACTCAAGTACCAGTTGCGCCCCATGACTCAGCCCGCTCTTCACTTCTTCCAGATCGTCGTGCCCGACTTCTCTCCTGCTCTCGGTGAAATGAGGATTTTTCGATAGAGCCATCCAATCGGCGTCTTCCCTGACAAAAAAAGTGATGGGAGCCACGCTGGTAGGAATCACCCGGCGCTGCCGTGTCGGCTTGATCCCGTCGGTGGGAATGATCGCCGAATCCAGAGTTGCCGGATGCGGCGACAACCTGCCCCATCCCACTGCCCCGGTCAGGCAAAGCTGATCCAGCCACTTTGGATCGTAATCCGTCACGCGCCGCGCCAGGATTTGCCGTTCCCACGCGTTCGCGGGGATTTCGAATCCTTGCAGTTGCTGCACGACCTCCAGCACACCCCGCTCGCCGGACACCTGCGACCCGGGTGCGACATGCTGCCAGCGCATCAGCCAGCGCATGAACTGTGCTGCCGTCACCGGCTCGATCTGCTTCCGCAGCATTCCCACCGTCAGCCGGTGAATCCGCGCCAGCAGCCTACGCTCGCACCACTCAGTGTCAGCCTGTGTAGGGACAGCAGCCACCGGCTCTGCTTGTGTAGGGACGGCCGCCATCGGCTCTGCTTGGGTAGGGACGGCCGCCATCGGCCGTCCGGTCGAGCGAAGCTCGACTGCCGCCGCGCGAGCGGGCACATCCGAAGTAAATTTCCCACGCAGAACTGTCCCGGCGGCCTCCATCCGCAACAAGGCCTTTTCAATATCGGAAGCGCTCAACCCCAATAGTTCCCCAAGCTGCGAAGCGGAAGTAGGCCCAATGTGCGACATCCACCCACTCACCAGCGAAAACAAAGCATCATCGCGAGAAACATCCCCGGATTCCACGTCGGCCAATTTCTGATCAAACACCGCGGCAGGGAACAAAGCGGTGAAGCTCCGAGCCTTCTCCGCCGGCACCCAATAGCGACGTCCCTCCACCACAGCAGTCGACGCCCTGCCTTCATTCCTTAATCGCTCGAAGTAACCGTCCCATGCACGATCGATGTCGGGACAGCCGCCATCGGCTGTCCGGTTCAGCGAAGCTGAACGGTTTTGCATCGCTCTAGCAATCTCGTTGAGTTCGGCAAAATCCTGCCGATGATCGCTCGGCAGGATGGCGGCTGGCTCTCCCCACCCACTCTCCGGCAACGCCAGCAGCGTATGCAGCACGTCGTGCAACTCATCAGCATCGCGCACATCCGGCCAGGCCTCATCCCGAACCTGCGCAATGGCCCCGGGATCGAGCCTTCCCACTTCCTCGAGCACCGACTCGGGCAACACCCGCCGCATCTCCACCGCCCGTGCCCGGCGCTCTTCCAAAGGCGCGTCATCCAAATACGCGTACGGATTGGCGTTCAATATCTCGTGCGAAAACTGCGATGGCACCGGAGTGTCGACGGCGATTACCCGGATCTCCCCCGACGCCATTCCCCGCAGCGCACGCTTGAGCCCTTCCAAATCCATGGCCTCGCTGAGCACATCTTTCATCACTTCATTCACCAGAGGATGATCCGGAATCTTCCGCTCACCCTCGATGTTCTCAAAGCAGGCCGCCGCCTCCGGAAACACGGAGGCTAGCAAATCATCCGAGCGCATACGCTGAATTTGCGGCGGAACTTTCTTGCCATTCTGAAAACGCAGCAGCGCCAGCGCCCGGTTTGCGTCCCACCGCCAGCGCGTTCCGAAGATCGGAGAATCCAGCGCCGCCTGCTCCAGAACCGGCTGCACCGAATCAGCCTGCAGGAAATGGAATACATCCCCCAGCGGAAAGCTGTGTTGCTCCGCCAAAGCGATGTTCAAGCCATCGTCAGTAGCCGCCGCTTGCAGCTCAAAGTTGAATCCCCGACAAAATCGCTTGCGCAGCGAGAGTCCCCAGGCCTTGTTGATTCGCCCGCCAAACGGCGCGTGAATCACCAATTGCATCCCGCCGCCTTCATCGAAGAATCTCTCCGCAATGACAGTATCTTGCGTGGGGACGGCGCCCAATACCGCCCGGCCCTGCAGAATGTATTCGATGACCTGTTCAGCGCCAGAATCATCCAGCCCGCATTCTTCTTTCAGCCAGGAAACGCACGCTGCGACCTCCGGCTGGGTCGCCGAAAATCCCACAGGCGAGGTGTGCGGCAGCATCTCGCTGATTTTCTGCCGCAACTCTCCCACGTGCAGTGATAATTCGTGCGTCCGCGCCGGAGCCTCGCCCCGCCAGAACGGCACGCTGGGAGGCGCTCCATGCGCATCCTGCACCAGCATGCGCCCATTATTCGTCTCAATGCGGTGGATCATCCATGAGGTATTCCCCAACAGCATGATATCGCCGCGATTGCTCTCGACAGCGAAGTCTTCATCCACCGTGCCCACCACAACCTGATCGGGCTCGGCAACCACCGTGTAAAGCGAGTTGTCGGGAATCGCTCCCCCGCTCGTGATCGCAGCCAACCGTGCCCCGCGCCGCGCCCGCAATTTGTTATTCACCCGATCGCGATGCAGATAAGCCCCATACCGCCCTCTCCGAGCCGCAATCCCTTCCGAAAGCATCTCCAGAATTTCGTTGAACGTTTTGCGTTCCAGGTTGCGATACGGATAAGCCCGGCGGGCCATGGCAAACAGCGCGTCCTCATCGCACGCATCTGCACTCACCTGTGGCGCGGCCGCCCGAGTCGCCTGTCCATCGGCTGGCGGGGCTTCCGAGAGCGATCCCACTGAATTCCCCGCCGCGGCACATGTCGCCACGATCTGCTGCGCCAGCACATCGAGCGGAGCCTCCGGAATGATCAATCGGTCGAGATCCCCCAGCTTGATGGCGCGCGCCAGCGCGGCACATTCCATCAGATCATCGCGAGTCGTGGCAAAGAAACGTCCCTTCGGCACCGCTCCGCGCCAGTGTCCTGATCTCCCCACGCGCTGCAGAGCGACGGCAATCGAGCGCGGAGAGTTGATCTGTACCACCAGGTCCACGAAGCCCACGTCGATTCCCAACTCGAGCGACGCCGTCGCCACCAGCACCCGCACCTGCCCTTCTTTCAGCTTTCTTTCCGCCGCCAGCCTCAGCTTCCGCGATAAGCTTCCGTGGTGCGCCGCTACGTTCTCTTCTCCGATCCTCTCGCCCAGATGATGCGCCAGGCGCTCCGCCATGCGCCGTGTATTGGTAAACACCAGGGTCGACCGATGCTGAGCGACCAACTGCGCCAGGCGGTCATAAATCGAATCCCAAAGCTCGTTGGAAGCGACGGGGCCCAGCGGCATCGGCGGAACCTCGATCCCGAGGTCGAGTTTGCGCTTGTGGCCCACATTCACAATCACGGGATCCGGCCGCCCCGTCCCGGTCAGGAAATGCGCCACCTCCTCAATCGGCTTCTGCGTAGCCGATAGTCCAATGCGCACCGCAGGCCGGTAGGTCAGCGCCTCCAACCTTTCGAGTGACAACGCCAAATGCGCCCCGCGCTTGTCATCGGCGACCGCATGAATCTCGTCGACAATTACGGTTTCTACATCGCGCAAAATAGCCCGGCTCTTCTCCGCAGTCAGCAGGATGTAGAGCGACTCCGGAGTCGTCACCAAAATGTGCGGAGGCCGCTTCAGCATGGCCCGCCGTTCGGGCATCAACGTGTCGCCAGTGCGCACCGCAGTGCGAATCTCCGGCATCAGCAGCCCGCGCTCGCCCGCCAAAGCAAGAATCTCCCCCAGCGGAATCTCCAGGTTCTTCTGGATATCGTTCCCCAGCGCCTTCAGCGGAGAAACATAGAGCACTTCGGTACGATCAGAAAGTTCGCCGGCCAGCGCCTTGCGTACCAGCCGGTCAATGCAAGCTAAGAATGCGGCGAGAGTTTTCCCTGACCCCGTGGGAGCTGAAATGAGGGTAGTGCGCCCAGCAAGAATGGGAGGCCATCCCTGCTCCTGCGGCTCAGTGGGAGTGCCAAACCGCGACACAAACCACTCGGCAACCAGAGGGTGCGCCCAAGCCAGGGAGGAAGGAACAGACTGCATCCAGCTATTCTAGTTCGAAAATGGACTTTCGCCAACTGTTCGCCAAATGAGGGCCATTGACGAGGCTGTCCACAGATAACGCGATCCAGTAAAAAAA
>DASVAJ010000078.1:0-37169 GCA_036376415.1 Terriglobales bacterium
TCGAAGAAGCCGATTCATCCCAACGATCACGTGAACATGTCGCAGTCGTCGAATGACACATTTCCCGCCGCCATGCACATCGTCGCTGCGGAGCGCGTGAAGAATGCGCTGATTCCCGCCATCGCGACCGTCCGGGCTGCGATCGCCGCCAAGGCCAAACAGTTTGAGAACGTGGTGAAGATAGGCCGCACTCACCTGCAGGATGCCGTACCGCTGACGATAGGCCAGGAGTTCGGCGGCTGGGCCAGCCTGCTGGAGCGCGACACAAAACGTCTGGAACAAGTGCTCGACGGCTTGTACGATCTCGCGATTGGCGGCACAGCCGTTGGGACGGGGCTGAACACGCATCCGGAATTTGCCGCGCGCGCTGCAAAGAAGATTGCGGAACTGACAAGACTTCCCTTCCGCTCACATCCCAATAAGTTCGCCGCGCTGTCGGCCCACGATGAGATCGTATTCGCCCAGGGAGCAATGGAGACGCTTGCGGCCTCGTTCATGAAAATCTCCAACGACATCCGCTGGCTGGCCTCCGGCCCACGCTGCGGGTTGGGAGAGCTTTCGATTCCGGAAAACGAGCCCGGCTCTTCGATCATGCCCGGCAAAGTAAATCCGACACAGTGCGAGGCGATGACGATGGTCTGCGCTCAAGTGCATGGGGCGACCGCGGCCGTGGGATTTGCAGGTTCGCAAGGTAATTTCGAGCTCAATGTTTTTAAGCCGGTCATCATTTACAACTTCCTGCACTCGGTCACGCTGATCACCGACGCCTGCCACGGTTACGTCGAGTACATGCTCAAAGGAATCGAGGTCGATCGCGTCAAGGTGGAGTGGTACGTAAAGAACTCCCTGATGCTTGTGACCGCGCTAGCGCCCAAAGTCGGCTACGACAAGGCCGCCCAGATCGCCCACACAGCGCACGTCGATCACTCAAGCCTGCGCGAAGCCGCCTTGAAGCTGGGATACCTGACAGGAGAAGAGTTCGATCAGTTGGTAAAACCAGAAAAGATGACCAAGCCTGTGTAGGGGCGGACGCCTCGTCCGCCCCGCGAGCGTAGCGAGCGTGTAGAGCGAGCGGCAGTAGCGCTATTCAATTTTCACTGCTCAATGCAATTGCGACGAGCAGTACCGAATCCACCACTCAGTTTTCACTCGCTCAGTTCGCTAGCAGCCTCGGGTCGGAAAGCCTGAGTACCCGCCTCTCGCACCTTCTTAGCCGTAGTAATCACCACCACACTGACCAAGACCAACAAAGTGCCCAACACCGTCCGCAACCCCAAGGCTTCGCCTCCGAAGACATACCCAACGATCACGGCCACTACTGGGTTCACGTACGCGTAGGTTCCGACCTTCGTTGGCGACTCATGATGAATCAGCCACACGTAGGCCGTGAACCCGATAATAGATCCAGCTACGATCAAGTAAGCGAGCGCCAGCCAAGCCTTCAACGACACAGCCTGCGCGTGGAAGCCGCGAAATTCCCCGAGCATCGCTGCGGTCACAGTAAGCAACACTCCTCCTGCCAGCATTTGTGCTCCGGAACTCATCGCCTTTTCCGCAGGGAGCGGCAGTTTCCGCGTCAGCGCGGATGCAACTGACCAGCTGATGGATGCCGCAATCAGCGCGCACGCGCCGACCGTGTCGATGGGAGTATCCCCGAGCGTCACGGAGTGACTCACCAGCACCGCCACCCCGGCAACCCCGACCACGAGGGCCGTGGCGAGGCGCGCAGTGAGCCGCTGCGTTTTCATGATGAAGATTTCTGAAAGCGCCATGAAGACTGGAATCGTAGCCATCATCACAGCCGCGATGCCCGAGGGCACCCGGCGCTCCGCCCAGAACAGCAGCCCGTAATCGAAGACAAAAATCAGAACTGCCAGGAACGCCGCTGCGCCCCATTCGCGCGCAGAAGGAGAAGGAGTTCCCTTGATGCGCATGCCTGCACATAGAACCGCACCCGCGACAAGGAAACGCATGGCCGCAAGCATGAACGGCGGGACTTCCCGCACCCCCACGCGGATTGCCAGGAAAGTGGATCCCCAGACGAAATAGATAATCGCGAAGGCCAGCAACACCTTCCACGCGCGCGGAGGCAGAGTGCTTTCCATAGAGACCAGAGCGGCGAAGCTTGAGCCCGATTAGATCATCGCACCCGCCAAACGACGCAGATGTCGAACATAAAAAGTTTTTATAAGGATATAAACCGGATCAGAGAATGGCGGGAGCGCTTACTTTTTCAGGAGGCTGGTGTGGCTGGCGACACACTGCCACTTTCCCATGTCGAAAACCCAGGTATCGGTGAAGCGTCCCGTGTGATCGTACGGTTTGCCTTTATAAGTTCCCTGGGTGTGATACACGCCGGTGATGACGGCGGTATCGCCAAAGAAATTCATTTTGACTTCTGAGATATTGGCCAGCGTAGGCTTGAAAAGAGGATCCTTGATATCGGCCAGAAATTTCTGCTTGTCGCTAAGATCGCCGTCCCATTCCGTGTTGACGAACCGGCTGGATACCAGCGCATCGAGGGCAGCGGAGTCGCGGTGCACTTGAGCCTCGTTCCACATGCGTTCCAGCACCAGCAACTTGCTCTCCCGCGGATCGGCCTGCTGAGCGGCCAGTAAGCCGGGGACCAGCGTGACAACGAGACAGCAGAAGAATGTGCGAATCATGGCGTACGCGTCCCCGAAACCTAACATCACAGGATTGTGAACAAATTACCAGCGTGGGTAGGAACGTAGCACTGAAACTACACCGTTGGGAGTTACGAACGTCACTGAAGGCAGACGCGGCGCAGGGATTCTAAGAGCAATTAGAATGCCCAGCGCAGTAAGGTGGCTCCAACCGTGAATCCCGCACCCACCGAAGCGAGCATCACCAGGCTTCCCTTCTTCAGCTTGCCTTGTTCTATGGCGGTGTTCATGGCCAGCGGGATGGTAGCGGCCGTCGTGTTGCCGTAACGATCGATGTTGATGATGACGTTTCCGTCGCGAAGGCCGAGCCGATCGGCGGTCGCATTGATGATTCTCAGGTTTGCCTGGTGGGGAATGAAGACGTCGATGTCGGAACCTTTCAGCCCATTGCGCTCGAGCAACTTGAGGCAGAGTTCGGCCTGCTTGCGCACCGCGAATTTGAACACCTGCTGGCCGTCCTGGTGCACGTAGTGCATCTTGTTGGCAACCGTTTCTTTGCTGCTGGGGTGCAGGCTTCCGCCACCGGGCATATAGAGGAATTGCCCGCCCGAGCCGTCGACCTCGTGAACGAAATCCATGAATCCTTCCTCATCGTTCTCGGCAGGTTCGAGCATCGCTGCACCAGCGCCGTCCCCGAAGATGACGCAGGTGGCGCGGTCGGTATAGTCGATGATCGACGACATCACGTCAGATCCGATGGCCAGCACGCGCTTGTGCGCTCCCGTCGCAATGAACTGCGCCGCTACCTGCAACGAGTAAACGAAAGCAGAGCACGCAGCCGAGAGATCAAATCCCCATGCCCCCTTCGCGCCCAGCTTGTTTTGCACCACGCAGGCCGTCGAGGGAAAAAGCATGTCAGGAGTGACCGTACCCAGCACGATGAGTTCAATGTCGGCGGGAGTGAGGCCGCGCTGCTGCAGCGCCTTTTTTGTGGCCTCGACGGCCAGATCGCTGGTCGCGACTCCGGGGTCCACGATGTGGCGTTCGCGAATACCCACCCGGGTCAGGATCCAATCATTGTTGGTGTCGACCATGCGTTCCAAGTCGGCATTCGTGAGAAGGCGTGGAGGCACATAGGTGCCCAAGGCGCTGATCTTGGCCCGAATCGATTTGTTCAATCAGTTCCCCTGAAGATGAATGTGGACATTGTGAAGGATGCAGCGCGAAAAAGTCTAACCAGCGCACCAAAACGTCGACGGGACGTGCCTAGAATGCCCAGCGAATTAACGAAGCACCAGAGGTGAATCCTGCGCCTACGGCAGCGATGAGCAGCAGATCACCTTTCTTCAGTTTGTTCTCTTGAAGAGCGGTTTGCATGGCAATGGGAATCGTGCCGGCGGTGGTATTACCGAAACGATCGATATTGATGACGACTTTTTCCATCGGCATCCCCAGGCGGTCGGCGGTGGCGGTGATAATGCGCTTGTTTGCCTGGTGTGCAATGAAGCAATCCACATCTTTGCCGCTGAGATAATTCTTCTCCAGGATGCGCTCGGTCATTTCCGCCATCTTCTTGACGGCATACTTGAAAACCTGCTGCCCATCCTGATGAATGTAGTGCATCTTCTGGTCGACGGTCTCGTGAGAAGCTGGGTTCAGGCTGCCACCGCCGGGCATGTACAGAAATTTTCCGCCGGCACCCTCCACCTGCGCCACATGATCGATCACCCCCGCATCATCTTCGGAAGGCTCGAGCAACACGGCTCCGGCACCATCGCCGAAAATAATGCAGACGGCGCGATCGGTGTAGTCCGTCATGGCGGAATTCTTGTCCGCCCCGATCACCAGCACTTTTTTGTACTGTCCCGACTCCACGAACTTTACCCCGGTGTTCAGGGCATAAACGAAGCCGGAGCATCCTGCCGAGACATCGAATCCCCAGGTGTTCTTGATACCCAGCTTGTGTTGCACCAGGCAGGCGGTGGACGGATACATCATGTCGGGCGTAACCGTCCCTACGAGGATCAGATCGACTTCCTGCAGGTCCAAAGGATGCGATTCCAACAGGTTCTGCACTGCCAGCACCGCCATGTCGCTCGCCGCCACGCCCTTGTCCGCAATGTGGCGTTCCCGAATCCCTACCCGCTCCAGAATCCATTCGTTGCTGGTATCGACCATCTTCTCGAGATCGGAATTGGTCAGAACGCGCGGAGGCAGATACGTGCCAAGCGCACTGATTTTGGCGCGAACCGGTTTGCTCAATGCGGACTCCTGATTGGAGAAACTCAGTATTTTGAACGATCTGGAACGGAATGTCTAACGCATTGATGCGAACGGCACACCGGGCGGTTTAGAAAGTGTAGTCGGGGGGCTTGATGCCTTTGGCCCGCAGATAAACCTCACATTGGGCGCGATGGTGGGCCGTGTGGACGAACATGTTCAGAATCATCGCGCGGCCGTCGGGATCAGGGCGGGCCTTCCATGAAGGAACGTGAAAGGTCCGCTTCAGCTGCTCTTTGGTGAGGTTTGGCAGAACCTGCAGCACGTAGTCGAACGATTGCTCCAGCAGCTTCATAGAACTTGCCTTGTCGCTGGCGGGTGGATTTTTCAGATCGATCGTGAAAGGCGTTTTGACCCCGGTAATCTGATTGAAGCGGTAAGCATTGGCAATCGCAATGTGGTTGATCTGCTCGCCGAAGCTCATCTCCTCAGGCGCGGGCTTGAAGGTATAAAGATCGGCCGGCATGGCATTGGCGACATCCAAAGTGAACTGCTTCGAGATCTCCCAGTCGCGAACGAACTCCGACGTATCCAGCACAGAGGCAACCTTGGCATTTTGAGCGGCCATAGAGCCAGCAAGCGTAATAAAGAATAGAACGATGCACGCAATTGCTTTCCACGAAGCTCTCACGGGACCTCCTCAGGCGATCGAATTCTAGACGTGTAACGGCCTGATGTGTGAGCAAAAATCGGGCTATGCTGCGGCGCGTTCCCTTTCGTTGTCCATCCACTCTCGGATGAAGCTTGGGCAGGAAATGATCCCGAAGCGGCGGTTTTCCCCATCGATCAAATAGAACAGCGCTTCCCGGTCCAATTCTTCCAAATGCGCCAGGCTCAACAGCGGCCACAAGCGGCACTCGACACCGGATTGGACCAACTGGTCGAGATAGGCGAGATGTCCCTGAAACAGCTTTCCGGAAACTCGAATCGTGATGTGCGGATCGAGCCGGGCGGAGGTATTTCGAGTGTTCATCTTTCTCCTCGCAGGGCGCCGGTGAAAGTTACCGCGCCCTACTTACTATGGATGCTCGGGAAAGACTTTCTTGCGAAAAGAGAGGTAAAGAGAGTGTAAAAACCGGTAATGAGAGGGACAAGGACCAGTAAATATAGTTAGTTGTGGAAAAAAGCCAGACACCGGCGACTCACTGCACACGTCAGAGCCCGTTACCGTTGCTTCCTTCCGGACCTGGCGGGGTTGGCGGGAGAACGTCGCGTGAGACCGATGTCTGACCGAATTATTCTAGCATCCGGATTCGCCCGCGCTTTCCTCGCCAATACCCATGTGACTTTCGGTGCAAGAATTCTTGCCCCAACCCTTCCTTTATTGCCGCCGATAACGAACAATGTTAGTGGGTAGGCTTGCCTCTGAATTTAACGATGGTTGACGAACCAGCACAATCCGGCATCATCCCGGTCCGCAAAGCTATCGACAAGTACTTCGAGCTTTCCTTGTACTTGCTTGTACTGACTGGCTTTGCAACGCTGGCCGGAACCCGCGGGTTGGATCTGCCTTCGGTCCTACTGGCGGGCTCTGCTTTGGCTTTCCGGGGATTCTTGCTGGCCAGGCGCCGCCAAATTGTTATCTCCGAGCGCTGGACGACTCCGCTCTCTATTGCATATTTCTTCTTTTTCGCCATCGATTACTTCGTGGTTTCGCGAGCTTTTCTTCCCGCAACGATCCACCTGGCACTATTCGGAGTCGTGGTGCGCATGTTTTCGGTGCGGCGGGAACGCGATCACCTGACGCTGGCCATTCTCGCCTTTCTCATGGTGCTGGCGGCTGCGGTGTTGACCGTGGACAGTGCGTTCCTGTTCTCGTTTGCGGTGTTCATGCTGATGGCAGTTGCCACCTTTGTCCTGATGGAGATGCGCCGCTCGGGGCACACGGCCAGCATCCACGCGCGGCATTCGCGAGATCCCCAGGAGCACCGCCATCTGGCCTTTGCGCTGGTGCGCTTCGTTCCCGTGCTGATGGGGCTGATCCTGCTTTGTGGCGCGGCCCTTTTCTTCGTCATGCCGCGTTTGTCCGCCGGGAACGTGGGCGGGTATACCTTCGGCACGGACTTTTCCTCCGGCTTCAGCGATCACGTGCAACTGGGACAGATTGGCGAGATTCAGCAGTCGAACTCCATGGTGATGCACATCCAGATCGATGGAGACCGGACCGGACGTTACGACTTGCACTGGCGTGGGATCGCTCTGGCCGACTTCGACGGACACATGTGGACCAACCGGCGGGAGCAGTTCCTGTTGGCTCGCCGCGTCGATGATACTTACGCCCTCTCCAACCCCGATCCGGTGGAAGGTCCGAGCTTAGCAGCCAACCGGGAAAACCTGATTCACTACCGCGTGCTCATGGAGCCCATCGGAACCAATGTCTTCTTTTTGGCGCCGTGGGCTCATACGTTACGCGGAGAGTATCGCATGGTGGCCGCCGATGTTGGCGGAGCCGTATACGATTTTGACGCGCGGCGACTCATCAACCGGTATGAAGCAACGTCTGATATTGCGACGCCCTCCGCGGGGCAATTGCGTGCCGCCGGTCGCAACTATCCCGCAGCAATTACGGCGAAATATTTGCAACTGCCCGCGCTGGATGCTCGCGTGCCGCAACTGGCCGCCCAAATCGCCGGCGCTGCCAGTAACAATTACGACAAAGCTGCTGCGATTGAGAACTATTTGCGCAGCCGGTTTGGATACACCCTGCAGCTGTCAAAAACCAAAGAGGCAGATCCAATCGCCAACTTCCTGTTCGTGCGCAAGCAGGGCCACTGCGAATACTTTGCCTCGGCGATGGCCGTCATGCTGCGCAGTTTGGGGATTCCGTCGCGGGTAGTCAATGGATTCCACAGCGACGAATTTAACGACATTACTGGTAGCTACGTTGTGCGCGCCAAGAACGCACACTCCTGGGTGGAAGCGTATTTTCCCGGTTATGGCTGGCAGACGTTCGATCCCACTCCGCCCGGCGCGCTCAGCAGTGCCCGTCACGGTTGGGGCCGGCTGGCACTCTACATGGATGCGCTGAGTTCGTTCTGGCGGGACTGGGTCGTCAGTTACGACACCTCGCATCAGTTCATTTTGGGCCAGGCTGCGATCAGCGGCTCCCGTTCGGCATTCGTTGAATCCCGCAACTGGGCGCTCAAAAAGTACGATGCAATGCTGCGGTGGGCGCGCCGAAGCGAGGATCGAGTCGAACATTCTCCTGCACGATGGGCTTTGGTTGCGTGCGCACTCGCACTCGGGATATTGCTGCTGGCCAATCTGCGACAAGTTCTCCGCGGCGTACATGAACGCTGGGTCAGCGCTCATCCCGAGCGCTCCCCCGAGCAGGCAGCTTCCATCTGGTACCAGCGAATGGCGCGGGCATTGGCGCGGCGAGGGGTGCGTAAGGGTACGTCGCAAACGCCGCAGGAATTCCTGAGGAAGATCGACGACCAGCGGCTGCAGGAACCAGTGGCACGGTTCACCGCCGTATACGAATCCGCGCGCTTCGGGAACTCGGTAGAAGACGCGTCCCGCCTGCCGGAGTTATATGCCGAAGTTAACGCGGCTACACGAGACCGCTAGCGCCCGGGTTGAGGCGCAGCGATTCCACCTGCGGCTGCACGCTCATCTGCTTCAAATATGTATCCACGCAAGCCGCGGCTTTGCGGCCTTCGGAAATCGCCCACACCACCAGAGACTGGCCACGGCGCATGTCTCCGGCGGCAAACACGCCTGGAACTGAGGACATGTAGTTCTCATCGCTCGCGACATTGCCGCGATGATCGAGTTGAACTCCCAACTGTTCGATCATCCCTTTACGCACAGGTCCAAGGAACCCCATAGCGATCAAGATCAGATCGGCATCCATGGTGAATTCCGTAGCGGCGATCGGCTCAAATTTCGGGGGAGGGCCGACGCGCACAGCATGAAGTTGTCTTACATTCCCATCAGCATCACCGGTGAATCGGGTTGTGGCGATGCTCCAGTCGCGGATTCCACCTTCTTCATGAGCGCCTTCGATTCGCAACTGCATGGGCCAAAGCGGCCATGGAGTTGACGGGGAGCGCTCATCCGGCGGTTTGGGCATGATTTCAAACTGGTGGACCGAGAGCGGCTTCTGACGATGACAGGTGCCGAGGCAATCAGCCCCGGTATCTCCGCCGCCGATAATCACCACACGCTTGCCGGTGGCCAGAATCTCCGTCGCGGGATCGATGGTATCGCCCAGGCAGCGCTTGTTGGCTTGGGGCAGGAATTCCATCGCGAAGTGGATTCCCTTCAACTCGCGACCAGGAACCTGCAGGTCGCGCGGCTGTTCCGATCCACCCGCAAGAACGATGGCGTCGAAGTCACGGCGCAGGTCCTCCACCGCGACATTATTGCCGACCTCAGCGTTGGTAACGAACTTCACACCCTCGGCGGTCATCTGCTCCAGGCGGCGATCAATGATGTGTTTCTCCAGCTTGAACTCGGGTATACCGTACCGCAGCAAGCCACCGATGCGGTCTGCCTTTTCATGGACCGTCACCTCGTGTCCCGCGCGGGAGAGCTGTTGTGCCGCGGCCAGTCCCGCCGGACCCGAGCCTACGACTGCGACCTTTTTTCCGGAGCGCCGTTTAGCAGGCTGCGGCCGGATCCAGCCTTCCAGAAATGCGCGCTCGACGATGTTCTTTTCGTTCTGCTTGATCGCCACCGGCGGCGCATTGATGCCGAGCACGCACGAAGCTTCGCAGGGCGCAGGACAAATTCGACCTGTGAATTCGGGAAAATTATTGGTGGCGTGCAACTGCCGGACCGCATCTTTCCAGCGCCCGCGATAGACCAGATCATTCCAATCCGGAATCAGATTGCTGACGGGACATCCCGTCTGGCAAAAAGGCACGCCGCAATCCATGCAGCGGGCGCCTTGCTTGCGAAGCTCCTCCTCTGGGAAGTCCTGATAGATCTCGAACCAGTCGTTCACCCGTTCGAGCACCGCACGGCGCGGCGCCAGTTGCCGGGGATATTCCATGAATCCGGTGTTTTTACCCATGCTGCACCTGCTCTGCGTCGGCCAGAACAGCAACCGCTTCGCCAGGAATGTATGCGTGCCGGCTGCGGCTCACGCCCAGCACGCGCTTGAATTCGTGCGGGAACACTTTGATGAAGCGCGGGGCCGCCTCATGCCAGTTGTCGAGAAGCCATTTGGCGCGCGGGCTCCAGGTCAATTCGAGGTGCCGCACGATCAATGTCTTGACGACTTGCACGTCATGCGCGTCAAGCAAGGGTTCCAGATCGACAGAGTCGAGATTGCAGCGCTCCTCAGTGAAATCGCCGCGCTCGTCGAAAACATACGCGATGCCGCCGCTCATGCCGGCCGCGAAGTTGCGCCCGCAAGAGCCGAGCACCAGCACCAGGCCGTTGGTCATGTACTCGCAACCGTGATCGCCCACCCCCTCGACCACCGCGGTAGCCCCTGAGTTGCGCACAGCGAAGCGCTCGCCCGCCATACCGTTGAAGAAGACCTCTCCGCTGGTAGCGCCGTACAGGGCAACATTGCCCACGATGATGTTCTCTTCCGGAGCAAAGCGCGAGGCGCGCGGAGGATAGACAATGATGCGCCCGCCGGAGAGGCCCTTACCGACGTAGTCGTTGGCCTCGCCCTCAAGCGTCAGGGTGATTCCCTTGGCGAGAAATGCTCCCAGACTCTGTCCAGCCGAGCCATTCAACTTCAGCCGGATGGTATCGACCGGAAGGCCGGCCGAACCGTAGCGCCGCGCCACTTCGCCGCTCAGCATGGTGCCGACCGTGCGATGAATATTGCGGACCGGAAACTTCACTTCAATCGGCGTGAGCGTCTCCAGGGCTGCGCTCACTTGTCCGAGGATGCGATGATCCAGAGCCTGGTCTAAACCGTGGTCCTGCGACTGGACGCACCGCCGCGCCACGCGCGAGGGTACCGGCGGATTGTAGAGAATCGCGGAAAAGTCGAGCCCCTTCGCCTTCCAGTGATCGATTGCCTCTTTGGCATCGAGCATGTCGACGCGCCCGACCATCTCGTCCACCGTGCGGAATCCCATCTCGGCCATGTATTGCCGAACCTGCTCCGCCAGGAAGAAAAAGAAATTGATCACGTGCTCCGGCTGCCCCGTGAAGCGCTTGCGCAGCTCCGGATCCTGCGTGGCGATGCCTACCGAGCAGGTATTCAGGTGGCACTTGCGCATCATGATGCAGCCCATGGCGATCAGCGGAGTTGTCGCGAAACCAAATTCTTCCGCTCCCAGCAGTGCCGCAATCACCACATCGCGCCCGGTCTGTAATTTGCCATCGGTCTGCACGCGGATACGGCTGCGCAAATCGTTCAGCAACAGGACCTGTTGCGCCTCCGCCAGCCCCAGTTCCCAGGGGATTCCGGCGTGCTTGATGGAACTTAGAGGTGAAGCGCCAGTACCGCCGCTATCCCCGCTGATCAGCACCACATCGGCATGCGCTTTGGCGACCCCGGCCGCGACCGTACCGACTCCGACTTCAGCCACCAGTTTCACCGCGATCCGTGCCGCGGGGTTGACATTCTTTAAGTCGTAAATCAGCTGCGCCAGATCCTCGATGGAATAGATATCGTGATGCGGCGGCGGCGAAATGAGCCCGACCCCTGGGATCGAATGACGCAACCTAGCGATGACCTCGTCGACTTTGTGGCCCGGCAGTTGTCCGCCTTCTCCGGGCTTAGCTCCCTGGGCCATCTTGATCTGCAACTCGTCCGCGTTCACGAGATAATTCGCCGTCACACCGAAACGCGCGGAGGCAACTTGCTTGACTGCACTGCGGCGCAAATCTCCATTCGCATCGGGCTTAAACCGTTCCTCATCTTCTCCGCCCTCGCCGGTGTTCGATTTTCCGCCGATGCGATTCATCGCGATGGCCAGCGTCTCGTGCGCTTCCTTGCTGATGGAGCCAAACGACATGGCTCCGGTAGTAAAGCGCTTGACAATCTCTTTTGCGGGTTCGACTTCTTCCAGCGGCACCGGCTGGTCGCTCTTCTTCAGCTTCATCAGCCCGCGAAGGGTGCACAGGCTCGCGCTCTGATTGTCGATGAGGTCGGTGTACTCCTGAAAAGTTTTGGCGCTCTCCTGTCGAACCGCGTGCTGCAGTTTGCTGATGGTCGCCGGATTGAGCAGGTGATATTCGCCGTTGACCCGCTGGTGATAGTTGCCGCCGACGGCCAACTCAGTTTCAAAGTCGATTAGCGGACGGAATGCGAACTCGTGCTTCAACTGCGCTTCGGATGCGAGCACCGAGAGGCCAATGCCTTCCAGCCGCGAAGTCGTGCCGGCAAAGTAGGCGTCCACCAAGTCCTTGTTCAGGCCGATGGCTTCGAACACCTGCGCTCCCTGATAGCTCTGCAGCGTCGAGATGCCCATCTTGGAGAAGGTCTTTAGCAGGCCTTTCTTCACTGCCTTGAGAAAGTGCTTCACCGCAAGCTCGGGGGTGACGCCCTCGCCCAACTCACCACGCCACGCAAGGTTCTCGACGCTCTCCAGTGCGAGATAAGGATTGATCGCACTGGCGCCGTATCCGCTGAGCAGGGCGAAGTGCATGACTTCGCGCGGTTCGCCGGACTCGGTGATCAAAGCGACCTGGGTGCGGGTTTCCTCCCGCACCAGCAAATTGTGCACTGCCGCCAGCGCGAGCAGGCATGGAATGGGAGCGTAGTCCTTGTCCACACCGCGATCGGACAGGATCAGCAGCGAATAGCCCGCTTTCACGGCCAGCGAAGCACGCTGGCAAAGCTCGTCCAGAGCGCGCTTCAGGCCTGCTTCTCCGTCGCAGACGCGGAACAGCGCGGGCAAGGTGGTGGCCAGCAAGTCGCGGTTCGAAACGCGGCGCAACTTCTCCAGTTCGCGATTGGTGAGCAGCGGATGCGCCAGCTTGAGCATGTGACAGTTCTCGGGCGCCTCTTCGAGAATGTTGCGCTCGCTGCCAATGTAGCTGATCAACGACATCACCATCTCTTCCCGAATGGGGTCGATGGGAGGGTTCGTCACCTGGGCGAAGAGTTGCTTGAAGTAGTTGAACAGCGATTGCGGCTTGTCCGAGAGACAGGCGAGCGGAGTGTCGGTGCCCATAGACCCTACCGGCTCTTCTCCCTTTGTGGCCATGGGCGCCAGAATCATCCGCAAGTCTTCATCGCTATATCCAAAGGCGCGCTGCCGCAGCAGGAGGGCTTCGGCATCGGGATAATGCATGCGCGCGGGCTCCGGCAGTTGATCGATGGTGATCTGGTTCTCGGCCAGCCACTGCGCATAGGGCTGCTGCGCTGCGAGCTTCTGCTTGATTTCCTTGTCGGAGATGATGCGGCCTTCGACGGTATCCACCAGGAACATCTTGCCCGGCTGCAGGCGTCCCTTCTTCTTAACCTGCTCTGCTGCGACATCGAGGACGCCAGCTTCTGACGCCATGATGACCAGGTCGTCGTCGGTGACCACGTAACGCCCGGGCCGCAGCCCATTTCGGTCGAGGGTGGCGCCGATCACTCGTCCATCCGTGAATGCGATCGCCGCGGGACCATCCCACGGCTCCATGATGCAGGCGTGATATTCGTAAAACGCGCGCTTCTCCGGCGTCATGTGCGGATTGCCGGCCCAGGCTTCGGGGATCAGCATGGCCATGACATGCGGCAAGCTGCGGCCAGCCTGCATCAGCAACTCCACGGCATTATCGAAGTTGGCCGAGTCGCTGCCGTCGGGCGCAATGATGGGATGCAACTTCTGAATGTCGTCCCCAAACAGTGGGGATCGCAGCAGAGACTGGCGCGCATGCATCCAGTTCACATTGCCGCGCAGGGTGTTGATCTCGCCGTTGTGGGCAACGTAGCGGTAAGGATGGGCGCGCTGCCAACTCGGAAACGTGTTGGTGGAAAAGCGCTGGTGCACCAGGCACAATCCGCTGATCACGTCAGGATCGGCGAGTTCGCGGTAGAACTTCGTGATCTGGGAAGCCAGCAGCAGGCCTTTGTAGACAATGGTGCGGCAGGAGAGCGACGGGATGTAGAACGTTTCCGCGTCTTCCATGCCCGACTCGCGTACTTCGTTCTCCGCGCGCTTGCGAACCACGTACAACTTGCGTTCGAAAGCATCCTCGTCCATGCCCGAGGGGCGCCCCACAAAAATCTGCTGAATGTAAGGCTGCGAGGCGCGCGCCACGCGGCCAATGGATGAAGCATAGACCGGCGTGTCCCGCCAGCCCAACACCGTCAGCCCCTCTTCGCGGACGATGCGCTCCAGGATTCCTTCACACTGAAGACGCGGATGTTTCTCTACGGGAAGGAAGGTCATGCCTACCCCGTAAGCCCCGGGCTCGGGTAATACGAAGCCCAGTTTCTCGCATTCGCGCGCCAGGAACTTGTGCGGGATGTGGATGAGCACGCCGGCGCCATCGCCGGTCTCAGGATCGCAACCGCAGGCGCCGCGGTGTGCCAGGTTCAGAAGAACCTGAATACCTTTGCGAATGATGTCGTGGCTCTTAGTTCCGTTGATGCTGGCCACAAACCCGATCCCGCAGGCATCGTGCTCGTGCGCGGGGTCGTAAAGGCCTTGAGCGGGGGGCAAGCCATTCGGATTGAGACGGGTCGTCATGGACTTCGTCCAGCGGACGTAGTTCCTTTCGAATCATTTGTTCTTGGGGCTGGCATCGCTGAGCGTCGTGGCGTCGCACACCTCTGCTCAGCAACCGGAACTCGCTACTCTTTAATAGCGTGGATGGGTAGCGAAAGTACAATCCAGAATTTTAATAGGAGCTATGCAAAATTGTGGGCACGGGCCCCGGGGATGCATTTGCGAATTCACTCGGCTTGGGCAAGCACTCCGCTATAATTCCGCTCAACAATGGACTTCGATCAGCTCATCACGTTTCTCGAAGTGGCGCGGCAGGGGAGTTTTTCGCGCGCCGGGGAAAAAGTATTTCGTTCGCAGTCGGCGGTGAGCGCGCAAATCCGGCAACTAGAGCAGGAATACGGGGATCGCCTGCTCGATCGCTCGGGCAAGACGGTCAAACTCACTCCCGCAGGCCAGATTTTCTACGAATACGCCGAAAAACTGAAAAATCTCAGGGATGAATCGCTGACGGCGGTCGCGGATCATAGCGGCACTCCGCGCGGCACCTTGCGCGTCGGTGCGAATGAGGCCACTTGCCTTTATGTTTTGCCGGAAGTATTCGGCGAATATTGCCGTCGCTATCCTCCGGTGCAGATCAGCATCTACCGGAATTTCAGCTACAAAATTGTCGAAAAGCTGGAGAATGGCTCGGTGGAGATTGGGATTCTTACGTTGCCGATCCAATCCCCCAGCCTGAAGATTCAGCCCATCTTCCGGGATAAGTTGATGCTGATGGTGAGCCCGAAAAATCCGCTGGCCAAGTACAAGGTGGTTCCCGTGTCGGAGATCGTAAAACAGCCGCTGCTGTTTCCGAAGACCGGCCATACCCGGAGGCTTCTCGACAAGCTGTTCCGGCCTTACGGCACCGAATTGCAAGTGCGGATGGAGTTGCCCAGCATCGGCATGATCAAGAGTTTCGTCGCCGCCGACCTGGGAGTTTCGCTGATCAGCCAATCGTTTGCGCGCGACGAGGTCGATGCCGGGCGGGTCAAGCTCATTGATCTGGAAGATGCGGATTTGTACCGGGAACTCGGCCTGGCCTATCGTCGCGACCGCACGTTGTCGGTAGCATCGACGGCGTTCGTGGGGTTGCTGCGGCAGTTCGCCACCAAAATGAACAAGGCCGACGCATAGGAACTCCGGCACTCCACACTGTTTCGGTGAAGGGTCGCTCGCGCACAGGAATAGCTCCCACGAAGCTAGCCAGACCGCTAGAACGACGTTGATGCGTGGCCATGAACTCTGCGTCCTCGCACAATGGGAAGCCACAGCGGGGGAGTTAAACCGATTTAACTAACGAATGTATGTTGCTCGTAATGAATGACTTACGAGCTTTTATTTGCACACCGCTTTCAGGTTCTAATGGGCTTAGGAATTAAGCGATTACAGGCTTCTGCCTCTGATTTAGTGCAGAGAGTACACGGTCGAGGACTTGACTTTTCATGTCTCAGGAAGGCCCCTCCCTTGGAAGCTTCAGCCCCGCCGGGCAGACGAGGGTGCGCCCCTCCACTGAGCCATTGGGAATTCCGATGCTTTGTATCGGGATTTTGCATTTGGCCTTTCTTCTCTTCGAAAGTATGCTTGGTAGCGATTTATGAGTCTGTCCCTCCAGAACGGCAAGCGAATTACAACAACAGGGATTATTACGTCGACACGAATTACGTGTCTTCTGGAGGACGGGATCGGATGAAGTAAGCACTCAATAAAGAATCACCCGAACCCACCGCCAGAAGCGATCTGGCGGTGGGTTTTTCTTTGCGCCAAAAATCCGGAAATGGAGCCGAATGCCATGAGCGAGCGACAAAGCAGATTCGATCGAGACGACAAGGTTGTGGTGATGAAGTTCGGAGGCACTTCGGTAGAGGACGACGCAGCGATCCGGCGCCTCATCGCCATCGTTCAGAGCCGCGACGATGCCCAACCAGTGGTCGTAGTCAGTGCGCTGGCCCGCGTCACCGACCAGCTTCTGGAGGCTGGACGTGCGGCCAGCAGCGGACGTCTGGGGGCGGCCCTCGCATCGGTGCGCGACATCTATGTGCGTCATGAGCGGCTGGCGGATGCCCTGGTGGGCGATTCCGCTTACGGCACCCTCGACCGCGAGTTGCGAGCCGACTTCCGGGCCTTGGAGTCTCTTCTGCTGAAACTGGAAGCTGCCCGCAAAGTTGATCTGAGATCGCAGGACGAGTTGCTCGGATTCGGGGAAGTATTCTCCAGCAAGCTGATCAAGGAAGCACTTTGCGAAGCAGGCCTCGAAGCGGCGCATGTGGATGCGCGCAGCTGTATCGTCACCGACGCCAAGCACGGTCAGGCGAGTCCTCTTTGGGACCTGACCAATGAGGAAGTGCAGGCGACGCTGGATCCGCTGCTAAAGTCCGGTTGCGTGCCGGTATTGGGCGGGTTCATCGCGTCCACGGAAGAGGGAGTGGCGACTACGCTGGGCCGCGGGGGATCAGACTTCACGGCCGCCATCATCGGCGCCGCGCTGCAGGCGTCGCGCGTGGAAATCTGGACGGACGTCGACGGCGTGATGACGACGGACCCGAAGCTTTGCAGCGACGCCCGCGTCATCCGCAAGATGAGCTTCGATGAAGCCGCTGAGCTGGCGCACTTTGGAGCGAAGGTACTCCATCCTGCAACGCTGGCCCCAGCCATGCGGGAAGACATTCCCGTGTACGTTTTGAACTCGCGAAATCTAGAGGGCAGCGGCACGGAAATTTTGGCTCATCCGGACACTGCGCCTCGCGTGCGGGCGATTACCGCGAAGAGGAATGTAGCCGCGGTGGAAGTTGTACTGCCGCGCGGCATGGATTCAGAGTTGCTCAGCGCAGTGTTCGCTGCGTTCGATCTGCATGACTGCCCGGTGGACGTGATGGCTACCTCGCAGCATCGAGTTTCTCTGCTGGTCGCGTCTCCTGCTGTACTGCCGAGTATTGCGGCGGAGTTGAAGGAAGTTGCCGAGGTCAAATGGGAGAATCACAAAGCCCTGGTGTGCCTGGTGGGAGAGAACATCCGGCGGCAACCGGAGGTCGCCAGCCGGGTGTTTGGCGCGGTTTCGGATATGGAAGTGCGAGTGATGTGCCAGGGCGCATCGGACCGCACCATCTCGTTCCTGGTGGAAGAATCCAAGGTAGAGGAGTCTGTGCAGAGACTGCATCGCCTGTTCTTTCCCAAAGTGGAGCCCTCGCGCGATTGGGGAGGGATCCAGAGCGCCTATTGCCAAGCGGGATAACGGAATCTCATCAGCTTGTTTTGTCTAGCCCCGGACGTCTCGTCCGGGGTGGCGCGCGAAGCGCGGCATGAGAGCTGATGCAGACCTTCGTCG
This sequence comes from Terriglobales bacterium, assembly GCA_036376415.1. Classification (GTDB taxonomy): domain Bacteria; phylum Acidobacteriota; class Terriglobia; order Terriglobales; family Acidobacteriaceae; genus Gp1-AA145. The sequence goes on from DASVAJ010000078.1 coordinate 17,850, forward strand.
GCATACGACCCGCGTGCACGCTCGCTTGCGCTCGCGGGGCGGACGAGGCGTCCGCCCCTACACTAAGTCGCCTGTGCTGCAGGTTCGATGATGTGCAGACCGCATTCGGTTTTGGCAAATCCAGGCCAGCGGCCGGCTCGCGGATCTTCTCCGGGCTTCACCGCGCGGGTACAATGGGTGCAACCGATACTGGGATAGGCCTGGTTGTGCAATTCGTTATAGGGGACGTCGTGTTCGTGGATGTAGCGCCACACCTGCTTCGAAGTCCAGTCGACGATCGGGTTAACTTTGACCAAACCGAACTTCGCATCCCACTCGATGCGATGCGCGGCAGAACGCGCTGAGGTCTGATCGCGCCGGATGCTGGTGATCCACGCGCTTAGCTCCTGCAACTTGCGGCGAAGCGGCTCTACCTTGCGCAACCTGCAGCAGAGATCGGGGTCGCGTGCCCAGAGCGCGCTGCCATGCGTGAACTCCTGGGTTTCAGGCGAGAGCAGGGAATAAACCTTTTCAATGCTAATCCCGTACTTCTGTTCAATCCTGTCCATCAGGTTATAAGTTTCGGGAAAGAGGAATTCCGTATCAATGGTGAAGAGACGAAAATCTTTTCGTACTCGCGATGCCATGTCGATCAGGACCATGCCTTCGGCGCCGAACGCGGAGGAGATGGCGACGTTGTTGCCGAAAGTCTCGAAGGCCCATTTCAGGACTTGCTGCGGAGCCCAGGATTCAGCTTCTGCCTGCACCTCGGCAATGTGGGCCGCGGTTCGAATGCTCACGCGATTACCCCCTCGACTGTCATGGAACGTGCTTCTGAGGAAAACTCCCGAATTTCGTTCACGCCTATGTCCTGCAAGTTCGCCAAACGCACTACATCGCCGATAACCAATAATGTCGGTGAATCCAGATGAGGCGCTTGGGAAAGCCCAGCGACAGTAGTGCGATGGGCTTGCTGCTGCGAAGTGCTGGCGCGCGAAATCACTGCGCAGGGCGTTTCGCCGGGCATTTGTGCGGAGCGCAGCTTCGCGCTCAAAGAGGCATAATCCTTGCCCGGCATGTAGAGGACCAGGGTCGAACCGCTCGAGACGAGCCTGCTCCACTCGGCCGTTTCCCTGCCGGAAGCCTGATGCGCGGTGAGAAACACAACCGCGGACGACATGCGACGGTGAGTCAATGGAATTTCCGCGACCGCGGCCGCTCCGAGCGCGGAGGTCACTCCGGGTACGATCTCGTAAGAAACTCCGGCGTGGCGCAGCGATTCGATCTCTTCGCCGGCGCGGCCGAAGATCATGGGATCGCCGGACTTGAGGCGCACAACCTGCTGGCCGGATTCCGCCAGCGTGATCATCAGGAAGTTGATCTCCTCCTGCTGGATATTTTTCTTGCCGCAGCGCTTGCCCACGTTGTGGAGCCGAGCGCCCGGTGAAATCAGGCGCAGGATTTCGCGTGATACCAAGTCGTCATAAAGGACAGCATCTGCCGTGCGCAGCAAACGAAGCGCTTTTACCGTAAGCAGATCCGGATCCCCCGGGCCCGCGCCCACCAGATAAACTTTTCCCGTCATCGTTCTTCCCCTTTGCCAACCAACTCCGGAAGTGCGGCCAGAGCCGCTTCTACCGCTTCTTTGCTCGCGAGCGAGTGCAGCAATTCCAGCTTGCGCTCCTTTTCGAGATCGCTAGCCAGGATGAGCTTGCGGGTCTCGCCCAATTCACGCACCCACTCTGCATATGCCGGGCCAAATTGCTTTTCGAGTTGCAGGCGAATTTTTTGAGCGAGCGATGGACTGTTTCCCGCTGTGGAAACCGCGATCTGCAGATCACCCCGACGCACTACCGAGGGGTAATAGAAATCGCAGAGATCGGGAACATCGACGACATTGCACAGAATGCCACGCCGCTGAGCGTCGTCGTAAATGCGCTCATTCAGTGTTCGAGAGGAGGTCGCTACCACCGCAAGAAATACGCCCTCGAGATCGTCTGAAATGAAGGGGCGGAGCTCAAGCTCAATCTTTCCCTCGCGCGCCCAACCGCGCACCGCCGGACTCGCGTCGAGACTGACCACATGAATACGCGCCCCTGTTTCCAGCAGGCCGGCAATCTTCGGCTCTCCGACCTTGCCTGCGCCAACAACTAGAACGTACCGGCCAGCGAGCTTGATGAAGATGGGAAATAAGCTAGTCACCGATTCCTCCTGAGGAATGAGCGAGACTTTGTGGCAGATCGCGGGCAACGGCGGCAACAAATTCACCAGCCAGTAGCTCGCGCAATTGTGTATCCGAGTGCCGGGCAAAGAAGCGCCTGAGGTTCTCGCCGGGCTCGCGCTCTGACAGGTAATGTCCAAGCAAGCGCTCAATCGCGTCTGGAACGTCCGTGGCCAGGCAGCGATAACCAGTCAGGCGGGCTGTCGATTGATGCAAACCCAGCGCACCGCCCACACAGAAGTAGTAAGCATCGAGCAGACGGTCATTCACTTTGATCTTTTTGCCCTCGATGCCAATGTCGGCAATCCAATGCTGGCCGCAACTGTTGGGGCATCCGGTGACGTGCAGCTTGAGATGCTGATCGAATCCGGGGAGGCGCTCATCCAACTCCTCGACCAGCCATCGCGAGAATGCCTTGGTTTCGGTGATAGCGAGCTTGCAGAACTCGGTGCCGCTGCAGGCAATGGTTCCGCGCGCAAAGGAGGAGCCGCCAACTTTCAATCCGATGGCATCCAGCTCTTTCGCGAGAGGCTCGGCATTCAGCGTGGGAACGTTCACCACGAGCAGGTTCTGCATGTTCGTCGCACGAAGTTCCCCGCCGGCAAAGCGCTCGGCGAGATCCGCGGCTGCCTGCATCTGGTCGGCAGTGATGCGACCGCGCAGAGCAACGGCACCGACGTAACTGAGACCGATCTGCTTCTGGGCGTGAATTCCGACATGATCGCGATACACGTCGTCCGGGGGATGTTCTTCCGCAGCGGGATCAAGGGTGAAACCGATTCGGTCGTGCAGTTCGGCGAGAAAGCGTTCGGCGGTCCATCCGTGACGCAGGAAGAGGAATTTCAGGCGAGCACGCTCGCGATGCTCGCGCAGAACCTCGGAATCACGGAAGAGCTCAGCGATGCCCTTGATTACGGGCACGACCTGGTTCCAGCGCACGAAGGCGTTGAGGCGGGCACCGAGATAAGGTTCAGCGGAAAGCCCGCCGGCGACTCGCAGCGAGAATCCTGTTTCCGGCTTGCCTGCAACGCGGCGCGTGACCGCGGTCAGGCCGATGTCGTTGATCTCCGGGTAAGAGCACCAGGAGTGGCATCCAGCAATGGAGATTTTAAACTTACGGGGGAGGTTATAAAAATCGGCATTTCCGGCCAGCAATTGCGAAGCTTCGAGCACCAGCGGTGATGCGTCCACAATTTCGTCCGCGTCCACGCCGGCCACGGGGCACCCAGTTACGTTTCGCACTACGTCACCGCAGGCGCCGGTAGTGTTCAGGCCAACCTTCCACAAGCCGTCAAGAACTTCCGGCAAAGCCTCAATGGTGACCCAGTGAAGTTGAATGTTCTGGCGAACGGTGATGTCGGCAATTCCGATGGCGTAGCGGCGGGTGAGATCGGCGATGGCGCGGAGTTGAGGAGAGCTAAGGATGCCGTTGGGGATTCGGATGCGGACCATGAATCGCTGGAGGGCGCGCCCTTCCCCGCCCTGTCCACCGGTGACTCCTGCGCCGTCGCCCTGGGTGTAAACGCCCCACCAGCGGAAGTAGGTACCGATCCATTCTGGTGGGATGGACTCGAATCCTTCGCGGGCGAAGCGGCGGATCTCGTTGAGCCCGTCCCAAGGATTCATCGCCCGTTTCAGGCGTTCGGCGCGCTGCGCCTTGGTTTCCTTCTTCGTGGTTGTGTTTGCGATCGTCATGTTTGTGGAAAACGGAAAATAAAAAAACCCACCGCCAGAGGTCGTCTGGCGGTGGGTTAAAAGTGCCTTGATTAAGAAATTCTCTTAGGTCAGCACACTCCCCGCGCCAGCGCACACGCATGCACAACAACAACAAGTGCAGCAGCACATAGCGCGAAGATTGGAGCAGTCTGACATTGGAGAACGATTGTAAGAGGGCTTGCTGCGCCCGTCAATATCCTTACGTAACCGCTTAGACTCAAATTTTCGATAAAAGGAATCAGATTTTTTGCGATCACCGCAAAATTCGAGCCCCAAGCTGTAGAATCAGCGACTTAAGTCCGCTATGGGTTCTGAGTGATAATCTTTCGGGTCTTGTCACGCATTGTTCAGTTGGTCTGTTTAGTTGATCCGTTCAGAAAGGTGCACCTTCTTATATGAAGCGCTCTCGTGCGTATTTCCTGCTGTCCCTGTTGTTCTGCGCCGCGGCCAGTCTCTGCCAGGACAAGGCGGCCGATCCTTATAAGGCGACTCTTGACCGGCTTGACTCTCTTACACACCAAGGAGAAACCGAGTGGCGATTTCACACGGACATTCCGCATCCCGAGGATCCGTCGATCAACGATTCGGATTGGGGCATGTGGACGGTGAAGAACATTTCCGGACCTGGCGGGCAGAATACGAACGAGGAACATTGGAGCGGCACACGCGTGTTCCGCCGTTGGGTGCAAATTCCCGACAAGATTCATGGCTACTCGACGGCAGGATCAAAGGCGTACCTGGACCTGCGTTTTGGCAGTCCGGGAAAGTTGATGATCACCGTGTTCTCGAATGGAGCGATTGCATATCGCGGAGATGACGACAATATCCTGCCCATTCTTCTGACCGAGAATGCGCAGCCGGGACAAAAGTTTCTGGTCGCCGCGCGCGTGGTGGCAGGCGACGACGTGCAATCCGAGTTCTTTCACAGTGAACTGACGATAGAGGCGCCAAAGGCACGTCCGAATCCGGCGCTGTTGCGACTTGAGATTCTGGCCAACCGGCCCATCATCGCCGCGTATGAAGAAGGCAAGGCTGAGCGCGAGCAGCAAATGGATGCCGCAGTCAAGGCCATCGATCTGGGTGCGCTGGACAAGGGCGACCAGGCGGCGTTCGACGCTAGTCTTAAAATGTCGCACGAAAAACTGGCGCAGCTGAGACCTTGGCTGCAGCAATTTACGATCAAGGCGGTGGGCAATTCGCATATCGACATGGCCTGGCTGTGGCCGTGGACGGAAACGGTGGAAGTAGTTCGCAATACGTTCCGCAGCGTGCTCGACCTGATGCGCGAGTATCCCGATTTCAAGTTCACCATGTCATCGGCGCGAACCTATGAGTGGATGCAGGAGAAGTATCCCGATCTGTTTGCCGAGATCGAACAGCGGGTGAAGGAAGGGCGATGGGAGGTGATCGGCGGCATGTGGGTGGAACCTGATCTCAACATGCCCGATGGGGAGTCGCTGGTGCGGCAGATTCTGGTGGGCAAGCGTTATTTCGAGAAGAATTTTGGCGTGGACGTGAAGATCGGGTGGAATCCGGATTCGTTTGGTTACAACTACCAGCTTCCGCAGATTTACAAGCGCTCGGGCATGGATTATTTCGTCACCCAGAAATTGATGTGGGCGCATGAGTTCACCACCTTCCCTTACAAATTCTTCTGGTGGCAGGCCCCGGATGGAAGCCGGCTGCTCACGTATTTTCCGCACGACTATGCCGACCCGATTGACGCCGTGCCCCTGGGCAGCCAGGTTGCAACCTGGATGCCTTCGATCTACGGAAAGACGCTGACGGATCATCCGGAAATGATGCACCTGTACGGTGTGGGCGATCACGGCGGCGGGCCGACGCGCGTGATGCTGGATCACGCCGAGCAACTCAAAGACCCCAATACGGTGTTTCCCAAGCTGGAACTGAGTTTTGCGAAGGATTTCTTTGCCGACATGGAGAAGAAGCTTCCCAGCATGCAGGTTCCGACCTGGGATGGCGAACTGTATTTCCAATATCATCGCGGCGTTTTCACCACCCAGGCCGAGACCAAGCGGAGAATACGGCGCTCGGAAGAAAATATTTTGAATGCGGAGAAGTTCGCTTCGCTGGCTTTGCTGTATGGGCGGCCGTACCCGCAGAATGGCATGCTGCTGAGCTGGAAGAATCTGCTGTTTGAACATTTTCACGACATCATGCCGGGGTCGGGCATTGCGATCAACTATGTGGACGCGAAACGAAGTCTGGAGAATGTGGATCGCGCGACTCATGATGTCACGCTTGGATCGATTCGCGAAATCGCGGCGCACGTGAATACGATGGGCCAGGGCGTGCCAGTCCTGCTGTTCAATTCGCAGTCGTGGCCTCGTACGGACGTGGTGGAACTCGAGGCGCAGTTGCCAGAACCCGCGCAGAACATTCAGGTGGTGGATGCAAAGGGAAAGCCAGCGGAGGCACAGCTGCTCTCGCTCGACAAGCAGACCCAGCGGGCTCATTTCCTGTTGCTGGCGCACACTCCGTCGCTGGGCTACGCGACCTATTTTGTTAGGGGTGCGACCAGCGCTTCTGGTGCGCACTCGCTGCTGAAGGCTTCCACAGATAGCCTGGAAAACGAGTTTCTGCGCGTGAAGATCGATCCGCAAACCGGCTGCATGACCAGCGTGTTCGATAAGCGCAGCGGCACGGAATCGCTGGCGCCGTCGGAGACCGACACCGGAGGTCCCAAGAACGCCATTTGCGGCAACTTGCTGCAGACGTTTGTGGATAAGCCTAAGCAGTGGGATGCGTGGAATATCGATGCAGATTTTGAGAAGCAACACTGGGATCTGGACAAGGCTGACGAGGTCAAGCTGGTCGAGAGCGGCGCTTTACGGGCGGTGATTCGGGTGAAGAACCATTTTCAGAACTCGACGTTCGTACGCGACATCACGCTTTATGCCGGCATTCCCCGGGTCGATGTGAAGATGCAAACGGAGTGGCACGAGAAGCACATCCTGCTCAAGGTTGCATTTCCGCTAAGCGCTCACAATAAAGTAGCGACGTATGAAATTCCATTTGGCTCGGTGGAGCGTCCGACAACTCGCAATACTCCGGCAGAACAGGCGCAGTTTGAAGTTCCCGGATACCGATGGGCCGACATCTCCGACGGCAAACACGGGTTCAGCCTGTTGAACGATTGCAAGTACGGATACGACGCCAAGGGCAACGTGCTGCGGCTTTCGCTGCTGCGCTCGCCGGTGTATCCGGACCCGCACGCGGATGAAGGGCATCATGAGTTCACGTACTCGCTCTATCCGCACGGTGGGGATTGGAAGCAGGCGCTAACGGTGCGCCAGGGATATCAACTGAACTACAAGCTGATTACGTTGCCAGTGGAGAAGCATCAGGGCGCGCTGGCTGCCGAACGTTCCTTCTTGCAAGTTCCGGAAGAGAACGTCATCGTTTCTGCGATCAAGAAAGCGGAAGACGAAAACGCGCTGGTGATTCGCTTCTATGAGTGGGCGGGCAAGCAGGGGGATGTAACCCTGCAACTGCCGCCAGGGGCCGAATCCGCAACGGAGACGGATCTCATGGAAAAACGCACGGGCTCGCTTTCGGTGAACGGCGGCAGCGTGAAAGTGCCGACCAAGCCTTATGAGATCAAAACGGTGGAAGTGAAGTTTTCCAACGGGCAGCAGGCGGCGGCAAAGCCATGAGTTCGCCCATTCTCGGGGTGGACATTGGTGGCACCAAGGTTGCGGTTGGAATTGTGGACGGCGAAGGCAAGATCCTGGCGCAGGGCCGCAAGCCGATGGTGGCGAGCGGGACGGCGCAAGCCGGTCTGGAGGCTGTCGTCAGCGCGATTGATTCGATGTTGTCCGCGGGGCCAGAAATCGGCGGCATTGGAATCTGCGCGCCGGGGCCGCTCGATCCAAAGTCTGGGATTGTGCTGAATCCGCCCAATGTTCCCTGCTGGCGTAATTTTTCGCTTGCCTCGGAGATCCGTGCGAGATACCAAGTCCCGGTGAAGATCGACAACGACGCGAATGCGGCGGCGCTGGCCGAAGCGCGTTGGGGGGCGGCGCGGGGATTTCACTATGTGTTTTATGCAACTATCGGCACCGGCATTGGGACGGGGATCGTGTTCGACGGCGCGATTTATCACGGGAACACGGGCTCAGCCGCTGAGGGCGGGCACGTCAGCATTGATTACCGTGGTCCGCTTTGTAATTGCGGCAAGCGCGGATGCATTGAGGTACTGGCTTCGGGTCCGGCCATCGCAGTGCGTGCCCGGGCGAAGGCCGAGGCGGAACCATCGCGGACATCCGCGCTGCGCGATTTAGCGCAGGGAAACATTGCTTCAATCACGAGCGAAACTGTCGCACGCGCATTCGCGGCTGGCGATCCGATGGCTCGGGAGATCCTGACGGAAACAACGGAACTGCTCACCTGCTGGCTGGGGAACATTGTCGACCTGCTTGATCCGGACGTGATCGTAATTGGGGGTGGAGTGGCCGCGATCCTGAAACCGTTCTTCCCTGTCATCAGCAAGACGCTCCCGAGTTGGTGTGTGAATCCGCACGCCGGGGAAATTCCTTTGCTGATGGCCCACTATGGAGCAGACGCGGGAATTGCGGGCGGGGCCGCGCTCTGCGCTTAATCTGTTCACACTCAATCAACTTTCAAGGAACACGAATGTACCCACTCCGAAAGCTTCGCGCTGCTGCCGGTTCCCTGGCTACGATTCTCTGCCTCAGCGCAATGCCGAGGGCGCAGGCCAATGATCTGCCGAAAGTTCCCCAGGCGCATGTCTTTTCGCTCACACCTGAGCCGGGATATTTCACGGAGCCGGGCATCGCGGTCAATCTAGCGAACCCGCAGCAAGTGGTTGCGGTATTTCAGGACAACGCCCATGCCGCGTACTCCCAGGATGCGGGCAACACGTGGAGTGTCGCCGAGGGGGTCGATCCTAAGAACTACAGAGTGTCAGGAGACGTTTCTACTGTCTTCGACAATCAGGGCCACGCGTTCGTTTGTTACATTGCCTTCGATAAGCTGGGAACATTCAATTACTGGGCACACGGAGCGACCCGCAACGGGATTTTCGTCCGGCGGTCGTTGGATGGCGGAAAGACGTGGGAAGCGAATCACGTGGCGGTGGCGGAGCAGGCGAGCCAGCCCGGAATTCCGTTTGAAGACAAACCCTACCTGGTGGCCGACAACACGCGCAGCAAGTATGCGGGCAATCTCTACATCGGGTGGACGCGCTGGCGCCTGACCGATTCGCAGATGGTCCTGTCGCGTTCGACCGACGATGGCAAGACATGGTCGGCGCCGGTGGAAATCGATGCGCATCCCGGGCTGCCGCGCGATGACAACGGGGCGGCGGAAGGATTTGATGGGGCTGTGGCTCCGGACGGCACTCTGTATGCAATCTGGAGTCAGGACAACGAGATTATGTTCACGGCATCGAAAGACGGGGGCAAGCGCTTTTCGCATGCGCGAGCGGTGATTCACACCGCACCGATTATGTTTGCCATTGAGACGCTCGATCGGGCGAATGGGTTTCCGCAAATTGCCGTCGATCCCAAGAGCGGTCGCATTTACGTGACCTGGAGCGACTACCGGAATGGAGATCTGGATGTCTTTGTGTCCAGTTCGGCGGATCGCGGCAAGCATTGGAGTTCGGCCACGCGAGTGAATAATGACGCGGTGCATGATGGCGCGGAACAATTCTTTCAATGGCTGGCGGTAGATCCGGTGGACGGCGCAGTGAATGTGATGTTCTACGATCGCCGGCGCGATCCCAGCAACCGCAAGCAGATTGTAGTGCTGGCGCGCTCCACCGACGACGGGCACAGTTTCAACAATTACGCCTGGACCGAAGAACCTTTCGAAGCTGGCGGAGTATTCTTCGGCGACTACAGCGGCCTCGCGGCGTACGGCGGGCGCGTGTACGGAGTGTGGACCGAAAAGCCAGCGCCCCCGACCAATGCTGACGAAAAGAAAACGGACGAGAATAAAGCCAAGAAGCGTGAAGGTACAGTCGTGAAAGTGGGGACGGCGGACTTCTCGGCCAAATAGAACTCGATGTAAGCGCTCAGCCGTTCATTCGCTCGGCTTGGGGGCGGCGATTCCCAGTAATGGCACTTTCCGGCGAGCTGCCATCTCTTGCGCGATAGCTGATTTTTCGCTGTCACTAAGCAGACGCGCCGCCAGTGGAAAGACGGTGAAATCTTCTACGCGGATGTGCTCGCGATAGGTCTCCTTCAATCTGGACACTGCGGTTTGAAACGCCTGTACATCGGGGGCGGAAAGGCTGCCAGCTTCAAGATACATTTCCGCCAGTCGCTCGACTTCGGCATGCAAGGGCGAGACGACCGCGTGATCTTTCTCCAGACGGTCGAGCGTGGAAAGGGCAGATTTCAGTTCCGCCTCTTCCCTGCCTCGCAGTCTTGGGAAGAGCGACTCTTCTTCGTCCGCAGTGTGTTTGGGCGCAGCCTGGCGGAAGTAAACCACGGCCGTCTGCAAGGCACGTGCAGTGTCCGCCGAAGGAGGCTCGTGCATCACCTTACCCACCGCGGCAAGCGTTTCCAGAAAGGTCTCGATTCGGCGATGACAATCGGAAAGCAAACCCGTCGGGTCGGTGAAACTGTGCGTCTTTGCGCCGATTTGAACTGGCATATAAATCCGGAATCCCCTTCCATCCAGAGTAACGCACCGCCGGCAGCCTTTGCAGACCGTACTTCGCCCTGAGAAAAGGGAAAGCCCCGCTCCAGTTGAAGGGGACGGGGCATTCACTCTTCTGTGGCTACGCGTTACGCAACGCGATTCTTCCGATTTGCCGGTGCGTTACTTTCAGGGGCGTCCACATCTCCCTGCTTTTCTACGCGCAGCTCCTCATGTCTTACTTTGTCGGAGACTTCCTTATTGCTCTGGACCTGACGCTTTCCGACGCGAACCTCTTCATTGACCACCGGTTGTTTATCGACGCGGACGCGCTCTTCCGAAAGCGGCACCCGAATCTCTTCGTCGCGTCCGATTTCGCCCGTAACCTGCCCGGAGCCTGGAGTTCGCTCGATGACCAATTCTTCCCTCGTAACCGGCACCTGCACGTTCTGATTCTCGGTAATCACATCTTTGCGCAGCCGCACTTCACCGCGCTGAACACGTTCTTTGTGGGTTCGCAGCATTTCTCCACGAAGCTGAATCCTGCGCTCGCCTTGTGTCCCGGACAGGCCGGCGGCGCGCATGCTGCGCCCCGAGCTGTCGCTTTCAAAACCGGACTCGCGCAGATCTGCACCATCGCGCTGCAGGATGGTGCGAGCTTCGGAAATGCGATCGCCAGTGACGGTCACGACAGCGCCTCCGGAGGAGATGCCGCGCTGGTAGTACTCATAGCGGTCATCTGTCCAACCCATCGGACTGGCCACGTCGCCGAAATCCGTGTGCTCATGGTGATCCTCGCCAGAGAAGAAATCCTTTACCTTTTGCCAGAAGGACAAATCGTACTCTCGCGTTGAAGTTGTGTTGGCGGAAGCTTCCCCTTCATGGCCGACTGCCAGACCGATCTGATCTGAGTTCAATCCGGCCTCCTTCAGATCGGAGAGCGCGCGGTAAGCGTCTTCTCGCCTGGAGAAAAATGCGACCACCCGGTTAGTCGTATTGACGAGGTTGCTAGCTAAATTGCGTGTTGCCATTATTTTGCTCCTAATCTTGATTATGATGTGCGTTCCCGTGCGTTTCTTGTTGTGATCCTATCCGTCTGCGCCAATGATGAAATACACCGGAAGCTGTAAAAGCTGGGGCTCTGCTGATCTCTGCTTCTCTGCCATCGAGGTGGAGTGCAAAATCGATCTCTCGTGTCGCTGTGAGCATGTAGGAGAAGCCGACCTTTTCTGGCGATGAATGAATTGCACATGAGAGCGCCAGGGGAGGGCTTAAGCCCACAGCCTGAATGCAGTGGCGTCAAGAGCTTGCGCTCATTCCGTTGCGGACCGTAGGCGTACTCGGGGATTTCCCGATGCGATCTACTTTTCTCACCGCGCATACCATGAAAGTTCCCCATTCACTTGCGCTGCACTCCCGATGGTGTTCCCTATAGCGCGGGACTACTGTGCCTAGAGTCACGGAGGTGAACGATGGTATGCCCCAGATGCGACAGAGCACGAATTGAGCGTGACGGCGCGGTGATCCGGTGTGCGGTCTGCGGAATGTCCTACGATCCTAGCCCAGACACAAGAAGTCAATCTGCAGAAAACGGCGCTGCACTTCCGCACTGGCTCGCAGCTGCGGCGTTCGTTCCTAACAGGTCGGCTGCATTAAGCGTTGAGAGGGGCTACTTGGGTTCGTAGTTCACCTCGATATCAGTCGTGACCTCGACCCGCTTTCCGTCGACGACATAGGGACGATATCGCCACTGCTGGATCGCTCCGATCGAGGGCTCGATCAGCTCGTGTGGGCCGGAGACGGGAATCAGGCTCTTGATCCGTCCAGCCATGGAGATGCAGGCCCGGAGCACCACCGTTCCCCCGATATGCTTGGCTCGCGCCCCCGCGGGGTAAACGGGCGCGACTCTGTGCACGAGTCGGCCGGTCATTAGGCTTGCGGGAAGGGTGATCAGGGTAGAAGCCGACGGGACACTCGAGGAGGGGACACTCGAGAAAGACGTGTTGCTGTCGAGGATGAGTTCCTGCACGTTCCGGGCAAAGGCAAAATCAAGCGGCACCCGGGTTGAGACTTTGATGGGTTTGCCGCCGCGCAGGAACGGTTTGTACTTCCACCTTTTCACGGACTCCACACTTGAGGAAACCAGCAGGGGATTTCCGCTGAGCACATCGATGTGTTCGACATCGCCGGCTTCCGAGATCTCGACGTGTAACACTACCTGGCCCTGAATTCCATTGCGCCTGGCCTGCTGGGGATAGCGAAGCTTCTCCATTCGAAGCAATTGCGGGTGCTGTGGACTGCGGCGGCTGTGCCAGCACTGGCGCAGCGAGCCAGAACAGACCGAAGCAGGACGCGACAAGGAGGCGCATGCGAAATCGGGATTTTGCGCCCGAAATGGACGACGGATTTTACCTCAGTCCTGCGCACAGGAAGAACTAAATTCAAGGAGGTACGTATGGATGAAAAGAGCGGAGATTCCAGACCCGGTGCGCTCTGTGTCCGCTGTAGTGAGCGGCTTCTACCGGGGACCAGGGATCACAGCAGAACGCGAATGGCGCACTTTGGCGCTTGCAAAGCACTAACCCGTAGCTGATCCTTCGCCATACTGGGGAGGCTCTCTCTTACGTCCCCGGATGGAGAGAAAGTCGATGGCCGCCAGCAACAGCGATCCCCATGTTCCAGACTGGTGCGAGATCGCGGAACGCGCCTCGCGGGAATCCGATCCCAAGAAGCTGATTCAGCTCGTCCGAGCTCTTTGCGATCGCCTGCAGGAAGCAGAATTGAAAAAGAGAAAGCGGCCAGACCCGGAAAGTCTGCCAAAGCCCAATGGCGGGTTGGCCAAACCCCCGGCCGCATGAGAATCTTCCCAGACTTTTCACGAATAATCCAAACCATCCGATAGTACAAAGTTACAAATACAGGGAAAGGAGTCCTTTCGTGCGGGAAGAGACTCGCCCCATTGTTATCTGCGTCCATTGCAAGCTCCCCATTACGCCGGAGCAGCGTCCGTCTGTTCAACTCAAAAATGGTGGCGAACTGCACGTGCAGTGCTATGACGAGTACCACGCTGCGGAGCGGCGGAACATGGACTAGACACTAAACCAATCGACCGAGGTTAGCGGGTACGCCCTCCGAAAACGACTCTCAAGTTGCTGATTGTTGGGAGCTTGCATGCTAGCGATCCCGCCAGGACCGGCGACCCGTTGAGCGTTCGACGGGCCTCTGTGGAACCTTTCTCAGTACGGTTCCGTATTCTGTGTCAGAGGACGTCATGAAGGCCTATCTCGCAAACCTGCCGACGAGGACATGGCTGCTGCTGGTGCTGCCCGCGGTGGCACTAGCCTACCCGATTGCCACTATGGTGCTGCCGGCAGTGCTTCGTGCGGTGGTGCCGGAAGTGGTGCGCTCAGTGCTCAGCGTGATCTAGCTGATCGGGAACACCCTCAGCCGGGATTGGAATGCCTCAGCGTGTGCCGAAACCGCTAGAATAATCGGGGAGTTCTGCCCCCGCACTCATGAAGATGGTTCCTCAGGCGCAAACCGGCTCGGAATCCAACAAAGACGAGTTGTGGATGGAAGAAGCGCTGCGCTGCGCGCAGAGAGCGCTGGATAGCGGCGAGGTGCCCGTGGGCGCCGTGGTTGTGCATGCCGGACAGATCATCTCGCGGGGATGGAACCGGAACATTTCGGGATTCGATCCCACTGCGCATGCGGAGATGATGGCGCTGCGCGAAGCCGGTGCGGCTGTGGGCAACCATCGGCTGGAGGACTGCGAGCTGTTTGTTACAATTGAGCCGTGCGCCATGTGTGCTGGTGCGATGGTGCATGCTCGCATTCGACGTCTAGTTTATGGCGCGGACGATCCCAAGGCGGGCGCCGTGAAGTCAGTGATGCAGGTGCTGAATCACCCGCAGCTGAACCATAGGCTTGAGGTTCGGAGCGGGGTGCTGGCAGGACGCAGCGCGGAAGTGCTGCAAACGTTCTTTCGAAATCGCCGGTAGCGAGAGGTTGTTCCCCACAACCGAGAGCTCGCTTGCGGCGTTGTCCGACGCGGAGAGGTGCGTGAGTGGTTGAAACGATCCGCCTCGAAAGCGGACATACCTTAACGGGTATCGGGGGTTCAAATCCCTCCCTCTCCGCCAGTACTTAAGAGTCTTTACCTGACTACCAATATGAGGCATCTCCGCCTCAAATCTTTCGCCTCAATACAAGGAAAGCTGCGAACGATCGGGGATCTCTCCCTCCGGTTATAAAAGTGCGTAATGTTCCTGAAGGCTCCCGCCGATGGTTGGCTTAGGCCGACGACCTAGTTCTCCGATCTCCGCGGCCTGAGGAAAGCCCTATGTTGCGCCCTTATTGGAATGTCCCTTCGCGCTGCATCGCGCATATTCGCTACCTGTTGGCAGGTTGGGTATGTTTTTTGTTTATTTGCGGACCGACGGCATGGTGTCTGCCGCCATCCGTGGTATTCAACGGGGTGGCCGCGGTTCTGGACACAGGAAGCGCGCCTCTGAATCACCCTAAAGGCGTCTTCGTCGACAACGCTGGAAACGTCTACATCGCCGACACCGCTCACCATCAACTGGTCAAGATGACTCCGGCCGGTGATGCGTCTGTGTTGATCATCACGGGCTTGAGCACTGGCCTGAGCGCGCCGGAGCGCCTGGCCCGCGATGATTCTGGCAATCTCTACGTCGCCGATACCGGCAACAACCGCGTCGTGCTGGTGACCTCGGCGGGGGCCGGATCTGTGGTTAATCTTGGCGGCGTAACCCTTAGTGCACCGAGAGGCGTAACGGTTGATGCGGCGGACAACCTCTACATTGCCGACACTGGCAACAACCGGATCATAAAAATTCCATCGGGCGGCGCGGCGGCCGTGCTTACCATCACCGGATTAGGCACGGGCCTGAGTGCTCCGATGGGATTAGCCGCGGATGCGGCGGGGAATCTGTATGTTGCTGACTCGGGCAACAATCGCATCGTGCAAGTGACCAACGGCGGCGCGGGGTCAGCACTGAGTATCTCGGGATTGGGAACTGCGCTGAGTGCTCCCGCCGCGGTTGCCGTGGATTCCTTCGCCAACCTTTTCATCGCGGATTCTGGGAACAACCGCGTCGTGAAGGTGACATCCGGCGGCGCCGGCTCGGTACTAAGCACTGGCGGCCTGACGCTGAACGCTCCGGTGGGTGTGGCCGTCGATGCGTCAGCAGTGGTGTATGTGGCCGATACGGCGAACAGCCGCGTTGCGGCGCTGATGACATCGGCCGTGGGATTTGGAGAGCTGCAAGTCGGAGCCTCATCGGGGAAATCCCTTACTTTGCCCTTCACCATTGGTGTCGCAGCCACTCTCGGCAGCGTGCAGGCGCTGCTGCTCGGCACTCAGAGTCTAGACTTCACGCTGGGCGCGGGCACGACCTGTACGAACGGTACGACCAATACAACCTGTAATGTCGAAGTGCAATTTCTGCCGCTGGCAGCGGGCTTGCGACGAGGCGCCGTGGCGTTATTCGATCAGAGTTCCACACTTCTGGCATTCGTACCGATCTACGGTACCGGAGGAGCACCCTTAGCCGCCTTATCGCCCGGAACAGCCAGCATCATCACTACGGGAGGAGTGTCCCTAAGCTACCCCTTCCAGGCGGCGATTGACGGCTCGGGAAATATCTATGTGGGCAACTACAACGGGAACAATGTGGTGAAGATTGTCGCGGGTGGCGGCAGCGCCTCGGTTGTCAGTACCGGTGCTTACACTCTCAATGAAGCGGCGGGTGTGGCTGTCGATGGAGCCGGCAATCTGTATATCGCCGATTATGGCAATAACCGGATTGTGCAGGTGAAATCGACGGGGGCAGCATCGGTATTGGCCATCACCGGCTTAGGCACTGCGATCAACCAACCAGCGGGCCTGGCCCTGGATGGAGCCGGCAATCTCTATATCGCCGACTGGGGAAATAGTCGAATCGTCAAGGTCACTCCGGCAGGCGCAGGGGTTGTCGTGGCCACGGGGAGCTATACCCTCACCGCGTCCGGTATTACGGGAGTAGCCGTCGACCCGAGCGGAAACATTTACATCGCGGATCGCATCGCCAACCATATCGTGAAGGTAGCGCCGTCAGGCGCCGCGTCTCTGGTCAGCGTCACTGGACTCACCCTGAGCAACCCGCAAGGCGTAGCGGCTGACGGAAACGGCAATCTCTACATCGCGGATTCGGGTCACCGGCGTATCGTCCGGCTGACAACTGCGGGTACTGCCACAATTATCCAGACTCCAGGTCTGACAATTGGAACAATCATGTACGGCGTTACAGCTGATGGCAGCGGGAATATCTTCGCCGTGGACTGGTCCAACAATCGTGTACTGAAGGTAAACGTCTCAAGTGCTGCGCTCAGCTTCGCCAACACGCGAATAGGGGCCACCAGCACGGATAGCCCAAAGACCGTCACCGTCACGAACCTGGGCAACCAGGCGCTCGCGTTCAGCGACAATCCCAGCTACACGGCCGACTTTTCGGAGAATAGCTCGGACACGAACCTGTGCACGTCCAGCACTTCCCTGGATCCGGGAGAGGGCTGCGAGGTTTCAGTAATGTTCACACCGCACTCGGCTGGAAGTCTCAGCGCCAGCGTGGCCGTTACCGACAATCACCTTAACGGAAGCGCGGCTACACAGAGCGTCGCTGTAAGCGGCACAGGCTTGAATCTGATTACTCCCACCATTTTGCTGGAGCTGTCCGCCAACCCTGTTCTGATTTCGAGCAGCGTTGTCTTTACAGTGACGGTGTCTTCGTCCGCAAGTACCCCGACGGGATCAGTCGAGTTTTACGATGGGACGACCCTGTTGGGTTCAGGCGAACTGGCGGCCGGAGTTGCGACATACAGCAGTTCGAGCCTGACGTCCGGTACACATTCGATCACGGCAGCGTACGGAGGAGATTCGGACTTCTCGTCGCTGACAAGTTCGGCGGTCTCCCTGGTGGTATCCGATCTGAGCGTTGACGTCGCCAGCGGCGGAAATTCCAGCGCCACCGTTTCGGCTGGAGGGACCGCAACCTATCACTTGGCTGTTGGCCCGTCCAACGGATCAGTGTTTCCGGCGGCGGTGACCCTTTCGGCCAGCGGTGGTCCGACGGGTTCCACGATTGCGATCACTCCTGAAACCATTGCCGCAGGAGCCGGAGTCACCAACGTCACCGTGACTGTGCAAGTGCCGGCCACCATCGCTGCCGCACGCGTGTCCAATGCCTGGGCTCTGATGTTGGCGCTTCCGTTCATGGGCTTGCTTGCACTGCCGTTCGGAGCGGACTCCAGGCGGCGGTGCGGGAAGCAGGTCCTATTTACGATTCTGCTGTTGATCTGCTTGGGGTTAACAGGAGCAACATTGGCTTGTGGAAACGCTGCGCATGTCGCCGCTCCGCCGTCGCCCACGAACTACACGATTACGGTGACCGCGACTTCAGGCAGCGTATCGCACTCCACGAGCCTGACGCTGAGGGTGCAGTGACAGGGAGGCCAATGTGCAGCCGCCGCAGGCGAGCCTGACAGCGCTGTGGTCGGCGGCGCGGTTAGAGGACAATCCCAGTAAAGGGCCCGCAACAGTACGCTGCGGGCCCGAGGGGAAGCGTGGCTAAAAGTAAACTTTCGCTCCGAGTTGGATGACGCGGAAGCCGCCTGGGGCCGTGCCGGGAGTATCTGCATTGGTGCCAAAATTGGTGTTTTTCTGAATGCTGAAAGGCGTTCCTGGCTGCCATTGCCAAGGACCGTTTTCGGCAAAGCCTACGTTCTTGTCGATGAAGTTCGGGTGATTGAACACATTGAACGCCTCCAGGCGCAGCTGGATTGAGCAGCGTTCGGTTACCGGCAGATTCTTGAACAAGGACATATCCCAGGTTTGTAATCCGCCGGTGCGCAGCACGTCGCGCGAACCGCGGAGAGGAACCCCGAAATGCGGGTAGATGGGATTCAAGTTGTTATCGAGGACATAGTAGAGCGGAAGGGCACCCCACATATTGCCGCCAGTTTGGGCGCCCGGTTCGCCTTGCCAGTTATTGGAGCTATCCATCGGCGTGCCCGTCTGGATATTGGTAACTCCGCTCAGCTGAAAGTTGTCGGTGACGTAGGACAGCCACTTCGGTCCACCGAAGTGCCGGGTGACGCTGGGCAGATCGTAGACGTAGTTGGCGGCGAAGACGTGCCTGCGGTCAAAGCTGGCGGAACGATAATCCAAGGCGCGAGGAAAAAATGGGTCCACGGTGTCCTGATCGCTGTTAGCGGTAGTCTGCGCGTGCGACCAAGTGTAGACCGCACCTGCCGTGAGACCTTTACTGAAGCGGCGCTGGAACGACGCTTGCAGCGAGTTGTAATTGGCGGTGCCGTCGAACTTCATATAGCTCATCTGGCCGTAGCCCTTGTAAGGAAGCAGTGGTGCATCGGTGTAGGCATTTCTGCCCAAGGCACAAATGCCGGTGTAACTCAGTCCCGCATTGGTGTAATCGGGAGTGAGGTTCGGATCCGCACCGACGGTGCCGTTCCAGCCGCAAGCCGTGGGATCCTGAGCAGCCTTGGTGAAGGCAAACCCGTAAGGCACGGCGTTGACATCCCGCGAGGTAACTAGATGGCGCGACTGGGTGCCTACGTAGGACAGGTCCAGTGTCATGCCGCCTCCGAACTCGTGCTGGACGCCGAGGCTATAGCTGTACACGGTGGGAACTTGGCCGGCGCGGTCCGCACCGACAATGTTGCCCAAGACCCCAGTCCCGAAGCTACCGCCCAGG
>DASVAJ010000092.1:0-217123 GCA_036376415.1 Terriglobales bacterium
GCCAGGATGATTCGTTTGAAGCTTTCATTTATGATTCCTATTCCGCAAGCCAGGCTTGCCGGCAAAGCTCATGAGCCATCCTGTATTTGATCTCAGTTCCAGGACAGCCGTTGTGATTGGCGGAACCTCGGGAATCGGGCGCGCGCTCGCGCTTGGCCTGGCACAATCAGGTGCCAATGTGGTCGCGACCGGGCGCCGCGAAGAACTGGCGCGCTCCGCCGCCAAGGACATTGCCGCATTGGGACGCAAGTCCCTGGCGGTTGCCTGCGACGTGGCCAGCCGCGCGAGCCTGCAATCCCTTCATGACACCGTCTGCCGCGAGTTCGACCATGTCGACATCCTCATCAACTCCGCCGGCACAACCAAGAAAACCCCTACCGTCGATGTCAGCGAAGATGAGTGGAGCCAGATCTTCGAGACCAATCTCACCGGGATGCTGCGGGCCTGCCAGGTTTTTGGCCGCAGGATGATGGAACGGAAATACGGCCGCATCATTAATATTGCTTCCCTGGCTTCCAGCCGCGGCTTCTTCCAGGTGGCCGCCTATGCCGCCAGCAAAGCTGGCGTGGTCTCGCTCACTAAGACTCTGGCGGTCGAGTGGGCTAAGTATGGCGTTTGTGTAAACGCCATCGCGCCCGGTGTCTTTCGCACCGATCTGAACAAAGCCCTGCTGGATGGCACCCCCCGTGGACAGGAATTTTTGCTGCGAACACCGATGGGGCGTTTCGGAAACATCGATGAGTTGGTCGGAGCCGCAATTTTCCTCGCCTCCGATGCCGCAAGCTATGTCACCGGACACGTTTTGGCGGTCGACGGCGGCTTCCTGGCCAGCGGCGTCAATCAGTAACAGCGTGTCGGGATGGGACAGGCGGGCCGCCTGTCCCACATGGACAGTGGACAGTGTTCGTGTGTAAACCGAACCTGCCGAGGTCTCGCAATGTCCCATGCTCCGCAAACCGGTTCAGCAGAAGCAAGTGCTGGCAGCCGCATCGGCCATTACCGCTGGGTCATTTGCGCCCTCCTCTTTTTCGCGACCAGCATCAATTACATGGACCGCCAGGTCATCAGCTATCTCAAGGAATTTTTCTGCCGGCCCGCGGCGCTGGGGGGATTTGGCTGGAGCAACGAGGACTTCTCTTACCTCACTTCCGCGTTCACCGGCTTTTATGCCGGCGTGACGGTTCTCGCGGGCTGGTTCATCGACAAGATCGGAACCAAACTGGGGCTGGCGCTCTCGCTCATCATCTGGTCGATTTGCGGCATCGCCAACGCCTTTGTCGGCGGCCTGCTACGCATGCACATCATCGTGCGCAGCGCGTTTGCAATCGGAGAGGCCGGGAACTTTCCGGCTTCGATCAAAACCGTCGCCGAATGGTTCCCCAAACGCGAACGCGCCCTGGCAACCGCGATCTTCAACGCCGGCTCCAACGGTGGCGCCATGGTTGCCGCCCTGCTCGTGCCCGCCATCATGATCCATTACGGTGACGCGGCGGGCTGGAAAATGGCCTTCATCATCACCGGAGCCGTGGGATTCCCGTGGCTGATTTTTTGGTTCTGGCTGTATAACCTGCCCTCGCAGCACCCGAATATTTCAAAAGCTGAGCTCGACTATCTTCGCGTCGACGATGAGCGCTCTCCGCACAGCGATGAACCGACAAAGCTTTCGTGGTTGAAGCTATTTCGCTATCGCCAGCTCTGGTCTTTTTTCGCCGGAAAATTCATGACGGACGGCGTCTGGTGGTTTTACCTCTTCTGGCTGCCAGATTACTTGCATAAGCAGTTTGGCATGACCAAACAGCAAATCATGCTGCCGACGTTTACTGTTTACGGCGTCGCCATCATCGGCAGCATTTATGGCGGCAGTATCCCGAAGAAGCTGATCGAGCGCGGCATGAGCGTGTACAAAGCCCGGATGACGACCATGTTCATCATCGCCTGCTTTCCATTGTTAGTTCTGTTGACGCAGTTTTTCGGCAACGTGCAGCGTTTTGGCAGCGCCGCGGCAACGCTCGCAGTCGCGATGATCTGCGTGGGGGCCACCGCGCATCAGGCATGGTCTGCGAATCTGTTTACGACGGTTTCCGACATGTTCCCAAAAACCAATATCGCCTCGGTCACCGGCATCGGCACCATGGCCGGCGGGATCGGCGGCGTGTTGGTGCAGTTGCTGGCGGGAAAACTGACGGATGCGTTTCTACGAACGCCGCAGACGGCGTACCTTATTATGTTCGTGGTCTGCGGCCTGAGTTATCTGGCGGCATGGGTGCTCATGAAATTGCTTGTTCCGCCGCATCGCCCCATCCTGCATGCTTAACCACGGTTTTTGAAAGACTGAGAGCTGATGGCTGGAACCTCTACAGGAATGGACTCAGAAAGTCTGGCGCGGTAAGGTTGACTGAATGCCCTTAAAACTCAGGCCAAAATCCGATTGCCGCTGGGACCTGGTCAGCCTCGGCGAGGTCATGCTGCGCTTCGATCCCGGTCATCACCGCATCTGGACGACTCGCCGGTTCGACGTTTTCGAAGGCGGCGGCGAGTACAACGTCGCGCGCGGCCTGAAACGATGCTTCGGCCTGAACACCGCCGTGGTCACGGCATTTGTCGACAATCCGGTGGGCCGCCTGGTGGAGGACTTGATCTATCAAGGCGGGGTGGATCAATCGCTGGTCCGGTGGGTTCCGGATGATGGCGTGGGGCGCAGAGCGCGCAACGGTCTGAATTTTGTTGAACGCGGTTTCGGCGTCCGGGCGGCCCTGGGATGCTCGGACCGGGGACACACTGCCGTGTCGCAACTCCAGCCGGGGGAAATCGATTGGGAAGAAATTTTTGGCAAGCACGGCGCGCGCTGGTTCCATAGCGGGGGAATTTTCTGCGCGCTCTCGGAGAGCACGCCGCAAGTTGCGATGGAAGCCATGAAAGCCGCGCGCAAGCACGGCACCCTGGTGTCGTACGATCTGAACTACCGCGAGTCGCTGTGGAAGGCGATTGGCGGAAAAAAGCGCGCCCAGGAAGTAAATCGCCGGCTGGCCCCGCTCATCGATGTCATGCTGGGAAATGAAGAAGATTTCTCCGCTGCTCTGGGTTTCGAGGTGAGTGGCCTCGACGAGCACGTCTCCAGGATCGAGACCGACTCCTTCAAGCGGATGATTGAAACGGTGGTGAAAGAGTTTCCCTTCCAAGTTGTTGCCACGACTTTGCGGAAAGCAGTCACTGCGACGCGCAATGATTGGGGAGCAATCTGCTACGAAGGCGGTAAGTTTTACGACTCGCGAAAGTATGAATCGCTGGAGATTTTTGACCGCGTCGGCGGCGGCGATTCGTTTGCTTCCGGCCTGATCTACGGTTTATTGTCCGGCCAGGACGCGCAATGGGCGGTGGAGTGTGGCGCGGCCCATGGAGCCTTAGCTATGACCACCCCGGGCGACACGACCATGGCAACCTTGAAGGAAGTAACGCAACTGATGCGCGGACTGGGTGCCCGCATATCCCGATGACTATGACCAGAGAAGACGTGGCCAGGAAAATTCGCGAGGTGGGCGTTGTCCCGGTGGTTCGCGCGGCCTCGGCCAAACACGCGCAGATGGCCGCTGAGGCGGTGTGCGCCGGCGGTATTCCCATTGTCGAAGTGACCATGACGGTTCCAGGTGCGATCGAGTTGATTGCACAATTGGCGAAAAGCATCGGCGGCGACGTGCTGATTGGCGCCGGAACCGTTCTGGACGCGCCGACTGCGGAAAAATGCCTCGATGCCGGCGCTCAATTTGTGGTCAGCCCGGGCTTCGACGTGGAGACGGTCAGGTTTGTAAAGCAGCAAGGCGTGCTGATGATGGCGGGCGCGCTCACGCCAACAGAGGTAATCTCCGCGTGGAAAGCGGGCAGCGATTTCGTCAAAATTTTTCCATGTGGATCGATGGGCGGCGCCAAATACATCAAGGCGCTGAAAGGCCCTCTGCCGCAGGTCCCCATGATTCCCACCGGTGGGGTGAATCTGGACACGGCTGCCGACCTGATTCGCGCCGGGTCGGAGGCGTTGGGAGTCGGCGGAGAACTGGTCTCAGCAGCCGCGCTGGCGAGTGGCGATACCAATCCAATTACGGATGCGGCTCGCAAGTTTGTGGAGATTGTGCGCGACGCTCGCCGAGAAGCGGCTCGGAAGAGTTAACGCTGGTCGCCCCAAGCCCTGTTATTTCGACGGAGCAGAACGAGGACTGCGAGTGGTTGTGCGGAGCGGAGGAACCAGCTTCATTGCCATCGCAGCCGACAGCAGGTTCCTCGACTACGCTCGAAATGACAGCCGGGTTTCGTGATTCTCTGTGTAACTCATTGCCCTCGGGGCTGAAGTTTTTGTGCGACCGGACAGGCCATCATGCGCTTCGCATTGCTATTCCTCTTCGCTGCTTCATGCTTTGCCCAAAATCCATCTCCACTCATTGCCAATCCCGGCAGCCGCATGGGCATCAGCCTCGACGGCGCCTGGAACTCGATCGTTGACCCATATGACAGTGGCGTGTCCAGCCGTTATTTTGAAAATGCCAAGCCAAAATCGAAGAGCGATTTGATTGAGTACGACTTCGACCGCTCGCCCAATCTCCAGGTTCCCGGCGACTGGAACTCGCAACGCGATTCGCTGCTCTTCTATGAAGGGCCAGTGTGGTACCAGCGCAACTTCTCGTATCGGAAGAGGCCGCACACGCGCACGTTCCTGTATTTCGGCGCGGCCAATTACCTCGCCCGGGTATGGCTGAACGGCGTCAAGTTGGGCGAGCACGCTGGCGGATTCACCCCGTTCGACTTCGAAGTGACCGGCAAGATCAATGACGGCGAAAACAGCGTAGTCGTTGCAGTCGACAATTCGCGCCGCGCCGACGGGGTCCCTGGAATTCATACGGATTGGTGGAACTACGGCGGACTGACGCGCGGGGTAAAACTGATTGAGGTGCCGGAGACATTTATCGAGAGTTACGCGGTTCAGCTTGCCAAGGGCCGAGGAGACGAAATTGAGGGTTGGGTGCAGATCAACGGTACCCGGATGGGAAACGCGGACGCGGCGACGATCGATATTCCTGAGGCGCATTTAAAACACAGCGTGCAATTCGGCGCATCAGGACGCGCTGTTTTCCGCTTCCCCTTCGCGGCGGAGCGGTGGTCACCGGAGAATCCTAAGCTCTACCGCGTCACCATCTCAGGAGAGAACGACCGCGTTACCGATGAGATCGGCTTCCGCACGATCGAGACTCGCGGTACTGACATCCTGCTGAACGGCAAGCCCATTTTCCTGCGCGGAGTT
The DNA here is from genome assembly GCA_036376415.1 of Terriglobales bacterium. Lineage (GTDB taxonomy): Bacteria > Acidobacteriota > Terriglobia > Terriglobales > Acidobacteriaceae > Gp1-AA145. The sequence goes on from DASVAJ010000092.1 coordinate 5,288, forward strand.
TCAGTCCATGAGGAGGCTCCCTACCGCGGCGCTCGCGCCTTTTCCGAAGACGACGACCGCACCCTGCTCACCTGGGCAAAAGACCTGGGCTGCAACTTCGTCCGCCTGGCGCACTATCCCCACAACGAAGACATGATTCGCGTGGCCGATCGCATGGGGATCATGGTCTGGGAAGAAGTTCCCGTGTATTGGGAGCTGGATTTTCAGAATCCGGCGATTCTCGAGAATGCCAAGGCGCAATTGCATGACGCAGTCATGCGCGATCAGGACCGCGCCGCCATCATCATCTGGTCCATTGCCAACGAAACTCCCATCCATCCCGCGCGCAATGCGGTTTTGAAGTCTCTCTCTGAATATGCCCGCAGCCTCGACGGTACGCGCCTGATTTCGGCGGCTTCCGACAAATGGCGGGAAGTCGATCCCACCAACATGGCCTTGAATGATCCCCTGGGCGAATACCTGGACGTGATCGGACTGAACGAATACATCGGCTGGTATGGCCAGCACAAGCCGGAAGACGCCGATCAGATTCGCTGGCAGTTCGCTTATTCAAAACCGGTAATCGTCACCGAATTTGGCGGCGGCGCGCAGTATGGCTTGCACGGAGACTCCGCGACCCGGTTCACCGAGGAATACCAGGCGAACTTATATGAGCATCAACTGACGATGCTCTCGCGCATGCCGCAACTGGCGGGCATGACGCCGTGGATCCTGATGGATTTTCGCTCACCGCGGCGCGCCCTGGCCGGAATTCAGGATTATTACAACCGAAAAGGGTTGGTCTCCGATCGCGGGCAACGCAAGCAGGCCTTCTATGTCCTGCAGAGGTTTTATATGGAGAAGGCTCAAGCTGCGGGCGCGCCGCCGAGAAAATAGAAGCGCGGCTTCAGTTCCGTTTATTCTTGCTTTTGCCGTCCGGATTCAGGCTGCCTTCGGCGGTGATGCGGGTCGCCTTGCAAACTTCTTTCGCGACTTTCAGCGCAGTGTCGCGCAGGGGCGCGCCATCCGCGATGATGGAGCTGGCAGCGAGCGTGAATTGCAGCGCGTCTTCCTGTCGGTCAAAGTAAAGCACCACCTGACTTGCTGCCATGGCAGGAGAACCTCCGGATAAAATTCTAGGGACATAATAGGCGGGAATTGAAGCGCAGAGGTGTACTGTCTAGGTGCTCTTTTTCCTCGCAACCACCCACCAGGCCAGAATCATTGGTTTACAACTTCGGTGAATGCAGCCGCTGGCATGCGCCTGATGGCCCGGGTGCCCCATTCTAAATTTCGCGTGGTTTGCGAAATTCAGGGTGGGGACTTTAACGTTAGCAGGGCCACCGCTGAATCGGCCTCGGAAGCGGCGATTCGCAGCAACCACGGTTTGTTTTTTGCCCAGCGCGGGCGTATATTAATTCTGTACTGTTGTGGTATCAGGATTGGCGGAACACACCAGTGGGCGCAAGCCCACTTTTTACTTGTGGCCCTTTTTTTATGCGGCCGGCTGGTGCTAACCCGCTGGTTTTATGGGAGTTGACATCGAACCAATCCGGGCGATAGCGGAGCGCGTGGCGGCTTCGCTGGGCCTGGAGGTGGTCGAGATCGAGTTGCGCGGTGGGGGGAAATCCCGCATGCTGCGCATCTTCATCGACAAGCCCGGCGGGGTGACGCACGAGGATTGCGCCAACCTCAGCCGCGAGGTCGGAACCATCATCGATGTCGAGGACGCGGTCCCGGGTGGTTCTTACGTTTTGGAGGTGTCGTCGCCGGGTTTGGACCGGAAGCTATCGAAGCCGGCCGACTTTGAGCGCTTCCAGGGGAGCCGGGTCAAGCTGACGACGCGGGACCCGATCCATGGCAATCGGTTTTTCGAAGGCCGCCTGGAGCATTTTGAAGGCGGCCGCCTCACGTTGGACTTGAACGAGGCGCGGCGGAAGTTTCGCCCTAAGCCGAGCGCTGGCGCGCCGCCTGCGCCACATAGGCTGGAAATTGATTTGGCCAACGTGGAGAAGGCCAATCTGGTGCCAGAAATTTAGGCCTCAGGCTCTAGGCGTCAGGATTTAGAAACGCTGTGCGGTTCAGGCCCGAAGCCTGGCGCCTGAAGCCGCAGTTAAGGTTCTTATTTTTATGGCAAGCGAGCTCTATAACACAATCGACGCCCTGAGCCGGGAAAAAGGTATTGATCCGCAGATTGTGGTCAGCGCGGTGGAAGACGCCATCGTGGTGGCTACGCGGAAGTACTACAAGACCCAGGAGAACCTCCGCGCCCAGCTCGACAAGGATACGGGAAAGATCCGCGCCTTTGCGGTGAAGACCATCGTCGAAGCCCCCGAGCAGGTGGAGGATCCCACCCTGCAGGTTACGCTCGATGAGGCGCGCAAATCCGATCCCGAAGCCCAGGTGGGCGGCGAGTTGCACATTCCCAAGGAGACTGAGGGCATCCTCGGCCGCATTGCCGCGCAGCTTGCCAAGCAGGTCATTTTTCAAAAAGTGCGCGAGGCCGAGCGCGATACCGTCTACAACGAGTACATCAATCGCGTGGGCGAAATCGTCAACGCGACCGTTAAGCGCATCGAAGGCCCGGACGTCATTTTTGATATTGGCAAAGCCGAAGCCAAGGCGCCGCGCAAAGAGCAATCGCGGCTGGAGTCCTTTGCCGTCGGCGAGCGGGTGCGCGTCGTGATCGCTCGGGTGGATAAGGCTTCTAAAGGTCCGGCGGTGATTGTTTCGCGGGCTGCGCCGGAACTGGTGCAACATTTGTTCCAGACCGAAGTCCCGGAAATTTATGATGGGACGGTTGTGATCCGCGCGATTGCCCGCGAAGCCGGCGAGCGCACCAAGATCGCTGTGATGTCGAAGGACAAGGAAGTGGACGCGGTTGGCGCCTGCGTCGGCATGAAAGGCATGCGCGTGCAGTCGATCATCCGCGAACTGCGCGGCGAAAAGATCGACATCATCGAGTATCACGAAGATCCCGTCACTTTCGCAGAGAAGGCGTTGCAACCTGCAAAGGTTAGCCGCGTGACCGTGCTCGACCCCGCCGAGAAGCATCTCGAAGTGGTCGTCGACGACAGCCAGCTCTCGCTCGCCATTGGCAAGAAAGGGCAGAACGTCCGGCTTGCGGCGAAGTTGCTCGGCTGGAAGATCGACATCAAGAGCGAAGAAGAGAAACGGCAGGAAGTTGAACAGCAGATGTCGCAGCTCACCAGCGCGACCGCGACTCCGCTCGAGAGCGTCGAAGGCCTCGGCGAAGGCCTCGTGGAAAAGCTTAAAGCCGCGGGCATCACCACGGTTGAAGCGCTGGCCGACATGACGCCGGAGCAACTGGAAGCCATCGAGGGAATCGGCCCCAAGACGGTGGAAAAAATCAGTGTGGCAGTCAATAATTATTTCGCTACGCTCGAGGGCGGCGAGGCCGTGGCTTTGCCGGAAAATGAGGGCGAAGAGTACGCCGGAGAAGCCGAGCCCGGCCCCGCCGGAGAGATTTCTGCAGAAGCTGCGGAATCAACTCCGGAAGATAATGCCGGAGCGGATGCCGCCCCGGAAGCGGAGCACGTGCCCGAGGCGCCGGCCGAGACCGAGAATCAGTGATGTTGGGTTTCAAGGGTTTCAAGGGTTTCAAGGTTTTCCAGGTTTCAAAGTGACCCTTGAAACTTTGAAACGTGAAAGTTTGAAATCTCAGAAACTTTCCGTGAGGTTGATATGAAGACTTAGCGGGACAGTTCGGAGGAACAAAGAGGCGGATGAGTAAGATTCGAATCAATGATCTGGCCAGAGAACTGGAAGTGAAAAGCAAGGCAATTCTCGATGTGCTGACCGAAGTCGGCGTCACCGAGAAGAAGACTCATTCCAGCTCTCTGGAAGAGCACGAAGCGGAGAAAGTTCGCGCCCATTTCCGCGGGACAGGCGAGAGTCACGCGGCGTCGAAGCCAGCAGCGCGCGCCGGGCACGGCGGCGGCGACGAGATCAAGACCAAGATCGATCTTTCGCACATTTCCAAACCTGGAGACGTGCTGAAGGCGATCATTGGGAAGCAGCAGCAAGCGGCCGCGCCCACCCCGCCGGCACCTCCGCGTCCAGTGGCTCCGCCCGCGCCGCCAGTGCGTCCCGCGCCGGAAGCAAAGCCTGCCGCTCCGCCCGCAGCCGTTCCCAAGCCTCCAACTCCGACACCGCCGGCCAGCGCAGCGCCACCGCGAGTAATCGCGCCGCCTGCGCCTCCTAAGCCAACCGTGACGCCTCCGCCGGCGGCGCCTGCAGTCACTGCCGCTCCACCGGCTGCCCCACCGCCGGCGGCGCAGACTCCGGTCGCGCCTCCGCCTCAGGCGAACACGCCTGCGCCGAGCGCGCCTCAGATTCCCGCATCCCGTCCCGCCGCGCCGGTCACGTCTCCGCGGCCACAGGGACCGCGCATGATCGTGCCGCAGACCGGGCCGCGTCCGGTCTACAAAGCGCCTCCGCCGACACCGCCGCGTCCCAATCAGCCGATCGCGAATCGTCCTGCGCCGGGTCGTCCAGTCCCCGGCCAGCCCATTTTCCAGCGCCCCCGGCCAGCCGCAGGAGCGCCCGGAGCGCGTCCGCCACTGCGCCCAGGCGAGCGCCGTCCCATGCATCCGACGCGAAGTGGGCCGGGTGGTCCCCGTCCAATTGGCGTCGGCCCGGGGCTGCCTCCGCCGGGCCCCTCGCGTCCGGGAAGCCGCCCGGGCGGGCCTGCCCGCCGCCCCGGCCAGCGCTACGTTCCTCGCGGCGTAAAAGAAGGCCCGATGAAGGGCTTCGTGCCGCCGCCGCGGCTTTCGCTTTCCAACGAGCCGCAGCCGATTACGCGCAGCATCACCATCACCGAAGGCATCAGCGTAAAGGATCTCGCCGAGAAGCTCGGAATCCGCGCCAAGGATTTAATCGCGAGATTGTTGGCTCGCGGTGTGTTTGCGACCATTAACCAGACTCTCGACGCGGAACTTGCCAGCGAGATGGCGCGCTTCTTCGGCGCTGAAACCAACGTGATCAGCTTCGAAGAGCAGACCGCCAAAGAAATTGCGGAATCTGCTTCGGGCGAAGAAGGCGCTGCAGTCGAAGGCGTGCCGCGCCCGCCCGTGGTCACCATCATGGGCCACGTCGATCACGGCAAGACCACGCTGCTCGACTCGATCCGCTCAACCAATGTTGCCGAGGGCGAAGCCGGCGGCATCACCCAGCACATCGGCGCCTACAAGGTCAGCATTCAGGATAAAGATTCACCCGCCTATGGCCGGCAGATTGTGTTCCTGGATACGCCGGGCCACGAAGCCTTCACGCGCATGCGTTCGCGCGGTGCAAAGGCCACCGATATTGTCGTGCTCGTGGTAGCTGCCGACGATGGCGTCATGCCGCAGACGCTCGAGGCTATCGATCACGCGCATGCCGCGGAAGTGCCGATCATTGTGGCAGTAAACAAGATCGACAAGCCAGGCGCGCTGCCCGAGCGCGTGAAGAAACAACTCGCCGACCGCGGGCTGGTTCCGGAAGATTGGGGCGGTAAGACGGTGTTCGTTGATGTTTCCGCCAAGCAGAAGACGAATCTGAACCTGCTGATGGAAATGATCTGCCTGGTTGCCGATCTGCAAGAGCTCAAAGCGGTTCCGGAGCGTCCGGCAACTGGCGTTGTGCTTGAAGCCAAACTCGACCGCGGGCGCGGTCCGGTCGCAACCGTTCTCGTGCAGAACGGAACCTTGCGCACCAGCGACAACTTCGTGGTGGGCAATGTCTACGGCAAAGTGCGCGCCATGTTCGATGATCGCGGACAACAACTGCAGGAAGCACCGCCGTCCAGTCCGGTTGAAATTCTGGGCATGGAAGGACTGCCGCAAGCGGGCGATCAATTCCTCGTGGTTGCCGACCGCGACAAAGCCCGCGGCATTTCGGACTACCGCGAGCAGAAAGCCCGCGAGGCCCAGCTGGCCAAGAGCTCGCGTGTTTCGCTCGAAGGACTCGCCGAGCAGATGAAGTCTGGCGGCACGAAAGAGCTGAACATCATCCTGAAGGGCGATGTGCAGGGCTCGGTCGAAGTGCTCAGCGACCTGCTCTCGAAAATGTCGAACGATCAGGTTCGACTCAAAGTGCTGCGCTCCGGGGTGGGCGCGATCACCGAGAGCGATGTGCTGCTGGCTTCGGCGTCGAATGCCATCATCATCGGCTTCAACGTACGTCCCGAGCGGAAAGCGCAGGAACTCGCGGAACAGGAAAAAGTCGACATCCGCCTGCACTCGATCATCTACGAACTGCAGGACGAGATTAAGCGCGCCATGAGCGGCCTGCTCGAGCCCACGATCAAGGAAACCTATCAGGGCCGCGCGCAGGTGCTCGAAACCTTCCGCATTCCCAAGGTCGGAACGGTTGCCGGTTGCCGCGTGACCGACGGCCTCATCAAGCGCGATTCCGAGGTTCGCCTGCTGCGCGACAACGTTGTCATCTTCAAGGGCAAGGTCGGTTCGCTGCGCCGCTTCAAAGATGACGCCAGCGAAGTGCGCAACGGCATGGAGTGCGGCATCTCGATAGCCAACTACGGCGACGTCAAAGTCGGCGACGTGATCGAGGCCTTCGTGACCGAGCGCGTGGCGGCGGAAGTGATGGCATAGACCCGGTCGTCGGTCGTCGGTCGTTGGTGGTCGGCTAAATCGGGTTTTGCCGACGACCTAGATCCCACGACCGACGACGCCTTTATGGTTGCTCTGCTCACCCTCGAACTCCATATCGAGCACGCACAATCCCTCAAAGATAAACGCCAGGTGGTGCGCAGCCTGAAAGACCGTCTGCGAGTGCACTTCAATGTGGCTACGGCTGAACTGGATGCATCCGCCCTGTGGAACCGCGCCACCATTGGCGTGGTCAGCGTCTCCGATTCGCGCCATTATCTCGATGGCCTGATGAAGAATGTCGAACGCCAGGCGATGAAGATCGCCAACAATGCCGGCGCAGAGGTGGCGGATTCCTGGGTGGAGTTTCTGTAGCGATTCTTGGGGCCGGCCATCGCGAACGTCGAGGCGGGGGGGAAGCACGGACGCCGCTGTCTTCCGCACGCTGAAAGCAAGCCCTGAGGGGCTAAGCATGTCCGGTCGCCAAAACCACTTCTAAGTTACGCAGCGTCAACTTGGGAAAGTCGCCGTCCGCTAACCTTCCGGCGTTCGAACCCCACGCCCGGGCCAAAGTGTTTCTGCAAGACAAGTGCAACCGCCCCCCGCAAACGTGCCGCGCTCGGCTCCGCGGCGGCCGGCCTGACCCGCGGTGGTTTGCCCACGAGAACTGCAGCTTCAGCGTTCGCTTCAATCACAGGCCCTACGCGTTCCCATAGCCGCGTGAACTCACCCACAAAGACGATCTCCTCCGGGGAAAGGCCGGCGACAATCATGCGCATGCCACGGCCGATGGCATGGGCCTGGCGGTCTAGAGCCGTCAGTGCGGATGAATCCCCCTTTTCTGCGAGGGCCAGCAGATCCTTGAAAGTGGCGTCAGTTGCCGCGGCGCTGGTTTCCCCGTAATAACGCAAAGCTGCCCAGTTGGAGGCATAAACTTCCCAACAGCCGTGCGCGCCGCAACCACACTGCGGACCCTCAGGATTGATCGGCACATGGCCCAACTCACCCGCCATGCCATTTGAGCCGACGATGAGCCGTCCTCCGCAGAAAATGCCTACGCCCACTCCTTCCGAGACCGTCACCACGACCATGTCGCCGACCAGATCGGTCGGTCCGAACCACACTTCCGCGAGAACACAGGCGTTGGCCGCATTCTCCATCTCAACCGGAAGCCCAGTCGCTTTTTCCAGCGGGGCGCGCAGATCGAACTCCGGCCATTTGAGGTTCGGCGCGAACAGTACCCGCTGCCGCCGTTCGTCAAACCGGCCGGGCACGCTGATGCCGACGCCTTCCACCACGAGGTCGGGATGGCTTTGCATCAGCTGCCGGATTTTTGCCGAGAATGCATCGGCTGCGGAATCCGGGTCCGCGGGGGTAGCCACGTCGTTGTTGGATAGGAATCGCCCGTTGACGTCGGAAAGGGCAATTGTGGTAAGCGAGGGCCGCAGATCCACAACCGCGATCGTGCGGCGATCGTTTAGTTGCAGAAACCTGGGCCGGCGGCCGCGTGGCAGACGGCCGGTTGATCCGTAGGTCACCCACTCCTCACGGATCAACTGCTCAGTAATCAAGGAAACCGTGCTGCGCTGAAGGCCGGAGGCACGCGCCAGATCGGCGCGGGAGATGGGCTGGTGCCGCCGGATCAGATTGAGAACGATGCCCCGATTAATACCGCGAGCCGTTTCGCTCGTAGCTACCTGGGTATCGGTGAAATTCATCCGCCGCATTGCTGACCCATCCCAGAGACCGCCCTTACAATCGGCGAATTACTTAAATTCGCGGGCCGAACTATATGAGCAGCTAACCAGCGTTGTCAAGACAGGCTCCCGGGTTGTTACGAAAAGCGGTTTGTAACTCTTCAAATTGCGGCGCATTGCGTTGCGTTCACAACCGAATCACCCTCAGCGAATCTCCGGTCTAGTGCCCGCGATCATCGCGACTGACTGCAGTGCTCCTTGTCGCAGGAACAGGAAGGCGTGAGGCAGCATTTTTATGAGATCGGTTGCAACCAGCGGTTGTGTCGTTAAGCACCTGGAATCCCACTGTTGCACCGCGAGATCTCCGGCCAGCCCATGCAGATGGACGGCGCACAAGACCGCGGCGAACGGCCGCTGCGCATTTTGCCCGAGCAGGCCTGCCACCATTCCTGTGAGAATATCGCCGGTCCCGCCCGTAGCCATCCCCGGATTGCCGGTGGTGTTGACCCAGGCCTCTCCGCCCGGACCGGCAACAATCGTGCGGTCGCCTTTGAGGACCAGAATCACCTGATGCTGGCGGGCAAAGTTGCGCGCCACATTGACCCGGTCGCGCTGAATCGCGGGAATGCTCAATCCGGTAAGCCGCGCCATCTCCCCAGGATGAGGCGTCAGCACCAGGGTTCGGTTTGCGCTCTTTGTGCCACCTTCGCGAGCTTTGCGGTTAAGATCTTTTGCCCGGCCCGCAAACGCATTCAATCCGTCGGCGTCGAGCACGACCGCGGTATCCGATTCAGTGACAAGCTTTCGCACCACCTCGCCGGTCTCTTCGTTCCTCGAGACCCCAGGCCCAATTGCCAGCACCGCCTTCTTCCCGGCAAGCTGCTGAAGCGATTCCAATGCCTGGGCAGAAATCGTGCCGTCGCCGGTTTCTGCGAGCGCTTCCGTCATCAACTCGGGATGAAAGCCGGCCACCGTCGGCAGCACAGAACGAGGCGTAGCCACGGTGACCAGGCCGGCGCCGGAGCGCAGCGCAGAAAAGCCGGCCATGGCCGCCGCGCCCGCCTTTCCCAGCGATCCTCCTACCACCAGCACGTGCCCATACATTCCTTTGTTGGAATCGCGGGGCCGCGGCCCCAGCAGCGGCGCAATGTCCTTTGCGGCGATCACATTCAGGTGAAGTGAAGAAGAAATCGCTTCGGCAGGCGATCCAATCGGCGCTACCACCACAGGTCCGGAACTCAGCTGACCAAACACATGCGCGGGACGCGGTGCAGTGAAGGTCACGATCGCGTCTGCGCGCGCAACCGCGCCGGTCTGGTCCCCGAAGACGTCGGCGTCGGCTCCTGAGGGGATGTCGATCGCGATCACGGGAACGTCGCAGGAATTGATCTTCTCGATAGCCTCAGCGTAGAGGCCGGTAACCGGCGGCCGAAAGCCACTGCCGAGAATCGCATCGATGATCACCGGGCTCCCGAACACGGCTCGCGCCGCCTCCGAACTGAGCTCCGCGGAAGATTTTGCGATCACGGGTTTGACCGGCAGGCGTTCGTAGTTGGCCGCCGCATCTCCGCGGAGTTCTGCCGGATCAGCAAGCAGCAGCAAGCGGACCTGCTTGCCGGCTTCGTGCAACTTGCGAGCGACCACCAAGCCATCACCGCCGTTGTTACCTTTACCGCTGATCACCCCGAAAGCATGGGTTTGCAGGTAGGTCTTTCCGGCAAACTCCGCGACGGCAGATCCCGCGTTTTCCATCAGCGTCAGCGAGGGGACTCCGAAGCGCTCGCTGCTAACCCGGTCGATCTCGCGCATCTCGGCAGAAGTAACGATCTTCATAAACCGGCTCTCGGCTTTCGGAGGCTGTCGACTGTCCCAGTCAGCTTAAATCTTCATCCGGGAAAAACGGAAGTTCCCGACGACCATGGTCATGGGCAGGCGTTAGCGGAAAGGCTGCCGGCGGTGGGCGGGACGACAACCGGGAGCCAACAGCCGGGAGCCGAGAGCCGACAACCGACTGCCTAGCTCACCGCCGCTGCCTTCTCCAATTGCCGCAACTGCGCGGGCTGGCCCATGGCGATCAGGCAATCGCCGGGCGCAATCGGATCCTCGGGAGATGGATTGAAGTGCATTCCGTTTTCGCGCTTGATGGCAAGAATAATGATGCCTCGCTCCTGCCGCAGGCGCGAACTGCCCACCGTCTTTCCGGCAAATTCGGAGTTGGTGCCAACTTGAATTTCGCCGATCTCCAGGTCCATCCCGAGGTGAGTGGTGGCCGTATCCAGAAAGCTGACGACGTGAGGACGCAGAAACGTCTGTGCAATCCTCTGCCCCGCGAACAGGTAGGGCGAGACCACGGAATCGGCGCCGGCTTTGAGCAGGTGCTTCTCGGCATCCTCTTCGCTGGCGCGGGCGATGATTTTGAGGTGTGGATTGAGATTGCGCGCAGTCAGAACGATGTAGAGATTGGTCGCATCAGTCGTAGTCGCCGCAACCAGCCCGCGCGCGCGCTCGATGTGCACCTGGCGCAGCGTCTGTTCTTGCGTCGCATCCGCGACCAGCATCAGCCAGTCATTCGCAAAACGAGCAGCCTTGGTTTCATTCTGCTCCACGATAACGAAGGGAGCCGGCCGGCGCGCCAGTTCCCGCGCCGCGCTGCGCCCCACGCGTCCCGCTCCGCAGATGATGTAGTGATCCTTGAGCCGGTCGATGTCGCGCTCCATCCTGCGCCGCCCGAAGAACTTTCGCAGCGAGAATTCTAGCAAAGCCTGGGTCAGCGACCCGATCCCGAGAAATACCAGCGAAACCCCGGCAAGGATGAGGGCAACGTTGAACATTCGCCCGGCATGAGACAGGGGATGGACTTCCTGATAGCCGATGGTGGAGAACGTTGTGACCACCATGTAGAAGCCGTCGAACCAGGGCCACCCCTCGATGTAGTGGAACCCCGCCATCCCGATCAACGTAACCACGGCCAGGGCGGCGCCGATAAGCTTGAGGTTGCGGAAGACTTTCATGGAGGTCCGCTGTCAGCGATCCGCCAACAGCTTACGCCCAGCAAACGCGAAATGGGAGTACCCCCTCGAGCAGACGCAATGACATCTATCCAGCTCCTCAGCAGAACCACGCGCCCGTCATGATCAGCACCAGTCCCGCTCCCGTGCTCACAAAAGAAACCCGCCAAAACAAAAGCAACTCTGTCAGCAATGCCACCGAACAGAGGACGATCGATGTTTCGAGAGACAGCTCCGCGAATTCAAACCAGTGCCCCTTGCGAGTCTCGTGTTGTGATTCTTTTTCGAACCTTTGGGCGATGGCACGCGCGTCCTCCGACTGCTTTTTCTCTTCCGCGTACAGGGCATGGAACTGCTGCGCGGCCGCATCCTCACCGTGGAGCTGTGCCAGGCGCTCCGTGGCCATATACATTCGCGAATTCGTGTCATTGGAATCGGTGAAGGCCCACCAATGCGCGGTTTTGGTTTCTACCACGATGCGCTCGGTATTCGCGTCATTGGCCAGCATGGTGGCGAAAGCCAGGAAGACCGCGACCACGGCGGTCGTAAGGCCAATGCCTTTTTGCTGTTGGTCGCGGGCTTTTTCGACCTGCTCGTGGGCAATCTCTTCACCCCTCCAGTGCGGGTGCATATTGGCGAGCCTCCTATGCGCTGGCCCGGCAACGACTTAGGACCGCGCCGGCATTCCATGTTCAGAGACTCCATTTTTTTCGAAAATATTCCGCCGCTTCCGTCGTCTACAGGAGTGATGGACGAGGCGCTGAGAAGGCAGTGGCTGATGGCTCAAGCGGACCAACGCATCTCGGATGCGGTCACTCGCGACTACGCCGGACTGCGAAAATTCATCCGCAAGCGTGTCGCGGATGCCGGCGATGCCGAAGACGTTCTGCAGGACGTCTTCTACGAACTGGTCGAAGCGTACCGGATGATGAAGCCGATTGAGCAGGTGACGGCGTGGATGTTCCGCGTAGCCCGGAACCGCATTGCCGACCTTTTTCGCAGGAAACAACGAGAAGCGCAAAGGAAGGCTTCCTCCCCGGTCACGGAGGAAGGTGCGGTGCTCAGTTTGGAGGAATTTCTTCCGTCAGCCGCAGCCGGTCCCGAGGCGGAATACCTGCGCGGCGTTCTGTTGGAGGAGCTTGACTCTGCCCTGGACGAGTTGCCGGAAGAGCAGCGCGAAGTTTTCGTCGCTCATGAACTGGTGGGCTATAGCTTCAACGAGATTTCCGCGCAGACTGGGGTCAGCGTGAACACGTTGCTGTCCCGCAAGCATTATGCCGTGTTGCAGCTGCGTAAGCGGCTCCGCGCCATTTATGACGAATTTTTGAAGGGATGATGACAATCTATGAGACGGCTTACCAGAATATTGAAGTTCGCAATCATTGCTATTGCATTCCTGGCGCTGTTTAGTTTCTTGGTCATGCGCCTGTGGAACTGGCTCACACCGGCGCTGTTTGGCTGGCACGTGATCACCTACTGGCAAGCGTTGGGGATCCTGATCCTGAGCAAGATTCTGTTTGGCGGCTTTCGCGGCCGCCCGGGGCCGCACCTGTACTGGCGCCATCGCATGATGGACCGTTGGGCGCATATGAGCCCCGAAGAACGGGAAAAGCTCAGGCAATCCACGGGCTCCCCATGCGGCTGGGCGGCAGAACCGAAATCGTCAACCAAGGCTTGATATTCGCTTTTTGTTCACCTATAATCGCGGAGCTTGTTCTCGAAACTGCGGTGATGTCGATTTCGCGAAGGCCTGTTCGACATAGCAGTGAGAGCCTGAGTCAACCGGTAATCGGGTCCAGCTCCAATTTGAAGTCGCAGCCGAACTAAGGAGGCCCAAAGTGCCGATCTTATCCAATGAGAAAAACCCCCATAAATCCGTAATCCTACGTTGCCAGGGACGAATTGTGCGCGGTGAGGAGACAAAACTGCTCTGCGCCGTCCTGCGCAAAAGAGTGCCCGAAATTACCCTGGACCTCGGCGAAGTGACCGAAATCGATGCCGCGGGAATTGGCGCTCTGGTGTCCCTGCAGGCCTCCGGAATCTATTTGACCCTGGCGAATCCCAGGGCCAGCGTCCGCGAAGTACTACGTTTAACCAAGCTCGACTCGGTTTTTGAAATTGTTGAGCAGCAGCCTGCGCGTGAAGCGGTCCCGTTTGCCGAGCCGCTGGCCGCGGTCGCGTCGTGAGTAGTTGGAGTGTTCCGCCGGGTGCCCTATCCTAAATTCCGCGCCGTTTTGCGGAATTTAGGGTGCGGGTGTTGATCTCCTTATTTCACACCCCGGCTCAATGAAGGCCCATATCTCGAAACCACCCTAAGACGTCGCCGCGGACGTGCAATTTCAGAATGGCGCACTCTCGGCCCTCAGTTCTGGTCAGCTCCCACGGACTTAAGGCGGCGCTCCAGATAACGGCGCTCGCTCTCGTTGGTCACCAGTTCCAGGGCGCGCTGGTAACTCTTTCGCGCTTCCTCCCGGTTGCCGAGTCTCCGTAATAAATCCGCCTTCGCGGCATGCAGCAGGTGGTAGTTCTCCAGGTGATTGCCCTGCGCGAGGCGGTCGATAAGGGGTAGGCCCGCATCGGGGCCTTGGGACATGGCGACCGCTACGGCGCGATTGAGCGACACGATGGGCGACGGTTGCACTTGTCCCAGAACATCGTAGAGGAGAACGATCCGCCGCCAGTCGGTGTCTTCCGCCCGGCCGGCGCGGCAGTGCTCGGCGGCAATCGCCGCCTGCAGGGCGTATGGACCTGGCCCCTGCACTAGCGCCTCCCGTGCCAGGGGTAGTGCTTCAGCAATCTGCTGCTGATTCCACCGGCTGCGATCCTGATCTTCCAGCGTGACCAGGTCACCTGCAGCATCCAGCCGCGCCTCCCGCCGGGCATCGTGAAGGAGCATCAGCGCAAGCAGGCCTGTAGCTTCCGCAGGCGGGCCTGGCTGCAGCAAGTCCCTGACCAGCCTTCCCAATCGTATGGCTTCAGCGCACAAATCCCTGCGCACCAGTTGGTCGCCTCGCGTGGCCGTGTATCCCTCGTTAAAAACCAGGTAGATCACCGTGAGAACGGCATCGAGCCGCGCCGGCATGTCTTTCATCTCGGGCACGGCATAGGGAATGGCGGCATCGCGAATCTTGCGTTTGGCGCGCACCAGGCGCTGCGCCATCGTCGGCCCCGGAACCAGGAACGCCCGGGCGATTTCGTCGGTTTCCAGGCCGCACAAGGTCCGCAACGTCAACCCTACTTGGGCCTCGGCGGCGAGCGCAGGATGGCAGCAGGTGAAAATGAGCCGGAGCCGCTCATCGGGGATCTCTCCCAAGTTGTAGTCCGGCTGCTCCGATTCCCTCATGAACCCGGAATGGACGTACTGCTCCAGCTTTTCCGAGTAGTTCCCCTGGCGGCGGATGCGGTCAATCGCCTTATGGCGGGCAGTTTGAATGATCCACGCGGTGGGAACCTCGGGAATTGACTCTCGCCACTGGTCGACGGCAGCGGCAAAGGCCTCCTGCGCGCATTCCTCGGCTAAATCGAAGTCACCAATGGATTTAATCAGGGTGGCGACGATCTTACCCCAGTCCGCGCGATAGACTGCTTCCACGGCTGCGGCGGCATCAACAGGCATGGCTTAGATTCTAGTTTTGTTTCCGAGGGCCTGTCGATTTTCGCCTTCGCGGTTCGACTCATTTATGGAGGCACGGGAATGCAATACATGATGCTGATTTACCTCGACGAAAATTCCATCAGCGAGGAACAGCGCGGCCAGTGCTATATGGATTCAGCCGCCTATGCCCGGCAACTGCACGCCGAAGGCAAGTGCCTGGCGGTAGCGCCGCTTCAGCCGACCCTTACCGCCACCAGCATTCGCCACAAAGAAGGCAGGCAGATCATCACCGACGGGCCTTTTGCCGAAACTCGCGAACAACTCGGCGGCTTCTTTCTGATCAACGCCGCGAACCTCGACGAAGCCCTCGACATTGCCGGGAAAATTCCGGCAGGCCGCTGGGGCACGGTCGAGGTCCGCCCCGTCATGGAGATCAGCGGCTTGCCTTCGTAGAAGCTGCCCTTGTCGATTGCTTCGATTCTCGATCGATATACCGGTGAGAGCTTGATGGGTAAAAAAGATTCGAGCTCAACCTGAACCTGGAGAAAACATCATGCGAGTGATGGTCATCGTCAAAGCAAACAAGGATTCGGAAGCGGGCGTTCTGCCGAGCACGGAGCTGCTCACGAATATGGGGAAATACAACGAAGAACTGGCCAAGGCCGGCATCATGCTGTTGGGCGACGGGCTCCGCGCGAGCTCGCACGGCAAGCGCGTGAAGTTCGACGGTGATCGTCGTGTGGTCACCGACGGGCCGTTTGCCGAAACCAAAGAGTTGGTTGCCGGCTTTTGGATCTGGCGCGTGAAGTCCATCGACGAAGCCGTGGAGTGGGTGAAGCGCGCTCCTTTTGGCTTCGACGTGGAGATCGAGATTCGTCCATTCCACGAACTGGAGGACTTCGCCGCCAATCTCACGCCTGAGATTCAAGAGCGGCAACAGCGTCTGCGAACCACGGGCTCATTGAAATAACCCTGTCGATTTTGGCTTCCGCCATTCGACCTGCCTGTAGAAAGCCAACTTCGAGCCAGTCCCAAGGAGAGTCGTTATGCAATTGAATCCCTACGTTCACTTCGACGGTCGTTGCGAAGAAGCATTCAAGTTCTACCAGCAGACCTTTGGCGGCAAGATCGAAATGCTGCTCAAGTACGAGGGCATGCCCTCCGCGGAACATATTCCGGCAGACTGGCGCGGCAAGATCGGGCACGCGCATCTGACGGTCGGCGATCAGGTGTTTATGGGCTGCGATGCTCCACCCAGCTCCTATCAGAAGCCGCAGGGCTTCTCCGCCTCGATCCATGTGAAGGATCCGAATGAAGCCGAGCGAATCTTCCGCGAGTTGTCCCGGGACGGCTCCATCCGCATGCCTATCCAGGAAACTTTCTGGGCGGTTCGTTTCGGCATGCTGACCGACCGCTACGGAATTCCGTGGATGGTCAACTGTGGTAAAGAGGCCTAAACGCCTCTTTGCCGCTTCGCTCAAACCATGCACTCAAAAGTTGTCAAGGAGATAATTATGTCCGCAGCTAGCCAAGCTAGTCCGCTGCCGAATCTCAGGAGTTCCGTTTCCAAGACCAGGCTCTGGGTGGGACGAGGCGTAAGCGCGTTGGTCATCGTGTTTTGCATCTTCGACGGCGTCACCAAAGTCATTAAGGATCCACACGTGTTGTCGGCCAGCTCGGACCTCGGCTATTCCGTCGGTTCGATCGTTTTGATCGGCGCCTTGATGCTCCTGTGTACAGCCCTTTACGCCATTCCGCGGACAGAAGTGTTCGGCGCCGTCCTTCTGACTGGCTATCTCGGCGGGGCTGTGGCCAGCAACATCCGCGTCGGCCATCCTCTGTTCGAGTGCGTCTTCCCGGTCATCTTCGGCATACTGGCATGGGGAGGGATTTTCCTGCGCGAGCCGCGACTGCGCGAGTTGATCCCCCTGCGCAAATAACACGGAAAACTCTGAGGAGACGATTGCCATGCAGAAAATCACCACGTTCCTGTGGTTCAACGACAAAGCCGAAGAGGCAGCGAACTTTTACGTTTCCCTGTTTAAAGACTCAAAGATCGACTCGATGAGCCGTTATGGGGACGCCGGACCCGGTCCCAAAGGATCAGTCATGACGGTGAATTTCCAGTTGGAAGGACAGAAGTTCATCGCGCTGAACGGCGGCCCCCACTTCAGCTTCACCCCGGCCATCTCGCTGTTTGTAAACTGCGAGTCGCAGGAAGAAGTCGACCAACTCTGGGACAAGCTCTCGGCAGGCGGGAAACCCAACCGCTGCGGCTGGTTGCAGGATAAGTACGGCCTATCTTGGCAGATTATTCCGATCGCCTTGATGCAGCTGATGAGCGATCCCGACAGGCAGAAGGCCGGCCGGGTGATGAAAGCCATGCTGCAGATGGACAAAATCGACGTCAACAAATTGGAACAGGCGGCACAGGCGGCGTAGGTTCTAGCCTTCCAAAGTCGCCTTCCTCACCTCATTGGCACCACCGGGCATGACTTGTGTGGTCGCGGTTCTCCAGGTCCGCATGCGTGGATAGCTTCGCGGACCTGGAGATCCGCTGCCACACAACGCTAACATTCCGCGAAAATCCCTGTAATAATCCGAGCTGCCTTCCGTCTTTAGTGGTGAGAACGAAATCGGGAGGCTCACCCTGCTGGCGGAAGTTACCGTGGAACCGAAACTGAGCCTGAGCGGCGACGTCGCGCAAGTCTTCGAGGCGCATCACGCCCTGGTCTTCCGCACTGCCTACCGGATCACCGGCAATGCCGCCGATGCCGAGGACGTGCTGCAGACCATCTTCCTGCGCCTTCTACGCCGCCAAAACGCCGACAGTGTTGATAGCCAGGAAAGCTACCTGCGCCGCGCTGCAGTGAATGCCTCGCTCGATCTCATTCGATCGCGCCGCGAAGATCACCCGTCGGAATGGGAAGACATTCCTTCCGGCGGACGTGATTTCGATACGGGAGAACTGCGATCGGCGCTGCGCCGCGCTCTCCGACGGCTGAATCCGAAATCTGCCGAAATCTTCACCCTGCGGTTTTTGGAAGGTTTCAGCAATCAGGAAATCGCCCGCATGCTCGGCATTTCAAGAGTTCTGGTCGCGGTCATCGTGCACCGTGCTCGCGGGCAACTGCAGCATGAACTGCGCGACTACCGCCAGGGAGGCAGAGATGAAAAATCAGGAATTTGATCGTCTGATCTCGAAAATTCGCGATGAGAGTGTCAGCGAAGAAGTCATTCGGAGCGCCGCGGACCGTGTCCGCGAGACGATTTCGGGCTCGCACGCTCTCGACGACGCCGGGCATAAACTCCGCGCCTGCGCGGATTTCCAAAGCCTGATTCCTGCTTACCTTGGCGCGCGGCTCACTCCAGCGCGAACCATGCTCATGGAAGATCACCTGCACCAATGCGTGGCTTGCAGGCACGCGCTCGACCGCAGCCGCTTGAACCCGGCACCCACGGCAGTGACTCGCCGCGTTGCAGCCCAAGCTAGGCACTTCCCGGTTCTTCAGTGGGCCCTTGCAGGGGCGCTGGCCGCCGGCATTGCCATAGGAATTTTCGCGGGCCAGGCGGGGCTTCTGCCCGGCCAGCATCCCACCCGGGCCACGGTCGCCAGCGTTGAGGGCTCCGCTTTCTATGTTGCAGAGGATGGCAGCCGCCTGGTTCCGGCGGGATACAAGCTCAGCGACGGCGACGAGTTTCGCACCGGCAAAGGTTCGCGCGCGGAGGTGCAACTCGGTGACGGCTCGCAGATCGAAATGGACGAGCGCTCGCAGCTTTCCATCTCGCGAGGATGGCGGGGCACCACCATTCATCTCGATGGCGGCCACATCATCGTGCAGGCAGCCCATCACCGCGCCGCACATCTCTACGTCGCTACCGACGATTGCCTCGTCGCCTCCAAAGGCACCGTGTTCGTCGTCAATCACGGCACCAAGGGATCGCGGGTCTCGGTGCTGGAAGGTGCGGTCAACGTCGCCTACGGCAAGCGCAACCAGGAACTGCAGGCGGGCGGGCAAGTAACCTCCAGCGGCGATATTTCCCGAGTTCCCATCCAGAACGAACTTGCCTGGAGCAAGAATTCCGCAAAATATCTCGCCTTGTTGAGTGAGTTCCGCGTTCTGCAGAAACAATGGGAGGCAATCCCCGGCCCCGGATTGCGCTACCAGTCGGATCTGCTGCAGTACGTTCCCGTCCACACCGCGGTTTATGCCGCCATACCCAACATGGGGTCCACGCTCGCCGAAGCCGGCCGCATCTTTGAAGATCGCCTGCAGCAGAGCCCGGTTTTGCGCGCTTGGTGGAAAGAGCAGCAAGGCCTTCACGGGCCGCAGTTGCAGGATGCCATCAGCCGCATTGAAACTTTCAGCAATTACCTGGGCGATGAAGTAGTGCTGGCCATGGCCCGCAATGAAAACGGCCAGGATGATCCTGTCCTGCTTGCCGACGTGCGCCGGCCCGGCCTGCGCGAATTTCTGGAGAGCCAGGATCGCCAGCTATTCAGCAAAAACGGCCACCCCGTGTTCCAATTTGTCGACGATCCCGCGCACCTTCGTCCCGCAGGGAATCCTCAACCCCTCATCTACATCGGCAATCAGTTGATGGCCGTTACCCTCGATCCTTACGAACTGCAGCGCATCGCCAAGCTTGCCCAGGATCGACAGCCCGGCCGCTTTCGTGAAACACCGTTCTATCAGAACATCACGCACTCCTATCGCGACGGGGCGGGCTGGCTTTTCTGCGTCGACATGGAACAAATTCTTGGAGACTACGTACATAATCCCAGAGCCAGAAGGCCGTTGCCGCCGGGGTTCGATAATGTTCAATATCTGAACGTTGAGCGGCGGGACATTGGGAAGACGGAAACGCGTGCTTCCATCACCTTTGCCCCGGTTCGCAAAGGCATTCCGGCGTGGCTGGCAGCGCCTGCTCCCATGGGATCGCTGGACTTTGTCTCACCCGAGGCGAGTTTGGCAGCCTCGTTTGTAATCAAAGACCCGAAGACCGTGGTGGACGAAATCTTCCAATTCGCGCAAAGCACCGATCCCGGCTTCCAGCAGCACCTGGCGCAAGTTGAGTCCGGACTCGGCGTCAGTATTCGCGACGACATTTCAGAGCCGCTCGGCGGTGAAGTCACGTTTGCCCTGGACGGTCCCATCCTGCCCACTCCGAGTTGGAAAGTGATTGTGGAAGTCTACGACCGGGGAAGCTTGCAGGCGACCATCTCCAAGCTGATCGACAGCTTCAACCGCCAGGCGCGGCCGCAAGACGGCAGGTTGCAACTGGGCCAGCGGCAACTTGGCTCGACAACCTACTTCACCATCCGCAACGACAAGCGTCCGGGCTTTGAGATCGACTACGCCTTCGTCGACAGCTACTGGATCATCGGGCCCAGCCAGTCTCTGATCGCTCGCGCCATTCAGAACCGCCAAGCGGGTTACGTTCTGGCGCGCTCTCAGGCGTTCCAGGGACAACTGCCGACCGATGGCTACACGAATTTTTCGGCGATCTTCTATCACAACCTCGGGCCCACGCTTGCGCCGCTGGCGCAACAACTGAAAGCCACGGGAGCCTTAAACGCGGATGAGCAACACGATCTGGACGCGCTGGGCGCGTACTCCACTCCTGGCCTCATCTACGCTTACGGCGAACCCGATCGCATCATCGTCGCCAGCACCAGCGGGTTCATGGGATTGAATCTCGATACGTTGCTGGCCATCGGCCAGGGAAACCCGCTGGTGTTGTCCCACCTTTTCGGGGGCGGCGTGGGAGCGGGGCATGGATCGGATTAATGCAAGCAGTGGTAATGTACAGAGGCGATGAGTTCTGAAACCGCTGCAGTTTCGGCTGGTGTTGAACCGGCGGCAGCGGTCACCGCAAAGCCGGTGATCGAACTGCAGGGAGTCTCCGTCCGCTTCGGGCAGCGCGACATTCTGCAGAACCTCGCCTGCACCCTTTCCGGAAAGAGCATCGGGCTGCTCGGGCCCAACGGCGCGGGCAAAACCACCCTCATCAACACGCTGCTGGGATTCTATAAACCGGCTTCGGGCACGGCGCGCATTTTTGGACACGATATTCATTCCGACCTCAAGACCATTCGCAGCCTGGTCGGCTACATGCCGGAAAACGACGCGTTCATCTCTAAGATGAGCGCGGTCTCGTTCATCCGCATGCTGGCTGAGCTCTCCGGATTGCCGTCGGAAGCGGCGCTCGAGCGGGCGCACGAAGCCTTGTTTTTCGTAGGTCTGAGCGAGGCCCGTTATCGCAAGCTGGGGACCTACTCGCTGGGCATGAAGCAGATGGCGAAACTGGCGCAGGCCATTGTGCACGGCCCCCGCCTGGTAATTCTCGACGAACCGACCAATGGCCTCGATCCGGTCGCGCGCCAGCGCATGGTGCGTTTGATCCGTGAAATCCGCAGCGACCCCGAGATGCACGTGGTCGTCTGCTCGCATCTGTTGCGCGATGTCGAAGATTGCTGCGAAGAGGTGCTGATCCTCAAGCAAGGACGGATCGTGCACTATTCGAACCTTGAGGAAGAACGCCGCGCCAACAAACGCTTTCTGGAACTGGAAATTTACGGCGCGAACGGAGACTTTACCGAGGCGGTGGAGCGCCTCGGCTGCGAATGCGCCGTCACCGCAAATCGCTTGAAGATGGTGCTGGCCGACGGCATCGAGATTCGCGATATTTACCGCCTGGCTGCGGAGCGCAACGTGCGCATCCGCCGCCTGAACTTCCGCCGCGACACGCTGGAAGATATTTTCCTGCGCGCAATGGAGACGTAAGGGTGTTCTTACCGCCCTTTGCGGCCGTTCTTAGCGCCCTTTGCGGTTAAAAGCTTTTATCGCAAAGGTTGCGCAAAGAACGCCAAGAAAAACTAAAGTATGGCCGTTTACAAACGAACTTATCGGCGCTACACCGGCGATTTGACGCCCGCCTGGTCGCGATTCCTGGTCTTGTATCGCTACTCGCGCCGAGCCCTGCTTCGCTCCCGCCTGCTGACCGGATTCTACGTGCTCTGCTTTTTCTTTCCTCTATTTTGCGCCATAGAGATTTACCTTCTGCACAATCTGGATTTCGTGGCCAAGTATGGCTTCGATGTCGCCCGGTTCATCTCCATCGACAACCGATTCTTTTTCTATTTCATCGACGTGCAGGGCGCACTGGCCTTCATTCTTACCGCCTTCACCGGGCCGGGCCTGATCTCCCCCGACCTTGCCAACGGCGCCCTTCCGCTGTACTTTTGCCGCCCCTTTTCCCGCGCCGAGTATGTTGCTGGCAAGATGTCGGCGTTGGCACTCCTGCTTTCTCAAATCACCTGGATTCCCGGCCTGATTCTCTTCGCCATGCAAGCCAGCGTCGGACCGCGCCATTGGCTCGCGCAAAACTGGTGGATCGCGGTCAGCATCGTGCTCGCCTCCTGGATCTGGATCGCGATCCTCTGCCTGCTCTCCATGGCGCTCTCCGCCTGGGTCAAGTGGCGATTCGTAGCCGGATCCTTGCTTCTTGGCATTTTCTTTTTCGGCGCGGGCTTTGGGCACGCCATCAACGGCGTCATGCGCACCGATCTCGGCAGCCTCATCGATATCAGCAACTTGATCGCTAGCGTCTGGACCAGCCTGTTCCGCATTCCGGTTCAGATCGGGGAAATCTCGGCCGCGCAGGCCTGGACCGCCCTCCTGATCATCTGCGCCCTTTGCCTGCTTCTGCTGATGCGCAAAGTTCGCGCCTACGAGGTGATCAAGTGAGCCGCGACATCACCCTCGAGAACGTCTCCAAGTTCTACGGCGAAGTGCTGGGCGTAAACCGCGTGAACCTTTCGATTCCCCCCGGCATCACCAGCCTCGTCGGCCCGAATGGCGCGGGCAAAACCACGCTGATGAACCTGATGACCGGGCTTGTCCAGCCCACCCGGGGAACGGTTCGCATTCTCGGGCATGGCACTGACGAACCCGAAAAGCTGTTCAAAATCGTCGGCTACTCCACGCAATTCGATTCCTTTCCCAAGGGCCTCACCGGATATCAGTTCATTTATCTTTACCTGAAGCTCTTCGGCTACGATGCCCCTACTGCCGAGGACCTTGCCTGGCGCGCCATCGAGCGCGCCAACCTGACCGAAGCGGCCCATCGCAAGGTTGCCGCCTACAGTAAAGGCATGCGCCAGCGCATTCGGCTCGCGCAATCCATCGCGCACAATCCGCGCGTGCTGATTCTTGATGAACCGCTGAACGGCCTCGATCCCCTCGCTCGCGCCGAAATGATCGCTATGTTCCGTTCGCTCGCCGCGGACGGCTGCCATGTGATCATCTCCAGCCACATCCTCCACGAGGTCGACATCATCTCCGACCAGGTGATCCTGCTCAGCAATGGCTATGTCGTCGCCGAAGGGCAGATTCAGGATGTGCGCAACGAGATTCACGAGCAACCCGCGCAAATTCTCATTCGCTGCGATCATCAGCGCCAGCTTGCTTCGAAGCTGATCGAATCCGGGCTGGCCGTCGAGGTCCGCATGCATCAGGACGGCCGCGGCCTGCTGATCAAGACCAGCGATGCCGACCGTTTCTATCTTGCTCTGAACCGCCTGGTGCAAAACGGCATGGAGGTTGAGTCTGTTATTCCCGCCGATGACGACGTCAACTCGGTTTATGAGTACCTCATCGGCACGGAAGGGGCGGCGGTATGAACCGCGTCTGGGTTTCCCAAATCCTCGCCGTCATTCGCCTCGAACTGAAGAAGACGTTCTTCGCGAAGCGCGGCCTTTGGATTTACCTGTTGGCGCTTATGCCGCTGGCGCTCTTCATCGCGCATGCGGTCAGCGTTGGATATCAGAATCAAGCTCGCGCGCGCCTCGCCAGCCACAATCAAAAGCCGCTCACCTATCAGGACCTGGCCGGCATCGGCAAAGGCATGAGCCGCGAAGATGTGATTCGGCGCCTGGGAAAACCTCCGCAAGCATATTCCTGGGACGAACAGCGGCAGGAAGAATCAGGGCTGTCGCATCAGATCGTGCACGAGTCTTATCACTATACGGATGGAACCAGCGATCTCCACGTTCAATTGGAAGATGGAACGGTCACCGGTACGGCGCTGGGGCAAGGCGAAACCCTCGGCGAGGACACAGTCATTTTCGCCGGAGTCTTCCAGTTCTTTTATCTGCGCCTGGCGATCTTCTTCGGCTGCCTGGGAATTTTCATGAATCTGTTCCGCGGCGAGTTGCTCGACAAGAGCCTGCACTTCTATTTTCTCGCGCCCATCCGCCGCGATGTTCTGATGGTCGCCAAATATCTGGCCGGCCTTCTCGCCGCAACCGTAATCTTTGTGACCAGCGAAGCCCTGCAGTTTGTCGCGCTGTGCTGGAGCTTCGATCCTAACCTTCTGAACAGCTATCTCCATCATGGACAAGGCTACGCGCACCTTGCCTCCTACCTCGGTATCACCGCGCTCGCCTGCATCGGCTATGGCAGCTTGTTTCTGGCGGCGGGCCTGTGGTTCCGAAATCCGATTCTTCCGGCGGCTGTGATTTTGATTTGGGAAGCGCTAAATCCTTTTCTGCCGAGCGTGCTGCAGAAAATCAGCGTCATCTATTACCTGAAGTCACTCTGCCCGGTGGAGATTCCGGCTTCGCCCGACACTCCGGCGATCTTCGCCTTGTTGATTTCGAATCCGGAGCCGATCGCTGCGCCGGTTTCAATTATTGGGCTGATCCTGGTTTCGGCGGCGATTCTGTTTGTATCAAGCCGCAGGGTGCGACGAATGGAAATCAATTACACCACGGAGTAGCGTCACCGATTCCTGAGCTTCTGATAGAGCATGACAGCCAAAGCTCCCGCTCCCAAAATGATCAGGGCCAATGCTTTGGTCAGAAAAACGTGATCCAAGTCGGGCATGAGCACACCTGATCGACCCAAAACAGATTTCAGCGGCCTACGTTTTTTGGGTACGAGATAAGATGTAGGCCAGTGACGGCTTACTTAATTTCCATCACTTCTTTCTCTTTCGCCTTGCACATGTCTTCCATCTTTTTGATTTCGTCGTCCGTCAGCTTCTGAATCTCCTGCGTTGCTCGCTTCTCTTCGTCTTCAGTAATCTTCTTATCCTTGAGCGCTTTCTTGATGGCCTCGTTGCCATCGCGGCGGATGTTGCGAATCGCGGTGCGATGCTCCTCCAGGACCTTATGCAGGTGCTTCACCATCTCGCGCCGACGCTCCTCGGTCAGCGGCGGAATCGGCACGCGTATCACCTTGCCGTCGTTCATGGGATTCAGCCCGAGTTCGGCTGCGCGAATCGATTTTTCGATCGCCGTCAGTTGCGAAGGATCGTAGGGCTGCACCGTGATCAACTGCGGCTCGGGCGCGTGCACGGTGGCAACCTGGTTCAGCGCCATCTGCGATCCGTAAGCCTCCACGGTCACGCCGTCGAGCATGTGCACCGACGCGCGCCCGGTGCGCGTCGAAACCAGCGCCTTGCGGAAATCGTCGACGGCTTTATCCATGCGCGACTTCAACTGCACGTAAGTATCTTTGAGTCCTTGAACAGCAGCCATCGTAGGCTGGGCCATGTTTCAGCTCCTGAAGGATGAAGAATAGAAAACGTTGCATTATAAACCGAAGGAGATGCGGGTCTTTAAGCGACTCGCAGGGGTGTTCTTTGCGGCCTTTTGCGCATCCTTAGCGATCTTTGCGGTTAAAAGCTTTAACCGCCAAGGGCGAACCCTCGCAAACTCCGCCAAGAACCCTACGCCTGAAAGAAATCGCGGAATCTCCCCAGTACATTCGCCGGCAGTTCCTCGCGTTTGGCTTTACCCTGGAATCCCAGGTCGTGCCCCGCGCCTTCGACGATGAGCAGGTCCGTCTTGGCGGGAATCAGCTTGCGCGCCGCCTCGATTTCCTCGATCGAGCCAAAGGGATCGCGCGTGCCTTCCACGAAAAAGCTGGGAACGCGCAGCGACGGCAGGTGCTGGGTCCGCAGTTGCTCGGGTTTGCCGGGAGGATGCAGCGGATACGACAAGAGCAGCAATCCATCCGCAATCGGTTCTTCCGCCAGCAGCATGCTGGCCTGGCGCCCGCCATAACTCTGCCCGCCGGCAAAAACTCGTCCCCCTACCATCTTCCGCATTTCCGCCACCGCATTCTTCAGTCCGGCGCGATCGCGAGCCGCGTCGCCAGGTCCGGGTCCTCCAAAACGCCGCTTCTGCCGAAACGGCAAATCCACCCTCAGGACCGTGAATCCCGCGCCGGCAAAGGCTTCTGCTAATGCAACCAGCAATGCCATTTGCGCATTGCCGCCCGCGCCGTGGGTGAGAATCAGGCCATTGCCCGAGCCAACCCCAGACCTATGAACGAATCCGTGGACGGGCGGATCAACCTTAATGTCGAGCAGCTCTGCGCTTGCCATTTTGGTTAGCTTATCCCATCGTGCCTGTTCCCTGAGCTTCTGCATGGGCACTGTATTGAATCTTGATCTGAGCCGGATCTCTACGCATGTTGCCGTTGAAGGCCAGTGCGGAAGGAGGCGCAGTCTTGGGAAATATAAGGCGAGTCTTACGTCTACTCATAGCGCAACGCGATCATCGGCTCAATGCGCATCGCGCGGCGCGCGGGAACCAAGCACGCGGCGAATGCCACGGCTACAAGCAGACCTGCGGCACCGAGAAACGTCGCTGGATCGGCCGGTGAAATGCCGAAAACGAGTTGCGCGACCGCTTTGCGGAAAAACCAGGCGCCCAGCACTCCCGCCGCTGCCCCTGCCGCGGCCATTCCGATTCCTTGCCGAAGAACTAACCACAAGACATCCGCACGCTGCGCCCCGAGTGCCATGCGCAGGCCAATCTCGTTCGTCCGTTGTGCAACAACATACGAGACAACTCCATGGACGCCAATTCCTGCCAACAGCAATCCCAGGACTGCAAAGAGCGCGAGCATCCCGGTTGTGTACCGGCGGTTCGCTGTCTGCTGCTCGATGAGTTCGTCCATGGTCGCGACTTCCGCAAACGGCAGGTTTGCATCGAGCGAATGCAGTTGCTCGCGAATGGACCCGGCAAGCTGCAACGGATCAACGGCAGTGCGCACGATCAAGGTTTTGAAGCCGACATTCAGATCGGGTGTTTGCCTGTAGAGCGTAGTGAAATGCGGCATGGGCGGCAGCGCCGGACCGCGGTTCATCGTGTCTCCCACTACGCCGACAATTGTGAAAACCTCGTCTGCATTGTTTCCGAACGCTATCTGCTGCGGGGCGCTTATGCGAATGTTTTTGCCCAGAGGGTCTTCGGTCGGGAAATATTTCCTGACGAAGGCTTGATTTACCAGGGCCACGCGCGGGCTGGTCTCGGTGTCGGAATCAGAGAAGGCGCGGCCTTGAATCACCGGAATTCCGAGCGTGTGCAGGTAGTGGGAATCGGTCACGTTGCGCGCGGCCACGGGCGTGTCCTCGAGCCGCGAGACAGGGCGGGCGTCGATGGTGAAATTCTGTTTCCACTGATCATCGGGCGGGCTCGCAGCACTGATAGTTGCGTCGAGCACTCCCGGCAGTTGCCGCACGCGCGAGACATATTCATCACAGAAACGCGTAATGCTAAGGGTGCTGGGATACCGAACCGGTGGGAGAAACATATGCGTTCTTAACAAATGATCGGGCCGGAAGCCGGTGTGCTGGTCCTGCAGGCGAAGCAAACTCTGAAGCAGTAGCCCGGTGCCGATCAGGAGCATAACCGCCAACGCGATCTCGCTCGCCACAAAAAATCGCCCGATGTGCTTTCGGCTTCGGCTTGCGGTATTGACCCTGCCACCTTCCTTGAGTGCTTCCGCCGGGCTGATTTTCAGATTTACAAGCGCGGGCACCGTCCCGAAGATCACGCTGCTGAACAAAGACACGAAGAATGCAAACGTCAGCACCCGGAGATCGACAGTCACAGAAGCCAATTGCGGTAGTTCTGCGGGGTGAACTTGACCGACAAGCGCGCAGCCCCACCAGGCAATAGAGCAGCCGATCACTCCGCCCAACAGACCGAGAATCAGATTCTCGATTACAAATTGCCGCACCAGAGTCCAGTTTTCCGCTCCCGCGGCCTTTCGCAGAGCAATCTCGCGAGTGCGCGCGGAGTTTTTGACCAGAAGCAGATTGGCCACGTTGGAGCAGGCAATGAGAAGGACCAGAACAACCGCTCCCATGAGCAGGCGCAGCACGGGACGCAAATCTCTCACCTGGTCTTCCTGCAAAGGCTGCAACTGCACGCCCACGCCGCGGTCAACCGGATACTCCGCTGCCAGACCATTTGCGATCCTTTGAAGATCCTCATTCGCCTGCTGAATAGTGACGCCAGGCTTCAGCCGTCCAATAGCGCCCCAGCCGCGGTCGCCGCGTGAACTCTCCGTCCATACACTGATGCCTTCACGCACGTAAGGCACAAACGGCGTCCAAAGCTCGGTCTCCCCTTTCGGAGTGCCGACCCAGAAATCCGGAATCTCGCGCGGCATGACGGCGATGATTGCGTAGGGCTCGTCATTAATTCGAATGGTCTTGCCAAGGATGGCGCGGTCGCCATGAAAGCGCGTCTGCCAGAAGTTGTAACTGATGATGGCTACGAAGTTATTTCCCCAACGGTTCTCTTCATCTTTGAAGACGCGCCCCATGAGAGGCCTTACCCCGAGGATTTCAAAGTATTCGCCGGGAACCAGTCCCACGCGCATCTGCTCCGGCTGAGTCGATCCGCCGCCGAAGCTGACGTTTTTTCTCCACACGTCGTAGACGGCCATCTTTTCGAATGTACGGTTGTGCGCCGCAAAGTCGCGCAGATCCATTGGCGAGGGGCCAAGAACGTTGCCGCGCTCGTTGGAAAAAATTCGGACGAGACGATCTGGCTGGGCGAACGGAATGGGTTTCAGCAAGACCGCATCAATCACGCCAAACATGGCCGTGCTTGCGCCAATGCCCAGCGCCAGCGTCAACACCGCAAGCGCGGCAAAAGCCGGCTGCTTGCGAATTCTTCTCAGCGTGTAATGGATGTCCTGGACAGTTCCACTCATTTCCGTGTAAAGGAAGCGGAGCGAATGTTGGCCCCTTTCCCATAGCGGCCGCAACCGGCTTACCCGCTTCACCCGGTTGCAGGGCGCGTGGGAGAAGCCAACGAGGAACTGCAATCCGGCGGCCACTGCGAAATGCTGATTCTATTAAAGGTTGCGGCCCGACTGCTGCTTTCTGGTGTTCGCGAATGGACATATGCAGTCCACAGATGAACAGTGCTAGTGCCGCATGGGATTCATCAGTCGCGAGGTGGGCCCGCGGGCGTGACTCTGGTAGCGCTCATTGACTCCGAAGGTGAATAGAAGCCGCAATCGCGGCGAAGGAAAAAAGCGCAAGCGGCGCTAACACACCTGGGTTACCTCAACTAGGACGGACCACTCGTGCGTTTGTCTACCCTGGCCAGATGGGTCTGTCCGTAGGAGGGGTGTCCCAATAAACAGGCTGCAGAGACATAGGATACTGCGGAGGCCGGTGACAATGTCCCGCACCATCCACGATCACGGCATCGAACTGTTGACCGTCTTCGGATACTTTCACTTGAATCAATTTGTCCTTGGGGACAAAATTAGCCTTTGCTTCACCGCCAGAGGGCGAAGAGCAGGGCTCGAAAAGCAAGCTGCCAAGCAGGTGCGCCTTCCGAAGATCGTCCAGACTCCCGAAGCGCCCTTTCCTATGCCTGTAGTCTTTTTCCGCACCTTCAACCTTCTGCAGCCAACCCGACCATATCCTTTGCAGGTCCGTTTGCTCGCTGCCAGGAACGATTACGTTCTGATAACTCCTTTCCGTGCCTCGAATGATCTCGACCCGGACCGGAAATAGCGGGATTTCTTCTTGCTCGGCAGTCTGGCCGAAAACGGTAGGAGCGGATGCGCTAAAGACAAGAAGAGTCAGTATCAGTCTTTTCACGACACACCCTGGATCGCCAGTCAGTTTACAAAAGAGTGTGTACGCGCAGAAGCTCACAGTCAAGGCCAAATCAAGAATGTGGTTGCAATCGGTGATCGACAGACGCTATCGTGTGCGCTGTTGAAAAATCGAAGGTTCCAACTCCAACCCATTCAAGAGCCAGATACACCGAGGAATTTACAACCCCATGACAGCCAGGTCGGCGTATCTCGGCATCTGATCAGGCTGAGTTGGCTTAACATTTCGCTGGAGCACCACCATGAAATCTCTTTTGACCTCCCTACTGGTGGCTGCCGTGCTCATTCTTCAGAGCAGCACCGTTCCCAGTTCGCCCACGCCATCAACCACCGCCGCGGCGAATGTTCAAGTTGTCGAAGTTACCGCAAAGAAGTACGAATTCAACCCTTCGCCGATCCGCGTGAAACAAGGGACGAAAGTCCAGCTCAGGATCACCGCCACCGATCACGCGCATGGTTTCCGGATCAGAGCTTTCCCGGAAGGAGGCGAGGCTGGCGGGCATGCGGGCCTTGTTTTCTCATCCGCGAACGACTGTTACAAGATTGAGAAAGGGCAGACCGCAACCATCGAGTTTGTGGCACAAACACCCGGCACGTACCCGTTCAAGTGTTGTGTTCACTGCGGATGGCATCACCGATCCATGACGGGCGAGTTGATCGTGGAACCCTGAGCTGGCTGCACCAGAAGCTGGGCGAACCTGCGCCACTGAGCTTTGCTCTTAAACGGCATCGCGCCTCATGAATAAGGATGGAATGATAGTGGGCACGAGCTCCGGGGCGAAGCTATCGATTCCGGATCGTTACAAAAAATCCCGCATAGCACTCATTCTTTCGGCCAAGAAGGACCAGAGGGCGATCCTTTGCGCGAGGGCCTGTCAGTCAGGGGCATGATCGCGGTCTAATTTCGCTCACGCGTCCAGCTTCTTGCACTTAAGCAGCGGACGAGACATCATCAATAACCGCTTCGTGGAGCATATTTCCTTAGGGGACGCGACGTTGAGCTCTTTTGTGTTGGGCGTGCTTGGAATTTTTTTCTCGTGGATTGTCCTGGCCGTGCTCTTTTCCGGCTTCGGCTTGCTGATCTTGCGCGCGCTGGGACCCGCATCTCTCCACAGCGAGCGCATACTGGCCAGTTTCTGGCTGGGATTTGCCGGAGTTATTGCCGTCCTGCAATTGTGGCATTTTTTCTTTCCCATTACCGCGCGCGCGTTCCTATTGATAGCGGTGCTGGGGGTGATCGGAATTTTCTTGAACCGCTCGGCTCTGCAGGCCTGGCTCAACCAGCTTCACGCGACCTGGCGAAACGTAGCCGCCGTGACCACGCTGCTGGTGGTTGGGTTGTGGATGGCGGACTGGGCCGCGGGCCGCTGCTTGACCTTCGACAGCGGCTTATACCACATTCCTGCGGTGCACTGGGCAAAGACCTATCCGCTGGTTCCGGGATTAGGCAATCTGCAAGACCAGCTGGCGTTCAACAGTTCCACCTTACTGTATGCCGCGATGACCGGCATTGGAACCTGGTCTGGCAAATCGAATCATCTCGCCAATGGCCTGCTGGTATTCGTCTTCATGGTCCAAGTGGTCCTAAGCGGCTTTCGAGGGATGTCGCCTCGCAAACATCCCTCGGAGCCTTGGATGTTCGACGTGTTGTTGGCGGTTTCCCTGGTCACGGTTGTGGTGGCCGGAGACATTTCCAGCTTGAGCACGGATGTGGCGCCTGCCATCGTGCTGCTGGTCGCCGGTTCGCTACTTTACCGCTGGTTAACAACACTCGATGCGGGACCTTTCGATGATGCCTATAACACGCTCGTGCTGATGCCACTGTTATGCCTGGCCGTCTGCCTAAAAGAAACGGCGGTCGTTTTCAGCTCCATCACTTTTGTCATCATGGTGGGATTGATGTGGAAACGTCCTAAACCGGCAATCGTGCTTCGCGCGTTGTGGTGTGCCGGAACCTTGACGGTCGTGCTGGGGGTTTCGTGGATGTTGCGGAGCATTGTGCTTAGCGGCTACCCGTTTTACCCCAATCCCATCGCATCCGCATCCGTGGAATGGCGACTGCCCCTGGAACTGGCCAGGGCGCAAACCGCATGGGTCACCGCCTACGCTCGCCAGAGCGTCGAACCGGGCTTGGCGTGGTTGCGCCCGTGGTGGTCCGCGAGTACACATGGCCCGGATCTATTCTTGTTCCTAATATGGCTGCTAATACCGAGCGCTCTCGCCCTGGCAGCCGGCGCCGGTTATCTGGTAGCGGCTCGCCGCTTCCCGCCGAACCGCGCAACCAGGCGAGGCTGGCTGTTGGGATTGCCCATTGCAGCAGGCATTGCCTTCTGGTTTTTCAAAATACCTTCCCCGCGCTTTGGTTTTTACATTTTCTGGATGGCTGCTGCGCTAACCGTAGAGCAGCTCGTTCGTGTATTTCCGGCGGCAACACAATTGCGATTCAGACCCGGGTTGGCAGCCGCTGCCATCGTTCTGGCGAGCCTTACCGTCTTCCTGCAGCGACCCACTGGCTGGATAGATCCTGCATATGGATTTCTTAAAGGAATAGTCCACAGCGCGATCATTGCACCCACCAGGCGGGGTGGCATTTACTCTCTTCCCACGGCACAGCTGACTGTGTATCAGACCGACTCGGGCCTCAAGCTGCTGGTGCCGGTCAACGATCGTCGCTGCTGGGACGCGCCTCTGCCCTGTACGCCGCATCCGGCGCCAGACCTCATCCAAAAGACGCGTTTTGGCAGGCCGGAGTTCGTCACCCAAGGCCCCTGGGAGCAAGTGAACTGGCCATTTCCGCAATCCGATTTCTTGCCCTGGTTTCGCGCCCATGAATCGCAAAAACGCTAGCGACGGAACGGTCAATACAATCCCTTTTCCCCCGCCGGCCGCGTCTTCCACCGCCGGTGCACCCACAGCCACTGATCCGGATACCGCCGCACATATTCTTCAATAATCTTGGTGAATAAGGCAGTATTCGCGGCCACGTCCGCTTCGCGATCCTTTGTGCGGATGAGCTTCACCGGCGGATCGAAGCGCAGCCGATATTTTTTCAGGCCCGGATCCCAGATGGTGAAGCCCGGCACCACCGCGGCATCGGTCTTCAATGCCACTCGCGCCACACCGCTGGCCGTGCAGGCGGGCCGTCCAAAGAAGTCCACGAACACCCCCTGGCCCGCGATCATGTTCGTGTCCATCAGCACGCCCACCGTTTTCCCGGCCCGCATGGCCGCAATCAGCCCGCGCGCGAAATCTTTATCCACCGCTTTGTTGCCGTGCAGGGTGCGATAGTGCCGTGCCATGCGGTCGAGATAGGGATTGTCCAGCGGCCGCATCACGATGTTCAGCGGGTATCCATAGAGCGAGTGGGCAAAGGCCGAAAGCTCCCAGGCGCCCAGGTGCCCGGTGAGAAAAAGCACGCCCTTTCCGCGGGCGACGGCCCGCTCAAAGTTCTCAAATCCCTCGTAAACCACGGTTTTGCTCACGTTTTCCCGCGTGTACTTCGGGAACAGGCAGACCTCCGCCGCTTGCCGGCCCAGAGACGTGAACACCCCGCGCACTATCCGCTTGCGCTCGCTCCGGCTCTTCTCCGGAAACGCTAGTTCCAGATTCCGCATTGCCACGCGGCGCAGCTTGCGATGGACGAGATAGACCAGCCACGCGAGCCAAATGCCGGCAGCGCGGGCCAGCGGTCGAGGCAAAGCGCCGACCAGCTTGATGAGACTCCAGGCCAGAGCGTATTCGAGTCGGTAGCGCACCCGGAAAGGGTGAACCTACACGCTGGCAAAAGCACTGTCAAATGCCGCTATCGGCCACGGTTTCCCGCGAGAGCATGTGCAAACTTTTTCTACCCTCAGGTGCTACATACAGCTTCTCCCGAATGTCCAAAAGGACTCTCGGCCTGCCACAATGTAAGGCAACGTGGGTGGATGCAGAATTCATCTACTCACGCGAACCGCAAGATAGTGTTAGGGACCTCTGTATCGCCTGATATGCCAAGCTCCGAGAGCGCCGGCCAGCGCCCTCGAGAGTTCGCGAAACGGAGAGTTCATCGCGCTGTCACGCGCGGGGAGGCGCGCCGTTCGCACGAGGGAGACAAATGACCCGTAAGCCGATCCGATTCTGTTCCTCCGCAACCTCCAACCTTTCATCTGCCAAAACAACCGTAGGGCGAGTTCTGCTCCTGGTGCTGGCTATGGCAATTCTGCCCGCTGTCGCGCACGCTAGCCCGGTGAACTTCTCGCCCGCATTGCTCCGCACTAGCTCGGCGAACTTCTTCTCACCGGTGCTTGCCAGCACCACCAGCGCGAGCGCACCTCTGGTGGTGGATGCGGCTGTCAGTTGCGGCATGTCGTACTCCTGCAGCTCGGTGAATGCGCTCACCTTTACCTTCGCGCTTTCCGCCAGCCAAGGCACGCTTCACTTCACCAACAATTCAGGTGTGAGCTGGCAGAGCCTGACGCTGGTAGAAACTGGCGTGGCCGCGGCGGACATCACCTGCAGCAGCAATCTTTTCAGCTGCAGCGTTATGCCCGATGGCTCCAATGGCGCGCGTATTGTTCTGACCGCGTTTGGCAAGCTGATGGGTGTTCCCGCGGGTCAAAGTTTTGAGCTGGGTTTCGGCTGCAAGAGCGGCGGATGCAGTGCCTGGCCTTCCAGCCTGGACTTCAGCGCCGCCGCCAATACCGTGCCCGAGCCCAACACCGCGATGTTGGTGTTGACAGGATTTGGACTGATCGGCACTGCGCTGTTTACGCGGCGGCATCCGATCAGCTTTTCGTCCCGCTAGGGATCTAGCGCGGAGTTCTGCGGTTACTCCACCCTTCGTATTTTTTGAAGGGTGGAGTTCCCATCGCCCCTTTTCCCGCGAATTCGTAGTACCCTCGCAGGCATGCGCACGCTGGCCGCTCGGTGCGGACTCGCCCTTAGCCTCTTCACGCTCTCGGTTTTCGCCCAGGAACCCGTGGCGGGCCCGATCGTCATCACCCACGTCACTATCATCAATCCAGGCACCTCGTCGCTGCGCAAGAATCAGACTATCGTAATTATCGGCGACCACATCCGTTCCGTCACCGCTTCCCACAAAGCGCAACTGCCGAAAGGCGCGCGGTTCGTTGATGGCGCCGGAAAGTATCTGATCCCGGGCCTCTGGGACATGCATGTGCACTCTGCCTTCGGCGACTGGTTCCCCGGCGGGCGTGATGTCATTCTGCCGCTGTATATTGCCAACGGCATCACCGGCGTTCGCGATATGGGTGGCGACGTTCCGGTTCTGAAGGCATGGCGCAAGCAGATTGCCGCCGGCGAGATCGTTGGCCCGCGCATGGTCTTCTCCGGCCCCATGCTCGACGGTTACCTGCCTGACGGCACGCTGCGGTTTCCAAGTTCCGTGCCCGTGACCACTCCGGCCAGCGCGGTAGCGGCCGTGGACTCGCTCAAAGCGCAAGGCGTGGACTTCATCAAGGTCCAGTCGGTGATTTCCCACGACGCTTACCTCGCGGCTGCTGCCGAAGCCCACAAGCAGGGGCTGCCCTTGGTGGGCCACGTGCCCGACAGAGTCCGCCTTCGCGAGGTGGTGCAAGCGGGACAGAAGAGCGTCGAGCATCTGATGGGCATCTTCGAAGGCTGCTCGACTGCAGAAGATAAGTTCATCCAGGGACAGGGCAGCCTCAAGCTGATGTTCGACACCCAAGATCCACAACGATGCGACACGCTCATCAAGTTGCTGGCGCAGAGCCAGACCTGGCAGGTGCCGACGCTAGCCTGGCAACGCGGCGGAACGTTTTTGGATTCGCTCGACTGGAATCATCAGCCGCTCGACAAGTATGTACCCGCCTACTGGCGTGATGTGACCTGGCGCCGCTTTGCCGATTCCATGATGCCCGACCTGCTGCGCGACCCTCTGCCTTTGCGGCAGAAGTACTTCGCCGAGAATCTTAAGATGGTCGGCCGCATGCACCGCGCCGGTGTTCCGTTTCTCGCTGGAACCGATACCGCCGCCGGCATTTACGTGATGCCCGGCTTCAGCTTGCATGACGAACTGGCGAACTTCGTGGCGGCAGGCTTCACTCCCATGGAGGCTTTACAGACTGCAACCAGCAATCCTGCGAGGTTCCTCGGGATCGAAAAGAGTTTTGGATCGATTGAAAGAGGAAAAATTGCCGACCTGGTGCTGCTCAGCGCCAATCCCCTGGCGAACATCGCGAACACGAGGCAGATCAGCGCGGTAGTTGCGAATGGGAGATTCTTCGAACGCCCACAACTGGATCAGCTGCTGAACAAGGTTGCAGAGTCCGCAAGAACACAGGCCAAATGAGGGCTCTCCCGCGCACGGGATGATGACATAAAAGAGCAGATGCCCCGACGTTAACTTTCAGCGCCGGAGCATCTGCACTACTTTGCTTGCCTGTAGCGATTCCAATCATCTCCGAGCCGGCCTGGGCAGTAAAGCGTCAATAAACGCTACTCTCATTTTTTTGGCACGCCGGAATTCACCTCTATGGCTGCGATTGGTCCAGCAATTCCTTCAGATATTGCTGCCAGAAGACCGGCCAGGTGTGCGTGCCGTGCCCGTGGGTCTTCTCCGATGCCGGAATCAGTACGAACTTACCCCGCTTCACGCGCTTGATTTCCCGCTCGGCGATTCCCAGCTCCGGAGGATTGATGAAATCATCCGCCGAGTTGACGAACATCACCGGCGCCTCGATTTTTTCCAGCTCCGGCGACGGATCGTAATCGCGCGAGGCATTGAAGGCATACCAGTAATTGTTGGCATCGAGCGCGCCGCTCTGGATCGCCTGCATTTCGCGATCCATGTAGTGATCCAGGAATTCATCGGCCGCGTTTCGGGCCGGGTACGCCTTCTGCATCGCAATGGGAGCGCTGCCCGCAATCAGCATCAGGTCTGCCGCCGTGCGCAGGCCCTGGAGTGGTTCGCTGGTGTAATCGCCGCCCTTCCAGGCCGGGTCGTTTCGGATCGAGTCCATGATCATCTTCCGCCACATGCGATTTCTTCCCGCGATCTGCACCGGCAGGCAGGCCAGCGGCATCAGCGCGTCCATATCGTCGGGATACATCTCCCCCCACATCCACGAATGCATGCAGCCCATGGAAGTTCCCATCACCAGCCGCAGATGGTTCACATGCAGTCCGTCCATTACCAGCTCGTGTTCCGCCTTGACCATGTCGGCATAATCGTAATTCGGAAAGTGCGCATGCATGCCATCGCTGGGCTTGGTGGATTTTCCGTGGCCGATGTCATCCGGAAGAATGATGTAGTAGCGGTGAATGTCGAGTAGTTGGCCGGGCCCAAACAGGACACCGGCGAAGCTCGGCGAGAGGAATTGATGGCCCGAGCCGGTGGTTCCATGCAGGATCAGGACGGCATTGGTGGTGCGGCCGCTCGCATCCTTTGCTGGCGTCCCCAGCGTCGTGTAGTGAACGCGAAGTTCAGCCATCTGCTCTCTCGAGCGAAAGTGGAAATCCCGAATGGTGTAATCGCCTTCCTGCGTTGGAAAGTTCGGCGGGCTCGCCGGTTGTGCCAAGGCGATGCTGGCGATCACGAACCCGGTAATCAAAAAGAATTTCCACCGTCTCATACCATCCTCCTGCGACATAAGCGCCTTCCTGCGTGCGCCTTCGTGCCCTTAATGGTTCAACAAATCAAGCGAGGACAAAACATACTACACACCGGGGTTATGCGGTACGACGTACCTCATTTTTCAAAAAAAAGGAATGGCCCCGGCGGAAGCCGAGGCCATCGAGCGTTGCGAACTTTGCTTCTGCTTATGGGATGTAATACCGGATCGACGTCCAGAACATATTGTCGACGGCTCTGGGCGCGAATCCCGTCGCCCCGGCCTTGTTGGCATTGCCCGACCAGGCGAACTTCTCAAAATACGAGTACTGCAGGCCCAGGCGGAAGCCGCCCTTCGGCCCGTTGTAGAACTTGTACCAGAAGCCGAGCGTGCCTTCCTCGATCGAGCGGATATCGCCCGCGCAATTGCTGCCGCCGCTGGTGGAGAACGGAGTCGAGGCCGGCGGGAACTGCCCCAGGCTGTTCGACGGAATCGTCTCCGTTTGGCAGCCGCTGTTGTTGGCGAACGGCGAACCGTAACCGCCGATTCCGCTGGTTGAGATCTTGGTAGCGGTCGTCCCCGGAATCGTGCACGCGCCCGTCACCGGATCGGGCGTCGGACAACTTGGCCCGCTGCTGCCGTTGGGGATGAAGGTAATCGCCGGAGTCTTGGTGACGGTAATGCTTTCATATCCTTTGTAGGCCGCCCGCGCTGCGTACTCTTCACCGCCGTAGGCGTACATATCCCACTTGGCCGAGTGGTACTCGAGCGCCGCCAGGCCGTGCGCCGTGCGGATCAAGGCTTCCGTGCCATCTGGACGGAAGGTCAGGTCAGGCAATTGCGCCGATCCGTAGCGGCCGATGCCATCTCCCGCCATTCCCTGGAAGGCGAATTCCAGCTTTTTCTTGTAGACCGGCAAACGGAAGTTGAGGCCAACTCCGCCACCACTGCGAGTATCGTTGTACGCTCCCGCCGCGCTCGACGTCGCAAGTCCAGTCCCTGGGCATAGAATCTGCGTTGCCGTGCCTGCCGCCGGAGCAACGGTATCGCTCGCATTCGTTCCGGCGACCGCGCAAGGATAAATGCGGTTGCGGAAGGCGCTGTACACGCCGAACAGTTCGTAGTGTCCCCAACCCGGATCGGCCGCGGCCTTCACGATGATGTCGGGCGTCTTATTAACGGTGTAGCCGCTGGTGTCCACGAAGTTGTACAGGCCGCCGCCGCTGCCAATCGCGTCGAGAATGGTGTTCCCGGCCGTCGTGGTAGTGATTCCCGCGGTGGAGGTTGTCAGAGCCGAGAAACCGCGTCCGCCGACCGTCGCCTGCGGAGCTTCCAAGGCGACCCCGAGTGCGAATTTCCCGCCGAAGTCCTGCACCACGCGGAACCCATACTGCCGCGCCCAACTGAAGCCGACGTTATATTGCGAGTCGACGGTGAGCGGCGGCAGTTCCTGGCGGTTGTTGATGCCCTTCTTATCCTCCGTCACCAGCGACCACATCTGCCCGGCGGTGACGCTGAGCCCGCCCGCAAATGCAGCTTGCCCGTAGATCACGCGCTGGCGAAGCACATAGCTGTTGCTCTGGCGATTGTTGGAGGTCACTCCGGTTCCAAGCCAGTCAGCCTCCCAGTATCCGGTCAGCTTGGTCGTGCCGATCTTGCTCTCGCCGAGAAGACTCAGCCGGCTCTGGCGCGCGGTGAAATTCGCTTCGCCCACCCGCGACAGCTCATTCGCGGTGTAAGGAATGCCGGTGAACGGCGTGTTGATATCGGCGCTGGTGGCGCGCGTGCGGTACACCGTTTCAGCCGCCACGAATCCGCCCGGCGTGATGGTGATGCCCTTATAGTGCAGCGCCGCCGGACTCTCCACCTCGTGGATGGCCTTTTGCGTTTCCTGCAAGGTGAGGACGGTGCTGGTGCTGTTCGCCTTTAGATCGGCCACGTCGCCCTTGAGAGCGTCGACAGTTTGGCTTTGCGCCGACGCCTGCGAAGCAGCCGAGTCCGCCTTCGATTGCGCCTCCGTCGCCGCCGTCTGGCTCTGGTCCAGCTTCTGTTGCAGTTGCTGAATCTGCTGGTCGCGGCTTTGAATCTGGTCGCTCAGTTGCCTGATCTGCTGTTGCTGGGCGTCAATCGCTTGCTTCAACTCGTTCAACTGAGTGGCCACCGCGTCCGTTTTCGCCGCTGCCCTTTTCTTTGTGCCCTTCGCGGTAGTCTGCTGGGCTGGCGCCGTCAAGCCGGCCATGCTGGCCAGCGCCAGACAAAGCGCCAAAGCTTTCGCTAGCTTCATTGTTCCTCTCCTCAAAGTAGATAGGTGAACTCAGATACATGCCATTGGCGGCGCAATCAACTGTGCATGCGGGTGATTGTCCGCTGTCCAGCGGGTGCAACAAGATTTGGCCCTCCGCAATATTTTGCACTGCTGCGAAACCGCCAGCCTGGGCGCGAGGAGCCCACTGACTCTAGCGCGGAAGGTCTAGCCTACAGGCACTCTCTGGCATTCGTCTTTAAAATTCGGTGAATCTTCGATGAGAGATATGTGAATGTTCATGTTGCAGAAAGGAGGCGCGAATGGCGGCGCACAACCTTCGCGGAGTAGCTTTGCAATGCTGGAAGAAAACTTTCAAAGGTTTCAGCGCGTGACGTTGAAACATTCGGCCCCTTGGAACTTTGAAACCTTTACTGGGACAAAATGCGAGAGCCGATGCTGTGACTAGACGGCCGTACGACCCGGCACCACGTGCTCCAGCCACCGGTTCTTCCCGCAATACTCGTATAGCTCATCGCGGAACTTGGGATGCGCGATTTCGATCAGCGCCTTCGCCCTCTCGCGAATGGACTTGCCATGCAAGTACGCCACCCCGTACTCGGTCACCACGTAGCGCACCAGGCCGCGCGTGGTCACCACGCCCGCTCCCGGGCTGAGCATGGGCACGATTCGCGACACGGTTCCATCTTTCGCCGTCGAGGAAATGGCGATAATCGGCTTGCCGCCTTTGGACCGCGACGCCCCGAGAAGGAAATCGACCTGGCCGCCGATTCCGCTGTAAATCCGCGTTCCAATCGAGTCCGAGCACACCTGCCCGGTGAGATCGATTTGCAAAGCCGAGTTGATCGCCACCATGTTGTCGTTGCGCGCAATCAGCGCCGGATCGTTGCTGTACGAGGTGGGATGAAATTCAAAGATGGGATTGTTATCGACAAACTCGAAAATCTTCCTGGTTCCGATCGCAAACCCGATAATGATCTTCCGCGGCTTGAAATTCTTCCGCGCGCCTGTGATCACGCCGGCTTCAATCAGCGGAATGACGGCGTCGGTTACAAGTTCGCTCTGGACGCCCAGGTCCTTGCGGTCGCGAAGGAAGGGCAGCACCGCGTCGGGAATTCCGCCGATGCCGGTCTGCAGCACTGCCCCGTCTTCGATCAAGCCCGCGACGTTGCGCGCTATCTGTACATGCATGTCAGTTACATCTGGTTGCTTGAATTCGCATAGCGGTCGAGACGATTCCACCACCGCGTTTATGTCGCTGGCATGGATGAAGCTATCGCCGAAGGTCCTCGGCATAGCATTGTTGACCTGCGCGATCACGTAGCGGGCGTGCTTGGCGGCGGTGAGCGTCGTGTCCACACCCACGCCAAAACTGCAAAACCCGTGAGAATCCGGGGGAGAAACCTGGATGAGGGCCACATCGATGGGCATCGCCCCGCTTTCGAACAGGCCCTCGACATCGCTGAGATCGATAGGAATAAAGTCCGCGCGGCCCTCGTTCACCGCCTGCCGAACATTCGGGCCCATAAAGAATGC
Organism: Terriglobales bacterium; assembly: GCA_036376415.1. Classification (GTDB taxonomy): domain Bacteria; phylum Acidobacteriota; class Terriglobia; order Terriglobales; family Acidobacteriaceae; genus Gp1-AA145. Next base: position 46,496 of record DASVAJ010000092.1, read on the forward strand.
CTTGTGCCGGAAGTGCCCGCCCCATTCCGGCGCGACATAGGGCGCATCACCCATGGTGCGCATGTGCACGACTTCCACGTCGCGCACCCGCGGTCCGCGCCGCATCATGGCTTCAACCAGGGTTTCCGGCTCGGCGCAGCCCGGGTGAATGTAAACCCGCATTCCGGACTGGAGAAAGCCCAACGCCGCGTCCGCCGTCTTCAGTTTCCGCGAGTACTCCATTTCCCACGACATGGACTCTCACTCCCGCGCGCCTCCCAGGTCCCGCCGCATTTGCGGAGACCGGGGAATTTCCTCACGCAGTCGCCTCGAACTTTTCCGACTGCGAATGCTTCAACTCATACCCAACTGCCGCGTAATAGATGGCGCGATCGAAAAAATGATCGAGCAACTGCAGCATCTCCAGCTCGCCATACACTTCCACCGGACGATCCATGGTCGATTCTTTCCGCAAGAATTCCCACAGATTGTCTTTAACCAGCACGATCACCCACGCCACCTGGCTGAAGGGCACGCCCTGCTCAGCCCGGCGAGCCCCGATCCGCAGATAGCGCCGCTCCAGATCGAGTTCGTCTTTGGTCAGCAGCCAGTCGCCCAAATGGCGGTAAACCTCAAACACGCGCTCTTTCAATTCTTCCGTGGGAACATTCCTGTAACCCGGGGTTGCCTCAGAGCCCTGCACGCGATCGAGAAGACATGCGGCCAGAGCCTGGGAATGCGACTCAATGAGATGGACGAGCCGATAGAGCATCATCATGGCACACCTCTAGCCGTTCTCCTCTGATTGTCAATCCGCAACGCTGCGAGCAGCCATGATTTGGACCACATCGAAAGGTGATGGAGATCACAGGAAGGAAAGACCGCTTCAGGCGCCCGGCGCCAGGCTTCAGGATAAGCGGGACAGCTTCTCGCGGCTTCCTACAATCGCACTTCGTAGGATCGAATCAGGCCGTTGAGTAGCTTGCCCGTTTCACAAATTTGCGACCCGAGTGTCTCGGTCAATTCGCGACTGAGTAGCCCAGCCGCTCGGCCAAGGCCATCTGCGTTTCAACTTCGAATAGGGACCCGCGAGCGTTCCCAAGAAAGCGAAGGAGGTCTTTATCGGAAGTGCGGCCCTTCCCTTCTGCGATGTTGCTGACGACCGAGACAGCCGCTCGACGTAATTGGCTGGAGAGTCCATAGGTTTCTTGTTTGGGGAAGGTGCATGTCAAATTAAATGCTTTCTGCCATGATTTCAGGTCCTTGAAAGTTCCGCTCATACGCTGACCGCTCTTCAGATCAGAGTATTCGCTTGTCGCACCAATCCGAAAACAATCTAGAGATTAGTAGTTGTGGCAGTCCCGTTTTGGGGTTTAGCCTTTCTGCAGCCTGAGGCCTGAAGCCTGAAGCCGGTTTTGCTGAAGCCTGCTTTCTACTCCGGCCCCCAATCCTCCACCTGCGGCACCGCACGCTGCGAAGGCCGATGCACAAACTCAACTCCCTTCACCGCCCGCATGTACTGGGCCCTTTCAAACGCGCTGGGATCGGAGCAGCGCAACTGGCTCATGCTGCCCTGCATCTGCGCGACCGATTCGTATTCATGTCCTTCGAGCCACTCCCGCAGCTCCCGCTCCACGTGCCGCAGATGCCGCGTCCCATGGATCAGCAACGCCGAGCACATCTGCGTGACATCGGCCCCGACCAGCAGCAGTTTGATCACGTCTTCCGCCCCATGAATGCCGCTGGTTGCCCCCAGGCTCAACCGTATCCGCCCGTGCAGTATGCCAATCCAGGTAAGCGGCAGGCGCAATGCCTGTGGCGTGCTCAGCAGAACATTAGGACGGATTTCCAGTTCCTCCAGATCGATGTCCGGCTGGTAGAAGCGATTGAACATCACCAGTCCATTGGCTCCGGCTGCTTCCAGACGCTTTGCCATGTGTGCCATGTTGCTGAAAAACGGGCTGAGCTTCACCGCAACCGGAATGTCGACCGCCGACTTCACCGCGCGAAGAATTTCGATATACGCCTGCTCGACTTCGGCCCCGGTCACGTCAAGATCGGTCGGGATCGAGTAGATGTTGCACTCGATCGCATCCGCTCCCGCGTCTTCAATTTCCTTGGCGTATTTGGTCCACCCGCCCAGCGTGGCTCCATTGAGGCTGGCAATGATGGGGACATGCACCGCGTCGGAGCACCTGCGAATGTGCTCGAGATAGCCCTCCGGCCCGGTGCGGAATTCGCCGCGCATGGGCAGGTAGGTCAGCGACTCGGCGAAGCTTTCCGTGCCTGCCGAGAGGTGATACTCCAACTCCATCGCCTCGTGCCGCAATTGCTCTTCAAATAAAGAATAGAGCACGACCGCCGACGCGCCGGCATCTTCCAGCCGGCGCACGCCGTCCAGATCCTGCGACAGCGGCGACGCCGAGGCGACCAGCGGGGAATCCAGTTTGAGGCCAAGATATTTAGTGCTGAGATCAATCATGATGAGACTCCAGCGTGCTGTAAAACTTGTTCCTTGAGGTTCCGGTTCAGTGCGAACTCCCGAGCCCCGGCGGCAGGAGCGGATACCATCACCAGCGTGGCGTCGTCATTGAGCCGGGAATCACAGAATTGCTTCACTCGTTGTAAGACATCGGACTGCAATTCCTCGAGCGCGCGCGGCTCACCTTTTGTAATGGCGTGCGAAAGCCGCTCTTCCCCGAATTCCTCGCCATCCTGCCGCATCGCTTCGGTAATGCCGTCGGTGAAAAGCAGGAGCAGATCGCCGGTTCGCACTTCGACTGTCGAATCTTCGTAACTCCACTCGGGGAACACGCCCAGCAGCGCGCCATCATTCTCCAGGTGCTGAGCCGGCGCGCCCTCCCGAATGAGCAGCGGCCGCAGATGCCCGGCGTTGGTGAATTGCAGGGTGCGAGAGCCCGCGTCCAGAACCCCATAGAACAAGGTCACAAATTTCCCCGGGGCGATGTTGGTGCACAAAACCGAATTAATCTGGCTGCAGACTCGCGAAGGGGAGACGGTTTCAGATGCGAACGCGCGCACCGCCGCCTGCACGTTCGCCATCAGGAGCGCGGCCGAAATTCCTTTGCCGGCCACGTCCGCGATGCAGATGCCGATCTTCTCCGGCCCCAGGCGGATTACGTCGTAGTAATCTCCGCCTACGACGCGCGCCGGTTCCCATGCGCCCGTGATCGCGAACCCCGGCAGTTGCGGAATTTCCTTGGGCAGCAGGCCTCTCTGGATCTCCAGCGCCTGCCGCAATTCCTGGGCTTCGATCTCTCGCTCCGCGCCATCCGCGTCGATCCTGCGCTGCAGTTGCTGATTGCGGCTGCGCAGGCTTCGGGTTGTCACTTTGTAGGTTTCGTAGGCGAACGCAAACACCAGGTTGGCAACGAACGGGAATTTCCAGCTGTGCCGCAAAAATGCGAGGAATGGCTGGTTCAGGCCGTCAACCCGGTAAATCACGGCCGCGGATGCGACCACCACCACACAGTTGACGGCCAGGATCGCGATTACATGAATCGGCCAGTGATAACGCGCCCGGCGGTCTTCGTAGAGAACCTTCAACGGGTGCAGCAGCAGCACGGTGAGGTTCATCTGCGTCAGGACATATAGGAACAGGTCCCGCACATTGCTGACAGGATTCTCGACCGCCCAGAAGATCAACCAGGAGGCAACGATGATGGCTCCGCAAAGCCCCTGCAACCGCAGGAAGCGATCGAACTGCGCCGAGATTTGCTGCCGGTTCATGCCTCCTGCCTCGCCTGCTTATACCTTCGCCGTTTCGTGTTGCGGCTTCTTCGCGTCAATCATTTCTTCCTGACTGCGGACCGCTTCCGGCTTGCGTTGCGCGAAGTATTCATACAGCTGGTACCGAACCTCGGCATCGTGCTGCGCTTCCTGCCAAAGCCGCTTCGCGTCTTCCGGCTTGCTCTTGGTCAGCATCTTGAAGCGCGTCTGCTGCAGCAGGAAATCTTCGACCTTGCGGGTCGGCGTGCGCGAGTCCAGAATCAGCGGGTTCTCGCCCGTCAGCTTGCGATCCGGGTGGTAGCGGTACAGCAGCCACTGCCCGGACTCGACCGCCACTTTCTGGTCCGACATCGCCGTGGTCATGTTGATGCCGTGCGCGATGCAGTGCGAGTAGGCAATGATGATGCTCGGCCCGTTATAGGCCTCGGCTTCGAGAAAAGCTTTCAGCGTGTGCTCGTCTTTGGCCCCCATGGCCACGCTGGCCACGTACACGTTGCCGTAGCTCATGGCCATCAGCCCGAGATCCTTCTTGGGAGCGGGCTTGCCACCGGCGGCAAACTTCGCGACCGCACCGCGCGGCGTGGACTTCGAAGCCTGCCCGCCGGTGTTCGAATAAACCTCCGTATCGAGCACAAGGATATTGACGTTTCGCCCGCTCGCCAGCACGTGATCGAGCCCCCCGTAGCCGATGTCGTACGCCCAGCCATCGCCGCCGATGATCCACACGCTCTTCTTCACCAGCATGTCGGCGACCGCCAGCAGTTGCCGGGCTTCAGGCCCATCGACCTGCGCCAATCTCTGCTTAAGAAATCCCACACGCTCGCGCTGCAGAGCGATATCGGCTTCATCTTTTTGCGGGGCGTTCAGCAGCGAGTCCGCAAAATCCGCGCCGATGTTCTTCGCCAGCCTGCGCACCAGTTCGCGGGCGAATTCCGTCTGCTTGTCGATGGAAACGCGGAAGCCCATGCCAAACTCGGCATTGTCTTCAAACAGCGAGTTCGACCACGCCGGCCCACGGCCCTGCGCGTTTTTGGCCCAGGGCGTCGTGGGCAGGTTGCCACCGTAGATGGAGGAGCAGCCAGTGGCATTGGCAATCACGGCGCGGTCGCCAAACAGCTGCGACACCAGTTTCAGATAAGGTGTCTCGCCGCATCCGGCGCAGGCTCCGGAAAATTCGAACAGCGGCTCCTGCACCTGCTGCTGCCGGATCGCGTTGACCTTGATCCTGCTGCGGTCAAGATCGGGAATCTTCAGGAAGAATTCCCAGTTCTCCCGCTCCGGCGCGCGCAGCGGCGGTTGTGGCTGCATGTAGATCGCCTTCAGCCGCGTTTCGCTTTTGTTCTTCGCCGGGCAGATGTCGACGCAGATGCCGCAGCCGGTGCAGTCCTCCGGCGCAACCTGGATCGTGTACCGCATGCCCTGCCATTCGCGGTCGCGCACATCGGTGGACTTGAACGTGGCCGGAGCGCAATCCAGGTGTTTCTTGTCGTACACCTTGATCCGCATCACTGCGTGGGGGCACACCATCGCGCACTTGCCGCACTGGATGCAGGTCTTGGTGTCCCACGCAGGAATTTCGAGCGCAATGTTGCGCTTTTCCCATTTGGATGTGCCGGTCGGGAAGGTGCCATCGGCGGGAAAAGCGCTCACGGGAAGCTGGTCGCCGTGGCCGGCATAGATTGTGCCCAGCACATCGCGCTCATACTTCGGCGCCTCTCCGGAGAAAGGCGCCGGCATTGCCGTACGGCTGGTTGGCTGTTCCGGCAATTGAACTTCAAAAAGATGCGACAGCGTTTCGTCCACTGCCCGCAGGTTCTTCTGTACAACCTCCTCGCCCTTCTTGCCATAAGTATGGCGGATGGAGTCGCGAATGGCCTCGATCGCTTCCGCGCGCGGCAGCACTTTCGAGATGGCGAAGAAGCACACCTGCATGATCGTGTTCATACGCGATCCCATGCCGGTATCGCGCGCCACCTGGTAGGCGTCGATCACGTAGAACTTCGCTTGCTTGGCGATCAGTTGTTCCTGCACCTTGCCGGGCAGGTGTTCCCAGACTTCCTCTTTGCTGAACGGACTGTTCAGCAGGAACACCCCGCCCGGGACCAGTGCGTCGAGCATGTCGTAGCGCTCGAGGAAAATCCATTGATGACAGGCGATGAAGTTGGCCTGCGAAATCAGGTAGCTGGAGCGGATCGCTTCGGGGCCAAAGCGCAGGTGCGATACCGTCATTGCCCCGGACTTCTTTGAGTCATAGACGAAGTAGCCCTGCGCATAATTGGCAGTGTTCTCGCCAATGATTTTGATCGAGTTTTTGTTTGCCCCTACAGTTCCGTCCGCACCCAGCCCGTAAAACATCGCGCGGACCACGTTCTCCGGCTCAACCGAGAATCCCGCATCGTAATTGAGGCTGCTGTGGCTGACGTCATCGTTAATGCCGACGGTAAAGTGATTCTTCGGCTGCCCCGGCTTGAGATTGTCGTAGACAGCCTTAACCATAGCCGGGGTGAACTCTTTCGAAGACAATCCATAGCGTCCCCCAACAATGGCCGCAACAGTGAGGTGGCCCAGACCCGCCCGCGGCGAAGCTCCGTTCCCGGAGGCCCCTTCATGGATCGCATTCACCACATCCAGGTAGAGCGGTTCGCCCGGCGATCCCGACTCCTTCGTCCGATCCAGCACCGCAATCTTCTTCACCGTCGCGGGCAGCGCTTCCAGGAAGTGCTTCACCGAGAACGGCCGGAACAAGCGCACTTTCAGCAGGCCAACCTTCTCGCCGGCAGCATTCAAATGCTCCACACATTCATGCGCCGCGTCCGCTCCCGAACCCATCATCACAATCACGCGCTCGGCATCGGGCGCGCCCACGTACTCGAACAAGCGATATACGCGGCCTACGACCTTGGAGAATTGATCCATGATGGCTTGGACTTTTTCCGGGCAGGCCGCGTAAAACGGATTGGCCCTTTCCCGCGCCTGGAAGAAGACGTCGGGATTCTGGGCCGTGCCGCGCAGCACCGGGTGGTCCGGCGACAGCGCGCGCTGGCGATGCTCGATTACGCGTTCCATGTTGATGAGCGCGCGCATCTGCTCTTCGTCGAGCATCTCGATCTTGTTCACTTCATGCGAAGTGCGGAATCCGTCGAAGAAGTGCAGGAAAGGGATGCGGGATTCGAGAGAGGCTGCGTGGGCGATGAGTGCCAGATCCATGGCCTCCTGGACGGAGTTGGAGCACAGCATCCCGAATCCCGTAGTCCGGCAGAACATCACGTCGGAGTGGTCTCCGAAAATCGAAAGCGCGTGCGCCGCGATGGTGCGCGCCGTAACGTGAAACACCGCCGGCGTCAGTTCACCGGCGATCTTGTTCATGTTGGGAATCATCAGCAGCAGGCCCTGCGAGGCGGTGAACGTAGTCGCCAGCGATCCCGTCTGCAGCGCGCCATGCACCGCGCCGGCCGCTCCGCCCTCGCTCTGCATCTCCACCACGTGCGGCACCGTGCCAAACAGATTAGGGACGCCTTCCGACGCCCACTGGTCGGCCCATTCGCCCATCGGAGACGACGGCGTAATCGGGTAGATCGCAATCACTTCGCTCAGGCGATAGGCTACGTTCGCCACCGCCTCGTTCGCGTCCATGGTCTTGAACTTCGGTTTCATCGCTCTCCTTCGTCGGGCAGGGCACAGCCTTGGCTCGCGTCCCTGGATTGAATTCCTGCGTTAATCAGAGTGCGTTGACCAGCGCGTTCACCTGCACGTGCGGCTCAAAGACCTGCGGCACTGAAATGGCCCGCGAAACCAGGCAAAGATTGCTGGTCTTGTGCAAGAGTCGAAGCGCGCGCGCCTGTTCCGCCTCGCTGGTAATCGAGAGGTTCGGCCTCAGGATGATCTGCGTGAACGCGTATCCCGATTCCACCTTCTGGATCGCCCCCTCCACCTGCACTTCCAGGTCGGAGTACTCGAACTTGGAGTACTCCGCGATGGCGCGAAACGTAGTAGTGAAACACCCTGCCACCGCGCAGAGCAGCAGGCTTTCCGGCGTCCAGCGGCCCTCCAGCCCTCCAAACTCCGGCGGCGCCGTGAAGTGGATCGCGTTCGGAGCGGAGTCGGTTTTTGCCAGGCCCGTCTTCCCTGAACTCCACCAGGCAACCACCCGATAACTGTGCTTGTTCTCCATTGCCAAAGTCTCCCTTCCCGGAAATCTCGCCGAGGAAGTCACGCTAACTGCTGATCTGGAACGTCACGGTGATATTGGTTTCCACCTCTACCGGCTCACCGTTGAGCAAATACGGCCGATAGCGCCATTGCTTGACGGCGTCGAGTGCCGCCTGGGTCAGCAAGGGCGAACCATTGACAATTTCGAGTTCCTTGATGACTCCGTCCTTGCCGATAACCGCCTTAACCAGCACCACCCCCATCACCCGCGCCGCCAGGGCGATTTTGGGATACACCGGTTCCACCTTGTGCAGCAGCAAGCCCTGGGTCACCCCTTGCGATACGCGAATGCGCTTGGGCGGTTCCAGTTTCGGTATGTTCGCGGCCGGTATCGAACTGATCAGTCCGCCAATCACGCCGCCCAGTTGCCCGCCCGGCACCCCTCCCGGTACCCCACCCACGACCCCCGCCGACATCGGCGGCGGCGCGGCTTCTTCCTTGATCATCTCGACCTTGCGCGGAATTCGCGTCGGTGTGCGCAACCTTCCGCTATCTAATACGTTCGTTTCGCGCACCACCCGTACCTGGGGAATGGCCGCCGGCGGAGGCGGTGGCGGAGGCGGTGGCGGCGGCGCAACCAGGAACGTCAGGAGCTGGCTTTTGGGCAGGTCCTCAATAAACATCATGGGCACCACGATCAAGACCCCGATCAACACGCACTGGATGGCAAACGAAACCGTGGTCGTAACCCGCTTCCGCTTTCGTTCACCCAATCCTTTTTCTAGAAGGCTGTCCGAAAACAGCGGCCGATACTGCGGAACCTGCCCTAGCAGCGCTGGCGGGAACTCGGTTTTGGAGACGCGCGCTCCGGCCGAGCGCTCCTGAACCGCAGGTTTCGGATCCTCCGTGACGGTTACCATTACTGCCTCCCCAGGATCGGAACCCTCCTGATTGCAACCCCATTCTGCCGCCGGCAGGCGGTTACCCGCGATGTGCCGCGTCACCCTTTCCCGTGATCGAAATCACAACAGTAGGTGATACAATTCGGGGTGCAGACATGCGTTCTCCTTATGGTCTGAACATCCTCGATGACTGTGTAACCTGCCCGGTGCGGGAAGAGCACTTGTTCTGCAATCTCTCGCTTCCCGCCGTGCAGAAGCTTACCGAGATCAAGTCCACCGCCATTTACCCGAAATCGGCCGTGTTATTTATTGAAGGCCAAAGGCCCCGCGGTGTTTTCGTGCTTTGTACCGGGAAGGCGAAGCTCTCAACTTCGTCGAGCGAAGGCAAAACCATCATCACGAAAATTTCCGAACCCGGCGACGTTCTCGGTTTGAACGCGACCATCTCCAATCATCCCTATGAAGTGACCGCCGAAATGATCGAGCCCGGCCAGGCCAACTTCATCTCCCGCGAATCGCTGTTGCAGTTTCTCCGCGAAAACGGCGAGGTTGCCGTCCGCGTTGCTGAACAACTCAGCAAGAATTACTACGTCGCTTACGAGGAAATCCGCACCCTGGGCCTGGCGACATCGCCCGCGGAGAAATTCGCCAAACTGCTTCTGGCGTGGGAAGCCGAAAAGAACAACGGCGGCAATACCATTCGCTTGACGCTCACCCACGAAGAAATCGCGGAGATGATCGGCACTACCCGCGAAACCGTCAGCCGCCTCTTCTCCGATTTCAAGAAGAAGCAATTGGTGCAGATCAAAGGCTCAACCCTCACCATCCGCAACCGCGACGGCTTAGAGAAGCTGGTCCACTCGTAAGAGCCGTTGCCAGCCGCCAGTTCCCGGTTGCCGGGTCTCAGTCATTCTTTCTTTGTTGGCCGCTGCCAACATGAATAACTCCGAGCCGCTCCAGGTGTAGCCTAGAATAGTCATATGTGTCTGGCCATTCCCGGCAAAGTCGTTTCTATCGAGCAGGCTAATGGGCTGCGCGTCGGCCGCGTGCAGTTCGGCGGCATCGTGCGCCAGGCCAGCCTCGACTTTGTCCCCGAAGCCGAAGTCGGCGACTACGTATTGGTGCACGTGGGCTTTGCCATCAGTAAGGTCGACGAAGAAGAAGCCGCGCGCACCTATCAGCTGCTCGACGAAATGGGCGCGATCGAATCGGAACTGCCGCCGGAAGAGAGCTAGCGACTTAGCCTTTGGCACCGGCAGCAGGCAACTCCTAAGTGCTGGTCTTATGCACGAACTGGGTATCGCCCAATCCGTTTTGGAAGCTGTGAGCGCCGCAGCCGCGCGCCACCACGGCGCCAGGCCGGTTAAGATCGCGATGCGCATTGGCGAGTTAGCGGCCGTCGATCCCGATGCCCTGCGCTTTGCCTTCGAAGCTCTTACCAGAGAGACCGAATGGCAGGGGCTGCAGTTGGAAATTGAACCCTGCCCCCGCCGCCATCGCTGCCTCGACTGCGGCACCGAGTTCGTCATCAAGGACTTCGATTTCCAGTGCCCCCACTGCGCCGGCTTGCGCAACGAATGCATCAGCGGCGATGAGTTGCAGCTGGCATACTTGGAGTTGGAGGAGCATGAACCGAGTACCGCTTGAACAGAAAGTTTTGAGCGAAAACGACCGCCTCGCCGCCCAGCTGCGCGAGCGCTTTCGCGAGCATGGCGTGCTCTGCCTCAACCTGATCAGCTCGCCGGGTTCAGGCAAAACCAGCCTTCTCGAAAGAACCCTGCAGGCCTGGCCCCGTGCGGATCGGGTTGCCGTGCTCACCGGCGATATTCAAACCGAGAACGACGCCACGCGGCTCAAGAAATTCGGCTTTCCCGTCAAGCAGATTACGACCGGAGGCACCTGCCATCTCGACGCCCGCATGATTGACCGTCATCTCGCCGACTGGCGGCTGAATGAAATCGATCTGCTGTTCATCGAGAACGTGGGCAACCTGGTATGTCCGTCGAGCTACGACCTGGGCGAGGCGGCAAAAATCGTTCTGCTCAGCGTGACCGAAGGCGAAGACAAGCCGCTCAAATATCCATCGATCTTTTTCAAGTCCGAGTTGCTGGTTATCACCAAGACCGATCTGTTGCCGTATGTTCCTTTTGATATCGCCAAGGCGGAACAGAACGCGCGCAAGGTGCATCCCGGCATGGAAATTGTGCGGGTCTCGAATACCGCGGGCGATGGCCTGAAAGACTGGCTCGGCTGGCTGCACCAGCGCAGAAAAATGGACGCCGCACGGGCGGGTTCGTCGGTATAGAGCAAAAAAAAGTGTGGGACAGCCGGCTCGGCTGTCCCGTCATTTTGTCAATGCCCATCCGCCGCCACATCGAAGTCTCCGGCATCGTGCAGGGCGTCGGCTTTCGCCCTTACATCTACCGCCTCGCCACCGAACGCCACCTCGTCGGAGCAATTCGCAATACCGCTTCCGGCGTCAGCATTGAAGTGCAGGGCGAACCATCTTCCGTCGAAGATTTCGTCATTCATCTGCCGCAAGATGCGCCTCCTCTTTCCCGCATCACGGAAATCGAAGTCGCCGAAGTTCCCTGCAATGGCGACCCGGAATTCCGCATCATCGCCAGCCATGCCGGGGAGAGAGTTCGCACCCTCATCTCCCCTGACGTAGCCACCTGCGACGATTGCCTGCGCGAGATGTTTGATCCGCGCGACCGCCGCTTCCAATATCCGTTCACGAACTGCACCAACTGCGGCCCGCGCTTCACCATTACCCGCAGCATTCCTTACGATCGCCCGTACACCGCAATGGCCCCGTTCCAGATGTGCCCCGCCTGCCAAAAGGAGTATGACGATCCCCTGAACCGCCGCTTCCACGCGCAACCGAATGCCTGCTGGGATTGTGGTCCACGGCTGCAACTGCTGGATCGCGAGGGCCAAAGCATCGCGACCGGCGATCCGTTGAAAAGCAGCATCGAGTTTCTGCGCGCGGGGCAGATCGTCGCCATCAAGGGCCTGGGCGGCTTCCACCTCGCGGCCGACGCGACCAATGCTGTTGCGGTCGTACGCCTGCGCGAGCGCAAGCGCAGGGTAGGCAGGCCCTTCGCGATCATGGTCGCGAGTGTAGACGCCGCGCGCCAGTTCTGCGAGATTTCTGCCGCTGAGGAATCCGCGCTGCTGTCTATTCAGAGGCCGATTGTGCTCCTTCGACGACGGACAAGCGCAGGGGACGCCTCGTACATTTCCGAAGAAGTCGCGCCCGGCAACCCATACCTCGGCGTATTTCTGCCGTATACGCCGCTGCACCACCTGCTCTTGCGGGAAGCCGAATTTGAAGCGCTAGTGATGACCAGCGGCAACCTCAGCGAGGAGCCGATTGCCATTGCCAACCGCGAAGCGGTTGCGCGGCTAGGCACGCTCGCGGACAACTTCCTCGTGCACAACCGCGACATCCTGCTGCGCTGCGACGATTCCGTGGTCCGACTGCTGCCGCCTTCCTTAGCGCCCTTTGCGCAACCTTCGCGCCCTTTGCGGTTAAAAGCTTTTGACCGCGAAGGGCGCAAAGACGCCGCAAAGAGCGCAAAGAAAATCCAGCAGCTTCGCCGTTCGCGTGGGTTCGTTCCTGTTCCCGTGTTCTTGCGCAACGAAGTCCCATCCGTTCTCGCCGTGGGCGGCGAATTGAAAAACACAATCTGCCTTACCAAGGGCAAGCACGCCTTTCTCAGCCAGCACGTCGGCGATCTGGAAAATGTCGAAAGCTACAAATTCTTTGAAGAGGCCATCGCGCATCTTCAGAACGTTCTGGAAATCCGCCCCGAAGTCATCGCGTACGATTTGCATCCCGGGTACTTCTCAACCCGCTGGGCGCTGCAACAAACACTGCCGCTGGTTGGTGTGCAGCACCATCATGCGCACGTTGCCAGCTGCATGGCCGAGAACCACCTCGACGGCAAAGTCATCGGCTTCGCGCTCGACGGCACCGGCTACGGCAGCGACGGCAAAGTCTGGGGCGGTGAAGTTCTCGTCGCCGACTACGCCGGCTTCGAACGCGCCGCCCACTTCGAGTACATTCCTCTGCCCGGCGGCGCTGCCGCCATTCACGAGCCCTGGCGCATGGCGGTCAGCTGTCTGGCGCATCATTTCGGACGCGACTTCCTGAAACGGAAGCTGCCGTTCATGGCGGAAATCAATCAGCAGAAGCTGGATGTGCTTCTGCAGATGATCGACCGGCGAGTGAATTCTCCGCTGACCTCAAGCTGTGGACGCCTGTTCGACGCAGTCGCCGCCATTGCAGGCGTGCGCAACACCGTCACCTATGAAGCGCAGGCCGCGATTGAGCTGGAAATGGCGATGGACGGTCTTAATCGCGGAGCTCGCGACGGAATCGCCGGCAGCACTGATCTCAGCAACGCGAACCAGTCTTATCCCCTCGTGCTGACGCCGCAAGACTCCGGATTTGTGATCGGAACTCGACCGCTGTTCGAGGCCCTGGTAGAAGATATTCTTGCGAAACGGGCGCTCGCCGAAATCAGCAGCAAATTTCACAACGGCCTGGTGGCGGTGTTCCTGCAGATCGCAACCGAATTGCGCCGTCGCACTTCGCTGAACCGCGTCTGCCTGAGCGGCGGCACCTTCAACAATCTCTACCTGACCCAAACTCTCTCAGAAGCCCTATCCACCGGCGGTTTCGAGGTCTTCAGCCAAAACGAAGTCCCCGCCGGCGACGGCGGCCTAAGCCTCGGCCAAGCCATGGTCGCTGCAGCGCGGCCAGGTAGCGCCAGGTAACGCGGCTCTCCAGAGCCGCGACCACCCCTAAGGCGCCAGAAAAGGTAGCGATACCGGAGGTCGACTGCAAGCTCGGCTTAAGTAAAATTGCACAGCAGAGATTCCTTCGTGCCCTTCGTGGTCGTTAGAAACCACAAAGGACACGAAGGAGCTACAGGCGAGCCCTCAGGCTTGCGGAATGTAAGCGCAGCAGGGCTCTTCGGCGAGCGGATCATGGCTTATGGCATAGGCCCGGGCCCTTGATCCCCCGCAGACTTCGTTGAATTCGCAGCGGCCGCATTTGCCCTTCAGCTGCGCTCGGTTCCGCAAAGCGCGGAACAACGGCGAGTGCTGGTAGATCTCCGACAGCGGCTCCCACAGGATATTGCCTGCCGGCAACGGCAGAAACCCGCTGGGAAACACTTCCCCGGTGTGGCTGACGAACACAAAGCCCTTGCCATCGTTGACCCCACGCGGCGCTCCGGCGATTAAATCTTCTTCGCTGCGTGCCTTCGGATCTTTGGCCCGCTGCTGCAGAACGTAGCGGCGATAGTGCTGCCCTTCGGTGGTCTTGATGTGAAACTTCACCTGCTTCGAAGTCTCGTACAGCTTGGCGAACACCTTCTCGTGCTCTTCCGCCGTGAGCAGGTCTTTCAGCTGCGCCCGTCCGGTCGGCACCAGGAAGAAGACGCTCCACAGCACGACCCGCAAGTCCACGAGCAGCTTGATCATGTTGTCGAGATCGTCGAGGTTGCGGTGCGAGACGGTGGTGTTGACCTGCACCGGAAGCCCAGCTTCGTGGCACCATGCAACCGCTTCGAGCGATCGCTTGTAGGAGCCAGGCACGCCGCGGAAGCCATCGTGCAGTTGCGGCGTTGAGCCATCGAGGCTGACAGCCAGGCGCATGAGGCCGCTCTTCTTCAGTTCGAAAATCGCGTCCTTCACCAGCAGCGGCGTCGTGCTGGGCGTCAGCGACGTGCGCACGCCTTTGCGGCAGGCGTATTGCACGATGGGCAGCAGGTCCGGGCGCTTGAGCGGATCGCCGCCTGTCAGCACGAACAGCGGCACCTTCATCGCGGCAATCTGGTCGATGAGGTGGAATGCCTCGGCCGTCGACAATTCCAGCGGATGCCGGTTGGGCCGCGCATTCGCCCGGCAGTGTGCGCATTTCAAATCGCAGGCCTGGGTCATTTCCCAGATCACCAGCAGCGGGCGTTGATCGAAGTCGCGTGGCCGCAGCGAAGCGAAATCCGTGGTTCGCGTTTCGAGGTCTTTCATGGTAACCGCCTGATCTCCGCAACTGAGCGGGTGGTGCACGTCGCCAGCCAGTGAGGAAGGCATGCGGTGGATGCTAGTGCAGGAATGGGAAGGAAGCTGTGCGGCAGGCTACGGCAAATTGTGATTCTGATCACACCTGCGTAGGATCGGAGAATGCACCCCAGCCGTGACCCTCATCACCAAGCTCGGTGATTGCGTCCCTATTACCGCCGCAAAAAACCATGGCACCATAGCCTGGTTGAGGTGTCTCCCAGTGACCCCGAGCCGGAAAGGTGTGCTCAAGCTTCTCCAGGATGAACTGCAGTTCGTCAACCAAGGCGGCTATCGGCGATCGGCGAAATCGCCCTGGCGCAGCCCTTATATCTTCGAAGAATCGCCCAGTTGCCCCAACTATGGCGATCGCTCGCGCTCCCATCTGTGCGCGTATTGTTGGCTTTTGGCCTATGTTCAAGCCGATCTGCGCGAGGAACAGGTTCCCTGCCGCTTTGTTCAGCTCTCCCCAGAAGGCGCAACCGTCGACACTCTTTACCGCTATGCCACGCCAGAAGAGGCCGAACAGACCCTGCGCAAGTGGTTGCAGGAACGTATCCGCGAATTGGAGTCCGAAATCTCCCAGGTTTCACAACTGCCATTTGCGGCCAACGAGTGACTGAACATTGAAATTGTGATCTCAATCACATTGCGCCGTGACTGCGTGGATAGAGGCTTACCTCGAAGATGTAGACAATAAGCTTTCAGTCCAATGAATTTCCTGGACTTAGCGCATTTATAGGAGTGTATCGTGGCACTTGGGACGCTCAGCATCGTGAATCCCGTGACGGCTAAAACCGCAACCCGGAAAGGTCTGGACGCATTCTTCACTCCCACTAACATCGCCGTGATTGGTGCCACCGACAAGCGGGGCAGCGTGGGCCGCACGGTTTTGCTCAACCTTCTGAACGGGCCCTTTGCCGGCAGGGTGTATGCCGTCAATCCAAAGCGCAACGAAGTGCTTGGGGCTCCATCCTTTCCCAGCGCCAGCCAGCTTCCTGAGCCGGTCGACCTGGCGGTGATTGTGACCCCGGCAACCACGGTGCCTGGCCTGGTCGGCGAGTGCGTCGATGCCGGAATCAAAGCCGTCGTCGTCATCTCCGCCGGATTTAAAGAACGCGGGGCCGAAGGGGCTGAACTGGAGCGGCAAATCCGCGAGCACCTAAGGCGAGGTTCCACGCGCGTGATCGGGCCGAACTGCCTGGGAATTATGAATCCCGTGGTTGGGCTGGATGCCACGTTTGCCAAGCGTGCTCCCAAGGCCGGCAACGTCGCCTTCCTCAGCCAAAGCGGGGCGCTGCTGACCGCCATTCTGGACTGGGCGATCCCCCAGGAAGTCGGCTTCAGCGGCATCGTTTCCACTGGCTCCATGGTGGACGTGGGCTGGGGCGACCTGATCAGCCACTACGGCGATAATCCCAACACGCACAGCATTCTGATCTACATGGAATCGGTTGGGGATGCGCGGCCCTTCCTTTCTGCCGCGCGCGAAGTGGCGCTCAGCAAGCCCATCATCGTGATCAAGGCGGGAAGATCCGAAGCCGCTTCGCGGGCTGCGGCTTCGCATACCGGCGCACTGACGGGAAGCGATGAAGTTCTGGATGCGGCTTTCCGCCGTTCCGGAGTCTTGCGCGTCAACAACATTTCCGACCTGTTTTACATGGCGGATGTTCTCAGCAAGCAGCCGCGACCCAAAGGCCCGCGGCTTGCGATCGTCACCAATGCAGGTGGTCCGGCTGTCCTGGCGACTGACTCCCTGGTGGGGCATGGTGGCGACCTGGCAACTTTGTCGGACGAGACGCTGAAAGCGCTGGACTCATTTCTGCCCGCCCACTGGAGCCACAACAATCCCGTCGACATCCTGGGCGATGCCGAGCCGGAACGTTACGCCAAGACCCTGGACATCGTGACCAAAGACCCGAACAGTGACGGCCTGATGCTGGTGCTGTCGCCGCAAGGCATGACCAGCCCCGCCGATGTGGCGGAAAAGCTCAAGCCCTATGCCGAGGGGCAGAAGCCCGTCATCGCCGCATTTATGGGCGGGGAAAGCATCCTCGACGCGGAAACGGTGCTCAACAATGCGGGCATTCCGCTGTTTTCCTATCCCGACACGGCGGCGAAAGTGTTCTGCCACATGTGGCGTTACAGCTACAGCCTGCGCGGGCTGTATGAGACGCCGCAGCTGGCGGTCAGCGATTCGGAAACCATATCGCGCGACAAGGCGGCAGGCATCATCAGTGAAGCGCGCAGTCGCGGGCAGGTTCTGCTGAATGAATTCGAGTCCAAAAAATTGCTGGCGACCTACGGCATTCCCACCGTCGACACGCGTATTGCGCGAACCGAAGATGACGCGGTCAAGACGGCCCGCGACATCGGCTTTCCCGTCGTGCTCAAGCTTTTCTCCGAGACCATCACCCACAAGACCGATGTTGGCGGAGTGAAGCTCGACCTGAAAGACGCCGACGAGGTGCGCCGCGCTTACCAGGGTATTTTGATTGCGGTGTCGCAGAAAGCCGGCGCTGAGCATTTCGGCGGAGTGACGGTGCAGCCCATGGTGCAGCTGAACGGATATGAGTTGATCCTGGGCAGCAGCGTCGATCCGCAGTTCGGGCCGGTGATTCTGTTTGGCTCCGGCGGGCAATTAGTCGAGGTCTATCGCGACCGCGCCTTGGCGCTGCCGCCGCTCAACACCACGCTGGCGCAACGCATGATGGAGCAGACAAAAATCTTCAAGGCGCTGAAGGGAGTGCGCGGACGCAAGCCCATCAACCTCGTGGAACTCGAAAAGCTGCTGGTGCGTTTCAGCCAGTTGGTGGTGGAGCAGCCCTGGATTTCGGAGATCGACATCAATCCCCTGCTGGCTTCGCCCGGCCGGTTGCTGGCCCTCGATGCTCGCGTGGTCCTGTATGGCAGCGACAAGCGGGAAGAGGAACTGGCCAAGCCCGCGATTCGGCCCTATCCCGTGCAGTACGTGTGGGACTGGGCCATGAAGGACAGCACCGCGGTTACCATTCGTCCGATTCGTCCCGAAGACGAGCCGCTCATGGTGAAGTTTCATGAGACGCTTTCGGACCGCAGCGTCTACCTGCGCTACTTCGGCGCGCTGAGCCTGAAAACCCGAGTGGCGCATGAACGGCTGATTCGCATCTGCTTCGGAGATTACGACCGCGAATTGGCGCTGGTAGCCGAAGTCAAGGGCGTCTCCGGGCCGGAGATCATTGGGGTGGGCCGCATGAATCGCACGCATGGCGGCAGTGACGCCGAAGTGGCTGTGCTGGTCACCGACCGCTACCAGAATCGCGGACTTGGCGCCGAGTTGCTGCGGCGCGTCATTCACGTGGCTCGCGAGGAAGGGATCAAGTCGGTGTCGGCAGAAATGATGGCCGACAATCTGGCCATGCAGGTGATCACCAAAGCATTGGGCTTCGACGTGAAGATGACTGACGGATTCACGTCGATGCGCGCGAGGCTGGAGTTGTAGAGCGGACTTACGGCGTGCGTCAAAGCTCTTAGCTCTTAGCTCTTAGCTCTTAGCTCTTAGCTCTTAGCTCTTTGCTCTTTGCCTCGAGTGTCTAGCTACCCGTTTCAACCTGAGAGGTAAGAGCTAGAAGCTAAGAGGTAAGAGCTAGAAGCTAGGCAGCTCAAAACCTTCTTGCGACCGGGTGCTTCCTGAGGTAGCATTTGGCCGCTTTTCCATTCTTATGACCGACACTCAATCTGCCGCGCAACGCGCCGAAGAGCCGCAGCAAGGATTCGGACATCCTCGGGGCACACTGGCCATCGTGATCATCTTCGGAATTCTGTTCGCGCTGGCCTGGCTGGGCATGTACGTCTTTCAATTTCTTGAACGCGGCGCTCCGCACTCCTGAGCGCAGGGTGACATCATGAATGTTGAGTTGTACGAACGCATCTGGATGGGGATGGCGGTGGTGTTGCTGGCCTTGTTTGTCGGCACGATTCTGGTCACCGCAACCACGCAGGCGATGGCGCCTCCCAGCCACATGGAGACCATCGA
The DNA here is from genome assembly GCA_036376415.1 of Terriglobales bacterium. Lineage (GTDB taxonomy): Bacteria > Acidobacteriota > Terriglobia > Terriglobales > Acidobacteriaceae > Gp1-AA145. The sequence goes on from DASVAJ010000092.1 coordinate 65,363, forward strand.
TCCGCAGAACATCGCCAACTATCCGGAGTTTGCCAATCCCTCGGTCGCGGTGCAGCCGGACGGCAGCGTGCGAGTCAGCATACTGGCGCAGATGTTCTCCTTCCAACCGGACCCCATCGAAGTGCCGCCCAATCGCCCGGTCACGTTTCGTCTCACCAGTTCCGACGTGATTCACGGCTTTGAGGTGGTGGGCACGAATGCGCAGGCGATGGCCATGCCCGGCTACGTCAGCCAGTTCACCGTCACGTTCAAGAAGCCCGGCACTTACACGATCGGCTGCAACGAGTACTGCGGCCTGATGCACCACAACATGGTCGGCAAGTTGATCGTCAAGGAGTCGCAATGAACGGACGCTATTCACTTGCCGGAACGCATATTGGAGTGGCGGTTGCGGCGTTCGCAGTGGCATCGCTGATGGGAGTCACGCAGGCCCTGTCGCTGGCCGACGTGCATTTTCCCGGCCGCAGCGAGTCGGTTTACTACATTTCCGTGACGGCGCACGGCGTGCTGATGGCGCTGGTGTTCACCACCTTTTTCATCATGGGTCTGGGTTACCTGCTGGCGCAGGAGAACCTGGGCCGCATCCAGGGAAAACGTTGGGCGTGGTTCGCATTCTGGTTCGCCGCGGCTGGTTCGGTGGCGGCGGCCGAGACCATCCTGCGCGGCCAGAGCACGGTTCTCTATACTTTTTATCCGCCGCTGCAGGCGCACCCATTGTTCTATATCGGCGCGACCCTGCTGGTGATTGGCTCCTGGATCTGGGGCGCAGTCATCATCGCCAGCTACCGCTCATGGCGGCGCGAAAATCCCGGCAAGCCCATTCCGCTGCCGATTCACGGCATGCTGGCCACCATCATCGTCTGGTATCTCGCGACCACGGGCCTCGCCATTGAAGTCCTGTTCCTGCTGATTCCGTGGTCGCTGCATTGGGTGAAGACCATTGATCCCGTGCTGGCGCGCACCTTCTTCTGGTGGTTCGGCCACCCGCTGGTTTATTTCTGGCTGCTGCCTGCATACGTGCTCTGGTACACGGTGCTGCCCAAGGTCGCGGGGGGCAAGCTGTTCAGCGACACTCTCGGCCGCGTGGTGTTCGTCATGTTCGTACTTTTATCCACGCCGGTTGGCTTTCATCACCAGTTCACCGATCCCGGCATCAGCGCGGGATGGAAGCTGACGCACAGCGTGCTGACGTTTTCGGTGATGTATCCCAGCCTGGTGACGGCGTTCACCATCGTGGCCTCGCTCGAAGTTGCGGGACGAATGAAAGGCGCGCAAGGCCTGTTCAACTGGATCGGCAAGCTGCCGTGGGCGGAGCCGTTTTTCGCCGCCTGCGCCCTGGCCATGATCGCGTTCATATTCGGCGGATTCGGCGGCGCCATCAACGCCGCTTATGCGATGAACTCCATGGTGCACAACACGGCGTGGATCATGGGGCATTTCCATGTGACCTTGGGGACGACGGTCGCGCTCACATTCATGGGAGCAACCTACTGGATGCTGCCGCGTCTCACCGGGCGCGAATTGCGGCTGAAAGCCCTGGCCGTGGCGCAGCCCTATCTCTGGTTTGGCGGCATGGTTCTGTTTTCCACCGCCTATCACATCGCCGGATTGCGCGGGCTTCCGCGGCGCGTTTTCAGCGCCTCGTTGACCGGAGACTTTACGCAGTGGCATGGGCTGTCGGTCATTGCCGCGGCAGGTGCAGTCGTGCTGTTCGCCAGCGCGTTGTGCTTTGTGATGGTTTCGGCGGCAACATGGATTTCTGGGGCGAAGATCACGGCACCGGCATTCGAGTTTGCTACGCCGCTGCGTCCAGCGGTGGCCGGCATTTGGGACCGATTTGGACTGTGGACGTCGATCGCGGTGGTGATCGTGCTGGCGGCCTATGCGTATCCGATCATCCACCTGCTCATGCATCCGAGGTTCGGATCGCCGCCTTACCAGCCGTTTTAGGGCGCGCTCAAGAAGCCGCTGCGGTTGCGGCGAACTCGTTCTCGACCCGCGTGCCCCAGCACCGCGCCGGTGACCTTCACTCGTACCGCAACGCTTCGGCCGGCAAAATCCTCGACGCCGACCACGAGGGGTAAATCGTCGCTACCAACGACGTCCCGATCCCCACCAGCGATGCATAAATTCCGTCCGGCACCCGCGCATCGAAGGGCACGTAATTGAACGAATACACCTTGGGATCGAGTGGGATCAGGTGATAATGCCCGCCAAACCAGCTCAGCACATAGCCGAGCACCAGCCCGATCGCCGTCCCCACAATTCCGATCAGCAGGCCCTGGGCGACGAAGATTTTGCGCACCTGCGCCTTCCTCGTTCCCATCGACATCAGCACCGCAATATCCCGGTTCTTCTCCATCACCATCATGGTGAGCGAAGTCAGGATATTGAGCGCAGCGATAAACACGATCAGTCCAACGGTGATGGATTCGACTCGCTTCTCGAGTTTCAGCGCGCGAAACTGCGCCTGGTTCTGCTCCATCCAGTTGGTGGTCATGAAGCCGGCGCCGGCCGCTTGCTCAATCTCCCGCCCAATGTCCGCGGCTTTGTAAATATCGTCGATCTTGAATTCAATGACCTGCACCACGTCGCCGAGCGCAAACAGCCGTTGCGCATCGGAAAGGCGGGTGAACGACCACGAGAGATCGTAGTCGTAAAACCCCGATTCAAAGGTTCCCACCACGCGAAACCGCGTGTACTTGGGCACGAGGCCGAAAGGCGTCAGTTCCCCCTGTGGGCTGGTGACCAGCACTTCGGAGCCAACTTTCGCGCCCAGTTCATCCGCCATTTCTTTTCCCAGGATGATCGGCGGCATCGCCGCCCGCCGCGCCTGCACCGCGGCCAGCGAGTCCGCATCTTCTGATGTGGCGCGGGCGCCCTCGCCCGCCACTGGCGATGGTGAACTAACCTGACGCGCAGGTTGCTCCAGCGCCTCCGCCGATCCCTGCTTAATGCTGTTCAGCAGATCGCTCACCCGCCGCTCATCCGCGGGAATGATCCCTTTCAGCACCGCCCCCTTGGCCCGCGGCCCAAGCGAAATCAGCACCTGCTCATAAATGACCGGCGCTGCCGCCAGCACATGCGGCTGCTTTTCCAATCTCTCCATCAGCGGACGCCAGTCGCGAATCCCGTCGCCCATCGTCCGCAGCAGGTTGACGTGCGAAGTGGATCCCAATAGCTGATGCTCCAGGCTTTGCTGAAATCCGTTGTTTATGGCCCACGCGACGATGAGCGCTGCCACACCGGCCGCGACGCCAGCGATAGAGATCCCGGTGATCACGCCAATGACAGCCTGCTTGCGCTTGGCGCGCAGGTAGCGGGAGGCGACAAAGAATTCAAATTTCATGAAAGAAAGAAGCTCTTAACCGCAAAGATCGCGAAGGTTTTCGCAAAGTTCGCAAAGAGTCAAGTCACTGCTTTGCGCTCTTGGCTCCGCCTTTCTGAACTTGCGGCTGAAGGCCTTTTGCGTCCTTCAATTCTAGCCTGAGCGCGAGCAGTCTCGTCAGTTGTTCGATCCTGTGGCACATTAGAAGAACATGTCCGACGCGCATGCGGGGCTGGTCGCCTTCCGCTACTCCAACTTCACTCTGTTCGCGGTCGCGCGCTTTTTCCTGGTCGCGGCGCTGGAGATGCAATCGGTCGCCGTGGGCTGGCAAGTATACGAGATTACCCGCCAGCCGCTCGATCTCGGACTGGTGGGGCTGGCGCAGTTCCTGCCCGTAATTTTCCTGTTCCTGGCGGCTGGCCACGCCGCCGACCGCTTCAACCGCAAGCGGCTGATCGTGATCTGCTATCTCGGCTTCGCCCTGTGCTACGCATTGTTATTCGAGATCGCCCGCAGCGGCCTGCGCGACGTGCGATATATTTACGCCGTCCTGCTCTTGCTGGGGGTGGTGCGCGCCTTCAACGCGCCCGCCGGACGCGCCCTGCTGCCCATGCTCGTTCCCATTGAAATTTTCCCGAACGCGGTCGCCTGGAACGCCACCATCTTTCAAGGCGCGACCATCCTTGGCCCCGCCATCGGCGGCCTGCTCTATGCCGCATTCAAAGGCCCGGCCGGCGTTTACGGCATTGCGCTCGCAGTCACCGGACTCGCTTTGGCCTCGCTCCTGAAAGTCCATGCCACCCAGGCCTTGCGTCCGCGCCAGGAAGTCAGCGCCCGCACCGTGCTCGCCGGCCTGCACTACATCTGGACGCATAAGATCATTCTCGGCTCGATCTCCCTTGACCTTTTCGCGGTCCTGCTGGGTGGCTCAGTAGCGCTGCTTCCGGTCTATGCGCGCGAAATCCTCCGCACTGGACCCTGGGGCCTGGGTTTGCTGCGCGCCGCACCCGGCGTGGGCGCCGGCGTGATGGCAATCATGCTTGCCTATCGCCCGCTGCGCCGCCGGGTCGGCAAGGTCATGCTGGTATGCGTCGCCGGATTTGGCGTTTTCACCATTGTCTTTGGTGTGTCTCGCAGCCTGGCCCTGTCGATGGCCGCGCTGTTTCTTGTGGGCATGAGCGACATGGTCAGCGTGGTGGTGCGCGGCACGCTGGTTCAAGTCGCCACCCCAGACGCCGTGCGCGGCCGCGTCAATGCCGTCGACATGATCTTCATCGGCGCATCCAACGAGTTCGGCGAATTCGAGTCCGGCGTAACCGCCCACTGGTTCGGCACCGTGGCCGCCGTCATCCTCGGAGGCGTAGGCACGCTGATCGTGGTGGCGCTTTGGTCGTGGCTCTTCCCCGAACTCCGCGACGCCGACCGGCTTACGCCCGGGCAGGAAACTGCGGCGGAACCGCTGGATGTCCGTCAATAAACCAGCTGGCATCGCCAATAATGGCATTGGCATTGGCCATGTGGGGACGGGCGCCCTGGCCCGTCCAGGCCGAGCAAAGCTCGGCAGTAAAGACGCACGCAGCGCCCTTCATCGACAGCAGATTTCCTTAGGAGTAAAATCCCGCACGCTTTCTCTTTCCTTATCCCCTGGGAGCCTAACAATGAAGAGAGTTCTGCTTGCCCTGCTGTTGAGCACCGCCCTTTGCCATGCACAAAAAATCGTCGTTCACGCCGGCCACCTCGTCAATCCCGCGGACGCATCGGTCGCCAGCAACCAGACCATTCTTATTGAAGGCGGGAGGATTACGGCCCTCGGCGCCAACCTTAAAGCGCCGGACGGCGTCGAGGTCATTGACCTGCCGAACGAGTGGGTGATGCCCGGCCTGGTCGACGCGCACACGCACATAACCATGAACCTGCCGCCGGCAGCGCCGGGTGAGTCTTACTGGGAGAATCACCTGCTGACGGAAAGCACCGCGTTCCGTGCTGAGCGCGGCCTCTACAACGCGCAGTTGCTGCTCAAGGCGGGGTTCACCGCGCTTCGCGATGTCGGCAACAACGGCAATCATGCCGACACTGCGGTGCGCCAGGCGATCGAGAAGGGCTGGTTCGACGGTCCCACCATCATCAATAGCGGCAAGATCATCGGCCAGTTCGGCGGACAGTCAGCGAACTACTCGCCCGAACAGGGCCGCTTCTGGGATTACGAGTACATCGACGCCGACACGCCCGACGAGATCCGCAAAGCCGTTCGCCAGAACATTTATTACGGCGCGAAGGTGATCAAGCTGGTCGCCGACAACAGCGCCTTTCATTATCGCGAAGAAGACATTCGCGCCGCGGTTGATGAAGCCCATCGCGCCGGACTCGCAGTTGCCGTCCACGTCACCACGGATGAGCCCACCCGCGCCGTCGTCCTCGGCGGCGCCGATTCCGTCGAGCATGGCTACTATCTCACCCCGGCCGTGCTGCAGCTCATGAAAGAGAAAGGCACTTATCTGGTGGGAACGGATTTCCCCCTGGAGCACATGCTGGCCTTCGGAGGTCTCGCCGATATTGACCCGCACAAAGCCGCCGGCATGATTGTGGAACGCTTGCGCAATGCGGAGAAAATTGGGGTCAAGATGGCATTCGGCTCGGACGTGGTGGCCGAGCTTCCTGGCGAAAACCGCGCCGACATGTGCTTCGATTTCCTGCGCGTGTGGAAGCGGGCGGGAGTGCCCAACGCCGACATCCTGCGCGACTGGACGCTCAACGGATTCGACCTGCTCCGTTTATCCAGTGAGCGTGGCCCGATTGCTGTCGGCAAGGCGGCCGACATGATTGCGCTCCCCGCCAATCCGCTGGCTGACATCGAGACCCTGCGCCAGGTCAATTTCGTGATGAAAGACGGCAAAGTGATTCGCCGGCCGTAAGAGTGCTTCAGAGCCTGGCGCGCTCTTAGAGAACAAGGCGGCCCACTCGAGCCTGATGCCGGCTTGAGTGGGGGAGGACGACCCCTGAACCTCAGGTAATCGCGGCCGTCTTCAAATCAAGCCTGAATTCACCGTAAACCCGCGGAATTGCGGGACTTCGCCGCCATTACCAAAGGCTTACTTTTTCCCTTTGCCCTCAGTTACTTGCCTGCCTTTCCATCTTGAATTCCACTTACCCCAGCACTTGCAATTCAGCCCCGGCAGATGGCTCAGTTGATTGGCACCCGTGCGGCGTCAGAGCTGTCTTTCGGAGCGCAGGCACAAAAATTTCTGTTCAGAGGAGCATAGTAAATGCACAAGTTTATGGTCGCGTTGCTGTTGGGCATGTTCTCCTTGGCGGCTTCCGCGCAAGAGATGGGGACGACCGCGCCCAAGGCGGAACTTTTCGGTGGCTACCAGTACAGCCGGTTCGATGGCGGCGTGAATGCCAACGGATGGGATACATCCGCTACGGCCAATTTCAACAACTGGTTCGGTATTGGCGGTGATTTCAGCGGCGCATACGCGAAACCGAGTGGCGTCAGCCTGAACACCTACACCTACACCTTCGGTCCGGTCCTGTCCTATCGCCACAATGAGAAAGTGACCCCGTTCGGGCACTTCCTCCTCGGTGGCTATCACGCCGCGGCTTCGGCCAGTGGCGTGTCGGTGTCGAATAGCGGCTTTGCCATGATGTTCGGCGGCGGATTCGACGTAAAGGCCACCCAGCATGTGGCGCTGCGCGCCATCCAGTTCGACTGGCTCTCGCTGCACTCCAACGGAGTAAGCGACAACAACAACATGCGCATCACCACGGGACTTCTGTTCCGCTACTAAGCGGTTCAGACGTGGACAGTCTTCTCAGGGTGACCGACTCGGTCACCCTTATTTTTTGGGCCTAGAAAAAACCGGACGCTGGATGCCTGCTCCCGCTATTGAATCGTGGGAGGAAGAACTCCGCCGCATTGCCGGAGCACCGCCAGCGCAGTGTGGCTCCGGCTTCTCTGGTAAGCGCGGACGACCAGCAGCACGCCGCCATCCTCAAAACACGCCTGGTAGTACGAAGCGTGCTCGGCGGGCATGCCCATGTGGTTGCATAGCCGCGATAGATTAGGGAGTTGCCCGTGCAGAACACCCACCAGCTCAACATCGTTCTCGCCAAATCCCGCCTGGGTTAAGGCCTCGATCGCGCTGCCGGCGGTGAAAAGGTCACCAAATGCGGCACTTATGACGGTCTCCGAATCCCTGTTTTGGTTCGACAAGCGAATCCTTTCCTTGAGGCCCCAACAAGGGGCTCAGCAGATCATGGAATTTTCCGTAACGCTTCGTAGGGCAGGGTGAGACCGAGTAAATCAGCAAAGGCGGCTACAGGTTAGAGCCAGGACGTCAAGGCCTGTGGAAACGACGGGAAATTGCATTTCCACCCGGGCTGTGGACACGAACGTCTTCGGCAGGTAGATGGGATTTGAGGCGGGGACGAATAGTTTGCTCAGCGAATGGGGCCCGGTGCTCGGCAGTTCATCCGGCGCTGGGGTAACCAAAACCACGAGAATGCTGATGGCTGCGACAATCGCAATCGCCGCAATCAGGAACTTGGGAAGGCGGTTCATCATTTGCTCAAGCGCCGATGATAAACGAGAACGTTCTCCGAGTAGACTCCGAAACCGCGCTCGCAGGTTGCTTTTCCGATTCTCCATCCTGCTCGGCCAATGCCCAGGTCCCCGGCCTTGCCGGCGAGCCACAGCGGGGCCGTTGGGTGTAGCCGTCCAACTCGCGGCATCCAACGGCATCAAAGAAGCCCATGAGAAGAGCGGCCAAGCTGCGCGAGCTTGCGGTCTTTGTCGGGGTCGGTTGTTTTTGCTTTTCCCCAGCGGCCATGGCGCAAAACAGCGCCGATTTGCCGGACAGCCCTTCGGCCACCTCGCAGCACGAAAACGCGCCCTATCAAAGGGAAACCTCCTGGCACCGCCTGCCGAAAGATTTCCTGCACGATCAGAAGGCGATCTGGATCAAATTTCCCGGTCAACTGGCAAAAGGGCAACATTGGGTGCCGACCCTGGCGATCGCCGGGGTAACGGCAGGCCTCCTGGCCTCCGATTCGCATGCGATGCCTTACTTTCGCTCGCACCAGCGCAACCTGGACGACATCAACGACGTATTCAATTCTTACCTTACGACCGGGGAAGTGATAGCTGTCCCCGCCTCGCTGATGATTGCGGGCTATGCGCGGCACGATGATTATCAGGTGGATACCGCCATGCTGGCGGGCGAGGCGTACGCGGATTCTGCGGTGGTCGATCTCGTAATCAAAGCGATAACGCGCCGCCAAAGGCCGTCGAACGTCCGCCCTTCCGCGCCCTTCACCGACACCTTCTTCAACGGGGGCGTATCGCCGTTCAAGGGCAGCAGCTTTCCTTCGGGCCATGCCGCCGGCGTGTTTTCGGTGGCGACGGTCGTGGCCAGCCGATACCATTACCACCGCTGGGTGCCGGTGCTGGCTTATACCTTCGCAGCCGCAATCAGCTTCTCTCGCGTGACCACGCTTTCTCATTTCCCCTCCGATGTGTTCCTCGGAGCCGCTCTCGGCTATACGATCACGCGCTACCAGGTCCTGATCCCACGTTGAACACTACTGCCGGGGTGTCGTCAGGCCCGGTGGAATACCGGTTTTCGAAAGCTGGCCGGCAGGCGTGTAGGGTCTCCACACGAAAACCGGACGCAACTCGGCAGCAACAACTGATAGGCGATCACCTACCGACCGGCCGTTCCAATGGAATGCACTTACCTTTCTGCTTACAATGCAGCGCTCACCCTTCCACGCTGCATCAATAGGTGCACTGTTTCTTATCGAACGTTTGCAAAACCGGGGGTCTAGATGAAGAACTCGCAATTTATAAGCTTCCTGGTGGCAGCAGCTCTGCTGCTGTTGGTATTGGCGGGCTGTGGAACCGCTTCACCGCCACGCAGCTTTCTAACTGGGACGGCACATCCTCTGGTAGCCCAATACAGCGTCTGGCGTAATCACTCGGGACTTACGGCGTGGGTAGAGTTTGGGACGGACACCAGCTACGGCCGGCAAACCTCTGTCTTCACCGATTCAGGCGCGGCGGGCAACAGTAAAGCGCTCACCATCCTCGTGGCGGGCATGCGGCCGCAAACCACGTACCACATGCGCGCACACGTGAATTGGCCCGGCGGATCCTGGGTGGACGACGATCATACCTTCACCACCGGTCCCTTGAAGGGGCGACAAGGAGCACAAGCCAGCACATCGGAGTTGCCGGTCATCAGCGCCTCCACCATGCCCGGCCTTACGCCAGCCCCGGGAGTGGAGTTGCTGAGCCTGGGCGAGGCCCCGAATACCAGCATGCTGGAACCAATGGTCACCGATCTTCAGGGCAACATTATCTGGTACTACCCAGGTGGCGGCGCATTCCCCATCAAACTCATGCCCAATGGTCACATGATCCTGCAGATGGACGGAGACTTGCGCGAAGTCGATCTGGCCGGCAACACCATACGCGATCTAACTCTCGCGCAAGTGAACCAGTCGCTGCAGGCCAAAGGCTATTCCTTCTCCATTGGCCTGTTTAGCCATGACGTCCTTACCCTGCCCAACGGACATTGGATCACCATTGGTCTGACCTCGAAAAACTACACCAATTTGCCAGGATACCCGGGCACGATGAGCGTAACCGGAGATGCAGTGATCGATATCGACCCGAACGGCAACGTGGTGTGGGGCTGGTCCGCCTTCGATCACCTCGATATCAACCGGCACTTGCAAGGGCTGCCCGATTGGACGCACAGCAATGCCCTGATTTATACGCCCGACGGCAACCTGTTGCTCTCCATGCGGCACCAGAGCTGGATTCTGAAGCTCGATTACGCCGATGGAACCGGCACCGGCAATGTCCTGTGGAGGCTTGGCGAAGGCGGAGATTTCAGCCTTGCGGGTGGCGATCCCAGCCTGTGGTTTTATGGCCAGCACGAACCGGAGATCGTGAGTACGAATGGCAGCCAAATGACGTTATCGGTTTACGACGATGGCAATCTGCGAATCGACCGCAACGGCGTGGCCTGCGGTACCAGCGCAACGGCGCCGGCCTGCTACAGCCGGGCGACGATCTTTCAAATCGACGAGAGCGCCAAGACGGCCAGCTTACTCTGGCAAGACGTTCCCGGATACTTCTCCCCCTGGGGAGGGAGCGTTGGAATTTTGTCGAACGGGGATGTCGAGTTCGCCAGTACGCAGCCGTTTAACGCAGTTTCCTCGCAAATTTCGGAAGTGACTCCGGCGGCGATTCCGCAAACAGTCTGGCAGATGAATGTAACCGGGGAGTGGGCCTACCGGGGACATCGCATTCCCAGCCTCTATCCCGGAGTTACGTGGCAGAAATAGCGCGCCTCAAGGCGCGGCATCTGCGCGCCGGGGTCTCCGACGAAAAGGAAGTTACACGCCAGCGCCCTGGCGCTTCGACGCGGATTTTTTCGCGAGTTCTTCCAGGCTGGGGTAGGACTTCGCATGGGTCAGGGTGTTCTCGGACGGCAGGGTGCCCATCTGCAGGGCGTGCTTCATCATTTCCATTGCCTGCCCGGTGTTGGTAGGAACCACCACGGTGGCGGCGAGCAATCCTCGTCTTACATACTCCTGGCCAGTCTTGGGCATGCCATCAATGCCCAGAAATGGCTTGTTTAAGTACTGGTCGCGGAGGGCAGTGGCGGTAATTTCCTGAAAGGCTTTGCGCGCTCCCAGGGCCATCGAATCATCCTGGGCCGCGATCACATCAATCCGCGTCTGTTGCGAGGTGGAAAGGCGGAGCCACGAACTGACTACCTTGTGGGCGCTGTTTTCGGTCCAGTTCGCCTTCATGGTCTTTACTTCAACGTGAGCCGGCTTGGTTTCGTACATTCCCTGTGCGCGTTGTTTTGCCGCGAGGCTTTCCGCCGGCCCCTGCACCAGCAACACGGAACCGCCATGGGGCAGCAATGCCGCAATCTGCTTGCCTTGAATGCGGCCAATTTCCTCGTGATCGGAGGCAAGGCTGAACAAGGGAACCTTAAAACTCCGCCGAAGCTCAGCCAGGTAATCCGCCTCGCGATTCAGGATCGCCCATCCAATTCCGGCAGCTGCCGCGGCTTTGGCGGCCTGAGGGAACGCCGTCCCCCCCACCGGTTCAAAGATGATCCCGTCGGGGCGGGAACCGGAACGCGACTGAATCGCGTTCAGCAGCTGCTGACTCTGGACAATGGCATCGTTTTCCGCGTACACCAGTTCGAGGTCGATGTCGAGGCGCTTCGCGGCCTCTTGCGCAGAGAGCGCTTGTTCTATCTGGTAGTCATTCTCGCGGTTGGTAAGCGAAACAACAAACTTCAACTTCTTCACGGCAACCTCTCGGCAGCAGGCTCTAAGGATCCTAGACCCGCGCCGGTGCGATTGTTAGGTAACCACGGTAACCTGGCAGACGCAGCCGTAAGCTTTTCTCATTTCAACCCTGGCAGCCGAAGGCCGATAGTTGCGGAGAGGCTGCAGTTATGGCGAGCCGGCTCCAAGCCCACCGCCGAAGGTTCCGCCAACGCACTCTGCATTTTACGAGTCTCCCACACAACCCGTATACGGCGATGGCGTCAAATTGTGGAAGCGCGGGGAGCGTGGCGAGACGTTCAGTTCATTGCTGATTGCCATTGCCTGCCCCCGCGCTCGTCGCTTTCATTCTGGCCGGGCGATGCCTTCAAAGGACCGAAATCTCGTAATTTCAACGGGAAGCGATTCTGAGCTTCTCTGGCTGAGGAACGCAGTTCTTCGGAGTGCCGGCTTCACTGTGTTTACGATACAAAGCGAAAAGCAGGCACTGAAGATCATCGACGAAGGAAAGTGTGGGGTTCTACTCCTGTGTTTCTCTCTCTCGGAAGCGGCCAAGAAGCGCCTGTCGAATGCCTTTCGAAAGCGTTGTCTCCTTGGGGCGGGTTGTCCTTGTAGCCAATAAAGCTACCGATGAACGTGCGGATTTCGCCGATGCGATGGTTTACGCCATCGATGGTCCGGAGGCTCTCATTGCCGCCGTCCGCAATTCGCCGGATGCAGGGAGTGATGCGTTGAGCAGTCCACCTGACGCGGTGGATTTATGAGCGCTTCTCTTCTCGCTGAAGCTGTCGTTTTCCTATCCGCACCAGGGCATCAATCAGGGACTGGGGCGGATCCGTGTACAAAACGGTTTCGTCGCGTTCAAAGTCAGTGTCGCGATCGCCTTGCCGGGAAATCGCGACCATAGGACAATCGGGGCTGACCTGTTTGATCAACTTCGCCAGCTGTCTCGCCGTGTTCCGCGACAGGGTATAGCTGATGATGGCGGCGTCGAAGTCGCCGGCCCGGATGGCAGAAATTGCCTCATTCTTGCTTTCGGGAAAAATCACCCGGAAACCGTGGAACCGGAGGAACTCGGCCCGGTAATGTCCCAGTTCCAACTGCTGGCCTAGCATCAGAACGGTCATAACGCAGCACTCGTTGTGGCCAACATATCAGCAGTTCTCGCGAAAGCGGCCAGTGGGTCTTGAATCAGGGCGGGCTCAAAGTTCCGGCAACATCGCACCCTCATTTTCCCGTCACCACCGTCTTCGCCGAATTCATGTTTTCGTAGCGGTCATACGCCCGCACCACCACCACGTGCTCCTGTCCTGCCGCATCGGCTGCGATGGGCAGCGAGAAATCGTAGCTCTCGGTCTTGGAATCGGAAAGCTGGTCTGCGGGCTCGATGAAATGCCAATCGCCGGCATCCAGCGAATACTCCGCCCGCTTGATGGGCGAAAAGCTGTCGACCGCGCGGAAGGTCACGTGCAGCGCATTCCCCTGGACTGTGGCTTTCAGGCCGTCGACCTGCGGCGGCGTGGTGTCCACGCCGAAGTGATCGCTTTCGCGCTCTGACGACAGCGCCTCCTGCGGCGAGTGCGATGGCGCGTCGGAGGCCACCACCTTGATCGTGTATCCGCCATCCGGGAGCAGAGAGGCGTCAAACGAATAAAAACGCTCGCTCAGTCCGCTCTTCAGCAGCAGCCAGCGGCTCTGGCCGTCGCCGCGATAGTAAACCGAGTAGACCATCTGATCGTCATTGGCATCGCGCACATTCCACTTCACGCCAATGGAATCGCTGTCGTGGATGGTGTTGGGCTGCGGATCAAAGCGCTGCCCGGGCTCGAGATTCGGCGGCCGCGGCGGCGACTGGTAACGCGTGCCCACCGCAACGTTCACCTCATCGAATTCCGGCGCCACATTCCTGGTCAGGTAATTCAGCGTGACCTCCTCCACGCGCGGAGCGGGATTGCCGGGATGCAGGATGGCCTGCCACTGAATGAAGCGTGCGGCCGGAGCACTTACCCCGGCGCCTTTCTGCAAGTCGATCCGCTTCCACGTGCTCCAGTTGCGGTCGGGATTGTCGACGTTGCCGCTGCGGGCAAACAGTTCCACATTGCCCTGCCCGCGAAACTCGGCGCGGCCCCACTTGGAAAAAATGTGGGCGTCGAAGACGTCGCTCTCGTAGCTGCCTTCGTTCTCGGGCGCATCGCGCAGCAGAAAAACCTTGCCCAGGTTGCTGGTGGAAACATACTGGCCGCCATCCGGCGTCCTGGTCAAAGCGGTGACCTGGTCGGCGCCGGCCTTGAGCAGTTCCACATAATCGTCGCGTCCGTCGATTTCATAAATCTGCCCGCGGTTTCCGGTTCCCGCGAGCAGTCGTCCCTTGGCATCAAAGGCCAGAGAATAAACGAGGTCATCGCGCGAGTTCCAGATGCGCAGCGGGGTACCGTCGGGCGCGATCCGGTAGACTTCCGAGCCACCCGGCACCGCCGGGTTCGTACTATTGATCGCGACCGGAGCCTCTCCACCCGGACCGCCTGGGCCCCCTCGATCGGGGTTTGCCGGATTCTGATTTCCGCTGGGGACCACGAACGTCACCGCTGGCGATGCGCCGCCGCCATGCTTCTCGCCCGCAGCCGCCGCATAAATGTTTCCCGCCGGATCGATTGCCAGGCTGGTGATCTCGCGCTTGGGCGTGCTGTACAACACGAAGCCTTCGCCCTGCGGCGTGATGCGATAAATCAGGCCGCTCCCGTCCGAGCCGGCGACCAGATTCCCCTGGCCATCCAGCGCCAGCACGCGGATGTGCGGCTCATCGCTCTTGAAGAAAACCGAATGTTCGCCATTCGGCGCGACTTTGAAAATCTGCCCGTGATCTCCGGTCGCGACGTAAAGATTGCCGCTGCCGTCGAGGGCCAGCGACCAGATGTATTTCGTTCCGGGATCGAAGTAAACCGAGGCCGTCCAGTCTCCAAGGGTCGTAATCCTCGCGTCTTTCGCCACCGCTTTGGCGCCGCCCCGCTCAATCTTGTATACCTTTCCATCCGGATTGGTCGCCGCATAGATGACTCCGCGCTTATCCACCAGCAGCGCCTGCACCTGCAATTCCTGCGGCTGAAAAATGGGGTTGGCTTTGCCGCCCGCGTCGATGCGGTAAATCCGGGCCGGGCCGCCGCTCGCGGCATAGATTGCGCCATCCGGCCCCACCACCGTGGCCCATACCGCGCTCGCGGGCGTGGCCGCGACCAGCTTGAACGCCGGGGCCAGTTCCAAAAATCCATCGCTCGAGATTGCCACCCCGTGCGTAGTTCCCTTGGTGAACTCGTCATACTTGGACTGCGACCAGGTTTTGGTGCCTTCGGCAAAGACAAAGGAGGCTGTAGATATAAGAAGGACGATCGCGATGACAGCACCGCGCAGGAATAGATCTTGTTTATGATTCATAGAGGAAAAATCAGGGTACCATGCGAGGGAGATTGCATTGCGTGTTTGGGTCGGAGATTCTTGTCTCCCGCAAAAGGTCGACGCAACAGCGTCGAACAGGAATGTCCGACCGACACAGCAACTACTTAATCGTAATCGGCAGCAGTTGCGCGCCCGTTACCACAAAGTCCAGCGGCTTGGTTTCCGTCTCGCTTACGGACGATTCGCCAAGCACGGTCATGTCCTGGGTTCCGCGCATGCCGTCGAGCACGTTCATCACGGAAAGGGGCAGCGCCGGCATCACTTTGTCCGCCACCATCGCTTCCGGATCTTCATCCAGCACCGAAACGTAAACCCGGTTGTTGGCGTGCTCCTTATTCAGGACGCCAATGGTCGAAGCCAGGTCCAGCTTCTGCGCCCCGCCGGGAGCCCGCCGCACGCGGTCGAGCACATCGCCATCGCTCACCAGGATGTGCAAGGTTGAGCCTTTCAAAGCCGACGGCGGAATCCGCACCGGAATGTGTTCGATCACCGCGTCGCCGCGATAGGGCCGCAGCAGCACTTCAACCGTGATCTCATCGCCGGGGCGCGCCTCATTCACATCCGTCCGGGCGCTTTCCAGACGCGCCCAGCGCCGCTCATTGGTCACTTCAAAATCCAGCTTCAGACCGCGAATGTCGGGCGTGCTGTAAGGATTGTCATAAATCCGTCCAAATGTCCCACCCACGGTAGTCGCCGCCAGCACTGCAGCCGGTTGCTGCGAGTCCGTGCTGGCGAACATGTCCTGCAACTTCACCTCAGGAAAACCCGCAACGCTGATGGCGCCCTTCATCGAGTACGTGGTCTCCTCGCCGTACTCGTTGACCCCGTGCAGCGCGTTGTAAACCGTCGTCGAAATCGCAACCGGACTCAGCCGCGCATTGTTCAACACTTCATAGTGGAAGACCTTGGGCGAAGTTCCGCCGTGTAGGGTCAGCGTTACCGGAATCATGGCGGCATCCTTCCCGAACTCGCCCATAATTCCGGTATGGCGATCCTGCACGAAGGATCCGACCGTCTCGGTCGCATTCACAATCTTGAACGCGTTCAGCGGCGACGGCAGCGTCGCCAGCACCTGCGCCTTGGTCATCGGCAGATCGACGCTGCCAAACTGCAGCAGGGGATGCCCGCACGCCAGCAGGTGATTCGCGTCGCGGTACGTGACCGTGCAAGTCGCGGCAATGTCCATATCCCCGCGCACCAGGACCGCACTCACCGCCGATCCCGGAACCAGGGGTTCCGGCTGCTTTACATCCGTGGCCGATCCAACTCCCATGACCGGAACAATCCCCTGCGACGCGAATTGGGACGCGAACTTCTGCACCGCATCCTCGGAGAATCCGCTAAACACCAGGGGCGTATCAATCGGCTTCAGATAATTGGCAAAGCCCTGGGCCGCCGTGCTCGGAACCCCGGGCCCGGAGGTTTTGGAGGTGAGCGACGGCACTGACTTGGCCTGCACCGGAACGCTGGTGGGGGTATTATCGAGCGCGCTGATCTCCAGCATCTCGGAGATGGGCGTCACCCCGGCGATGGGCTCCTTGGAAAACTCGCCGATGCGGAAGGCGATCGCGCCCGCCAGCTTGCCATCGATGTAAACCGGGCTGCCGCTCATGCCGGCGACCACGCCGGTATATTCCACCTTCGTCCCGCCAAGCCGCACCAGGACAATATCTCCCTTGGGGCCATTGGCATTCTTCAGAACGCCCAGGACTTCCACGTCCATGCGCTCCGGTTGAGTGCCCTGAAATACGGTGTAGGCGACCCCATGCATGCCCGCGTGGATCTGCGATACCGGCATAATTTCAGGCTTGTTGGTCTGCGCGAAAGCGAAGGAGGTGAGTAGAATGCTGTACACTACCACTGCGGCGAGAGCAGCTCGTCTCATATTGCCCTCAGGACCACCCGGGAGCAGTCCTAATAACTTGGATTCACTTCGTCACTTCATTTTGCCGGCGGGAGTCAACGCGACAAAACATCCCAATCACGAAGTTCGTGCGTCTATACTAGCATAGGAGTAGCCGTGATCCCCCGCATGTTTTCCGATACTTACAAGCGGAAATTTCGCACCATTGCACATTTCTGCGCATATTTCCTCAGCTGCGCGCTCTTGCTCGGCCTGGGACCTGTTTGGACGCTTTCCGCCGCCGCCCAACAGAAGGACCAGCAATCGGATCAGCAACCGACGACTCAGAACCCTAACCAGCAGGAAGCTCCGCCGGAAGCGGGCGGTCCCAACGCCGATACCGGACCCTACAGCATCCCCAAGAAGACGACCGAGGAACCGCCTCCGCCGCCGCCCGAGCGCCCCAAAAAAGTCGAGGGCATGCCCGACTATTCCATCCATGTGGATGTTCCGCTGGTGACGGTTCCGGTGATGGTCACCACCAAGGATGGCCAGTTCATCCCCAACCTGAAGAAGGACAACTTTCGGGTTTACGAAGACGGTAAGGCGCAGACCATCGACAACTTCAAGATTGAAGAGGCGCCGATCACCGCGGTATTGCTGGTGGAGTTTGCCTCGACCAACTACTTTCTGCTCAGCGACACCTTGAACGCCTCCTACTACTTCGCCCAGACGCTGAAGAAAGATGACTACGTAGCCATCATCTCTTACGACATGAAGCCGGACATTCTGCTCGACTTCACCACCGACAAGAATGCCGTGCTCCAGACCCTGAATGGCTTGCGCATTCCCGGTTTTGCCGAAACCAACCTGTTCGACGCTCTCTATGACACGCTGGACAGGCTGGATCGGGTGGAGGGGCACAAGTACATCATTCTTGTGAGCACGGGAATCGATACCTTCAGCAAGCTGCGCCTGGATGAAATCCTCAAGAAGGTCAAGACCACCAAGGACGTGACCATCTTTCCCATCAGCATCGGCTGGTACCTGCGCGAATATTGCGAAACCCACGGGTGCACGGGAATGACGCACGGCATGGCCAGCTACGGAATGGGCAACATCGACTGGCTCCAGGCTGACAATCAGCTGCAGACCTTTGCCCGCCTGACCGGAGGGCGCTTCTACCAGCCCCGTTTTCAGGGCGACATGGTGGATGCTTTCAAAGACATCGGCCAGGAAATCCGCCACCAGTACATCATTACTTATCACCCCACCAACACCAAGCTGGATGGAACCTACCGCAAGCTGAAGGTGGAAGTGGTCGCTGACAACGGCGGCCCGCTGAAGATCAGGGATCAGAAGGGCAAAGATGTGAAGTACCAGGTCATCGCCCGCGAAGGCTATACCGCCAAACACGAAGTCGACTAGTCAGGTTTTTGGAGGCGAGGGCGCCCGTGTCTCCAATTGTTCAATCCCTCAATGATTCAATCTTCAGTGCACCAACCGGTCGAGCAAAAAGAACACTCCCGCTCCTGCCAGCACCAGCAGCGCCATTTTCCCGCCCGGCTCGCGGTTGACTTCCGGCATCAAGTCTGAGGCGGCCACATAAATTGTGACCCCGCCCGAGAGCGGCAAGCCTACATCCACGTGCCGCCGCAGCAGCGCCATGATCAGCACCCCGGCAAACGTGGCCGCACCCAGCAGCACCGAGGCGCTCCAGGCCAACGCATTGCTCCTGCCGCTGGCCAGCATCACCGATGCGATGGTGAAACCCTCAGGAATCTTATGCAGGAAGACCGCCAGAAATATGACCCATCCTAACCAGTTCGAAACGATGAACCCCGAGGCAATCGCAATCCCGTCAAAAAACGTGTGAATCATCAGCCCCAGCAGCACCGAGTACCCCTTGTGCACGGCGATGAACTGGTCGTGATGCGTCTCCTCGCCAAAGTGGAAGTGAGGCGTAACCGTGTGCTCAAAGAAATGAATGAGCAGATATCCGACCAGGATGAGCAGGGCGGCGCTCTTGCCGCGCAAAGCAAAACTCTCCGGCACGATCTCGATCATCGCGGTCGCCAGCATAAAACCCGCGCCCAAGGCCACAAAATACTTCAGGTACGACCGCTCCCAATGCTTCCGCACAATAATGGTGCCGCCAAACACGTCGGCCGCCGCCGCCGTCATGCCCAAGAGCAGACTGAGTAGAAACGGATGCATAGGAGAGAGGGAATGATAGCAGAGGGGCAGCGGCGAGCCGTGAAACTATGCGCAGCGAGCATGGCTTTCCCAGCTGCCGGTGGAATCAGGATGCTTGCTCGCCGCTCATCGCTCAGGGCTGGCTGCTCGCCTGTGCAAAAGGCACCAAGTTTTATCTTCCTATCCGGTTGCGAATAAAGTTATAGTGAACTTGCTCAGCGGTTCCCACGACAACTGACCTGTTGATGGCACGACGCACAGGTGCGACCATCCAGGAAGAGTTGTACTCCACGCCCGACGAACCGGCGCGCGAAGAACTCGATGACGCTCGCCTGATCGACTTGGACGCGGAGAAGGAATCGCCATTCCTGCGCGCGCAAAAGCGCGTATCCGTCCGCCGCGCGGCGCTTCCCAAGAAGACGGCCACCCGCCTGCTATGGGCCGTGCTGGCGATTGCCATCGCCGCCATCAGCTCGGTGGCAGCCGCCACTCTCTACCATTACGGCGAGCATTCCTGGCGTTTCCGCCTGAATTCGAGCGATGACATCGAACTATCCGGGCTGGGCAACGTCACTCGCGCGCAGGTCATGGAAGTCATGGGGGCCGATATTGGCCGGAACGTGTTCTACATCCCTCTCGATCGCCGCCAAAAGCAGCTGGAACAAATCCCCTGGGTCGAATCCGCCAGCGTGATGCGCTTCGCGCCCAACCGCATCGGCATTCAAATCCATGAGCGCACGCCGGTGGCCTTCGCCCGCATCGGGTCGAAGATCATGCTGGTCGACTCCGGCGGCGTGCTCATGGATCTGTCCACGCGAAAGCGCTACTCGTTTCCCGTAATCGTGGGCATGAGCTCCAGCGAGCCGCTCACCACGCGCGCCGCTCAAATGAAGATCTACAACCAACTGGTGTCCGAGCTCGATTCCGGCGGCGCCCGCTATTCCTCCGACCTGAGCGAGGCCGATCTTTCCGATCCCGAAGACGTTAAGGTGCTCACCAACGATCCCGATGGCGAAGTGCTGGTACATCTCGGCTCATCGAACTACCTTGGCCGCTTTAAAATTTACGTCGCTCATCTCCGGGAATGGCGCCAGCAGTTTCAGAAGCTGGAATCCGTTGACCTGCGTTACGACCGGCAGATTATCGTCAACCCGGACCTGCGCGGGAGTCCGCACCAGCAGCCGCTTTCCGCCGCAGCAGCAAAAGCCGCAATTTCGGCGGGAGTAAAACCAACCGCCCTGCGCAGCGCCGAAGCCAAAAGACTGCCGCACCCCGCGCTAAAGCCTGCACCCGTAAAGTCAGCCGTCCTGAAGCGTCCGGCAAAATCACGCTGGGTAAAACACTCTGTCACGGTCAAAAGGAGCCGGGCGGGGACAGCCGGCTCGGCAGTCCGGTCGAGCGAAGCTCGACAAACAGCGGCCCGGACCCTGCAAAAACCCAGCCCCGCGATCCCGAAAGGACAGGAGCTTCGTTGACGATGCCGGAACCACAACCAGATTTCCTGACTGCCAGGCGGGAGGTTTTCTTCGCGCACTTTGCGAGCCCTTGGCGATCTTTGCGGTTAAAAGCTTTTGATCTTCTGAATGACGCTCCGAAAGGACAGGAACCCCGTTAACCATGCCCAAGCCGCATGAGCACTTCTTGACCGCGATTGATGTAGGCAGCGCGAAGACTTGCGTCCTCGTGGTGGAAATCACCGACAACGGCCTGCGCTACCGCGGACACGGTCTCGCCGACTCGCGCGGCTCGCGCAAGGGCATCATCGTCGACCTGGAAAAAGCCGTCGCCTCGATCCAGAAAGCAGTGGAGAAAGCCGAAGACAGCGCCGGATTCCCGGTGGAACGCGCTGTCCTGGGCGTAGCGGGTTCGCATGTGCGCGGCATCAATACGCACGGCGGCCTGGTCTTCAGCCGCGCCCGCGAGATCGGCCGCGACGAAATCCGCCAGGCAGTCGAAAAGGCCCGCAATATTCAGTTGCCGCCTGACCGGGAAGTTCTCCACCTGCTCCCGCGGGAATTCATCCTCGACGAGCAGTCCGGGGTGCACGATCCTCTCGGAATGATCGCCACCCGGCTGGAAGTGCGCGTGCACATGATTTCCGCGGCCACTTCGGCGGTGCAGAATGTCGTAACCGCGGTCAATCGCGCCGGCGTTCACGTCGATGACACTGTATTCGAACCCCTCGCCTGCGCCGATTCCGTTCTTCGCTCGGATGAGCGGGAATTGGGCATCTGCCTGGTCGACGTCGGCGCAGGATCGACCGGCGTGATCGTCATCGAGGAAGGCGCGGTCGCCCACAGCGCGGTGCTGCCAATTGGCGGCGACCATTTCACCAGCGATCTTTCGGTGGGACTGTGCACGCCCATTCTCGAAGCCGAGCGCATCAAGAAGAACTTTGGCCACGCCATTGTCACGCTTATCCCCGAAGGCAATGAAGTGGAAGTGCCCTCGGTTGGCGATCGCCCCTCGCGCCTGGTTTCGCAGCGCATGGTGGGGGAAATTCTCGAGCCGCGAGCGCGCGAATTGTTCGAGATGCTGCGCGAGAACCTCCGGCACGCGGGAATGCTGGAAGTGTGCGCGGCGGGAATGGTGTTCAGCGGGGGCGCCGCGCGACTGCCGGGAATCATGGATATCGCGGACTCGGTTCTGCGCAAGCCCATTCGCATGGCTTGGCCGGTGCCGATCGCGAAGATGCCGAGCGCCTTGGCGGAGCCGGAATTTGCGACGGTCCTGGGCATGGTGGCCTACGGCCACCGCGCCCGCACCGCCCGCGGCGCCCAGGACGAGCGCTGGAGTTCGAAGCTGAAAGCGATGCTGGTGGGATAAAGCAGCCGCTCGCTCCCAGCTGCCAGCAACCAGGTTCGGACAAACAGATTGCTGGTGGCT
Source organism: Terriglobales bacterium (assembly GCA_036376415.1). Taxonomy (GTDB): domain Bacteria; phylum Acidobacteriota; class Terriglobia; order Terriglobales; family Acidobacteriaceae; genus Gp1-AA145. The sequence continues at coordinate 87,382 of DASVAJ010000092.1, forward strand.
AGAAGCTGGCAGCTAGAAGCCGACGACCGGGGATGAAGGGCGAACGAGGCACGACGTGGGACGCACGACGAATTCACGAGGTGAGCCATGAAAAAGGAAAGCAACGAAATCCGCATCAACTACACCGACGACACGCGCAATGACGCCCGCATCAAGGTGATCGGCGTGGGTGGCGGCGGCGGCAACGCCGTCAACCGCATGATCGAAGCCGGCATGGACGGCATCGAATTCATCGTCGCCAACACCGACCTGCAGGCGCTGCGCATGTCGCGGGCGCCCATGAAAATCCAGCTGGGCGTGAAGCTCACCAATGGTCTGGGAGCGGGGGCCAACCCCGAAGTGGGCCGCAAAGCCGCTCTGGAAGATTCCGACAAGATCATCGAAGCCATGGAAGGCGCCGACATGGTCTTCGTCACCACCGGACTGGGCGGCGGCACCGGCACCGGCGCTGCGCCGATTATCGCCTCGCTCGCCAGCGAAATGGGCGCGCTCACCGTCGCCGTGGTCACCAAGCCATTCGCTTTCGAAGGCAAGCGCCGCATGCAGCAAGCCGAGCGCGGCGTCGCCGAACTCATGGATTCGGTCGACACCACCATCGTCATTCCCAACGAGAAGTTGCTCGCCGTCGCCCAGGACGCCGGCTTCTTTGAGTCGTTCCGCGTCGCCGACGACATTCTCCGTCAGGGCGTGCAGGGGATTTCGGACATCATCACCATCCCCGGCATCATCAACCGCGACTTCGCCGACGTGAAAGCCATCATGGCGCGCATGGGCTACGCCGTCATGGGCACCGCCGCCGCTAACGGCTCCCGCCGCGCCACGGAAGCCGCCCAGAAAGCTATCGCCTCGCCGCTGCTCGAAGCCGGAGCCATCGACGGCGCGCGCGGCATCCTGATCAACATCACCGGCTCTTCCTCGCTCAAGCTTGCCGAGGTCCAGGAAGCCTGCAGCATCATCCAAAACGCCGCCGACGACAATGCCAACATCATCTTCGGCGCCGTCCTCGACGAGAAGATGAAGGATGCGGTAAAGATCACGGTCATCGCCACCGGTTTCAAGGAGGAAGACCGCCCGCGCCGCAAGACCGAGGCAACGGGCTTCGTCGTCAACACCGCGACCGATGACTTCGACTCCATCCCCGAGCCTCCGCCCATGGTGATGGAAGAAGCCCAAGCTGCGCCGGCAGCGGCCGCCGTAAGCGGAGGAGCAGCAGTCTCCGCCGACGTGATCGCGCTCGACAGCATGCGCAGTGCGATGATTGCCAATTTCGAGCAGGCAGACCTGGACGTCCCAGCCTTCCTGCGCAAACGCAACGACGCGATCTGATCTGTCAGGCCGGACCTTCCTGTCCGGCCTCTTTTGTATCAAGGGGGCCCCATCCTTAAGCCGCGTTCTCTGCGGCTTAGGGTGGGGATTTTGATTTCCCATGTTGGGCGGCAACGATCTGGGCGTGATAGCGTTAGATTGTTTCTGAGGCGTGGTGCAGTACTCCAGGAATCTCCAAAGGCCGGTTGCTCACCGGCTTTTGTCTATTTGCCGTAATCTTTGTGTCATCCCGCGCTACAATACCCCCGCCAGAATTCCGCCAGAAAACTCAGCACCTCAGGAGGCGATATGCGTGGGTTCACAAAAATTCTCGCCATTGCAGTCTCTGTGTTCGTGATCGTCACTCTCGCCGCAGCCCAGGAGAAAAGCGAAACCAAGCCAATGCACCACAGCGCCAAAGCCGGGCTCTCCGATGCCCAATACAGCGCTCAAGCGCTCTCCGCCGCTCCCCGGGCCATCGCCAAAGAAGCCGGAGTGGTGCGCCTGCAGGATGACGGCAGCATGAAGACGCTCCGCGACAGCAAGAACGGCTTCAACTGCCTGATCATGATGGGCAACAAAATGTGCGCCGACGCCAACTCCATGGAGTTTTTCAACGCCATGATGAAGAAGCAGAACCCGCCCGACAAGCTGGGCATCACCTACATGCTGGCCGGCGATAAAGGCGCCAGCAACACCGATCCCACCGCCACCAAGAAAACCGCCGACAACCACTGGGTGGTGACCGGGCCGCACATCATGGTTGTTGGACCCGCAGCTAAGTCGCTAGGCGTTCCTGACTCCGCCGACGCCGACCCCGCCAAACCGTATCTGATGTGGGCGAATACGCCGTACGCGCACGCCATGGTCCCGGTCGGAGGCGCTGCACATGCCGCAGCCGCCAAGACCGCAGCCGAAATGCCGGAGATGAAAAAGTAGGCGGAACCGGAAAAGAACTTTCAACGATCGGGGTGCCCCATCCTTAAGCCGCGTTTTGTGCGGCTTAGGGTGGGGATTTTGACTTATTGAAGCCTGATTTCTGATTTCTGATTTCTGAAGTCTGAAGTCGGAAGTCCGAGCCTGACGCCGGAAGCGTGCAGCCTGACGCCTACCCTGTGCAATTGCCTGCACATTTATTAACTTAGAAGTAACATCCTCCCCGATTACCAAAGTGCTCTCCCCATCGCGCATTCTCCCGCAACCCGTTGCTCCACTTCTACTTACATTGAATCCGCCTGGTTACCCAGAAAAACAATTTTTCATTGCGCCTGCTGCAGCAAACCGCCTAAGATCAAGACATTACAGAAACTTTCTTGCACTTAGGAGCCGCTGGCAGCCTTCTTGCAATCTAAGTAGCTGTGAAATCCGGCAACAGGGATAGGGAAGTGATCGTTCGCAGATTGACTCGCCTGCTCGTCGTCATGGTTTCCAGTCTGTTACTTGCCCAGCCAGGATTCTCCGCCACCATCAACACGCGTTCCCTGACCGCCACGCGCAAGCGCAAGGTCACGGAAAATCAGCGGGCGCGGCGCCACATGCATCACCTGGCGCGGAGCCGCCGGGTGCGCTCGCGCACCGTGGCTTCGCTCAAACGCCATCATTACTACGAACGCTTTTACGCCAGCTCTTACGCCGATGACATTACCGACGGCGACATCACCGCGGGCGAAGATCCGGTCGTGCGCCAGGCCGCGATTGACGCCATGGGCAACATGAACGGCACGGTGGTCGCCATCGAGCCCACCAGCGGACGCATTCTCGCCATGGTCAATCAGAAGATGGCGCTCTCGAGCGGCGCGCAGCCCTGCTCGACGATCAAGCTCTCGGTCGCGCTGGCCGCGCTCCGGGAAGGCATCATCACCAAGGAAACGCAGGTGCGGCTGGGTGGGCGCTGGCACATGAATCTCACGCTCGCGCTGGCGCACTCCAACAACGCATATTTTGAAGCGCTCGGCCGCCAGCTCGGATTCGAAAAGGTGGCGCACTATGCGCACCTCTACGGGCTCGGCGAGCTTGCCGGATACCACATTCCCGGCGAAACTCCGGGTGTGTATCCCGAGGAAGCCATTCCCGCGAAGCTCGGCGGGGTCGGCAAGATGTGCTCTTTCGGCGAAGGCATTTCGATGACGCCGCTGCAACTGGGCTCGCTGATCACCGCCATGGCCAACGGCGGCACCATGTACTACCTGCAGCATCCGACCACGCCGGCGGAAGTGGCGAACTTCCAGCCCATCGTGAAGCGCCATCTCGACATCGCCGGCCTGATTCCTGAGATCTCCGACGGCATGGCCGGAGCGGTCGAGTACGGCACCGCCCGCCGCCTGCTGGCGAACTTCAACGAAGAGGAAGTGCTGGGCAAAACCGGGACGTGCTCGCGCGCGGGCACGCGCTTCGGATGGTTTGGCAGCTACGCCAACACCGCCTACGGCAAGATTGTGGTGGTGGTCTTCTTAGAAGGCGGACGCCCCACCTTCGGCCCCAAAGCCGCCGAAATCGCCGGCCACATGTACCGCGACCTCTACGACCACAACTTCTTCGCTCAGAAGCCGGCGCCGCTTCCCGTTCGCAACGCCAGCAGCACGGACTGATTCACACAGAGATTTGTTCACCACGGAGTCACGGAGAAATCTGAAGCTCAGGGCCGGACGCAAGTCCGGCCGTTTTATTGCGCGACGCTCTGGGTCTGGAACCTGCTACCGTTACTTCTTCACTTCATCGCGCGCCACCACGCCGTCTTTGATATGGATCACGCGGTGGGCGTACTCGGCGATGTCATGCTCGTGGGTGACCAGCACGATGGTGTTTCCCTCCGCGTGCAGGCGGTCGAAGAGCGCCATGATTTCGGTGCCGGTCTGGGAGTCGAGGTTTCCGGTAGGTTCGTCGGCGAGAATGATGGAAGGTTTGTTGACCAGCGCGCGCGCAATGGCCACCCGCTGCCGCTGTCCGCCGGAGAGTTCGTTGGGCTTGTGGCTCATGCGGGCCTCCATGCCCACGGCCGCCAGCGCTTCTTTCGCGCGCTCGATCCGGTCGGCTGACGGCACGCCGCCATAAATCAGCGGCAGTTCCACATTGTGCAGCGCGGTGGCGCGCGCCAGCAGGTTGAAGGTCTGGAAGACAAATCCGATTTCCTTATTGCGGATGCGCGCCAGTTCGTCGTCATCCAGTTCGCTGACCTGTTGCCCATTGAGCCAGTACTGGCCCTGGCTGGGCGAATCGAGGCAGCCGATCAGGTTCATCAGCGTGGATTTACCGGAGCCCGAGGGGCCCATGATGGCCACGTACTCATTGCGGCGGATCTGCAGGTTCACTCCGCGCAGCGCGTGCACCTGCTGCTCCGAACCCATGTCGTAGGTCTTCCACAGGTCCTGGGTGCAGATGATGCAGGATTCCGGGGGCGTGAATTCCTGTGGCTGGGAGATGCTGATGACTTCTGCGGTGGTGACCATGCTTTGCTCCTGCTGCCTCTGGGACAATGTGCGCTCCCAGTCCTAGGTCGTTGGACGAGCCACGCGGGCTTTGGTTACAACGCCTTTGGACGTTGCCTTGCGGGACGGGTTCCCCATCCTAAGTTGCGTGCCTTGCAACTTTGGGGTGGCGGGCTTATATCTGACCTCGATAACGTCTGCGACACCGAGTGGATCGATCGCCTTCTCGTCGCGCTTGTCCCAAGCCCAACATCACGAGGTACGACGACCACCGATGAAAAGTTCACTGCGATTGGCGCTTAGAAGCAGCTTCCGAAATTATAGTCCTTATAGACAAGCGAAGAACGCAGAGGGTTCCCAGTTTTGCATGGCGCCGATCATGTCTTACGGCGGCCACCCAGCAATGCCGGATATAACCTGAGCCCCTGGAATCCGAGCCCAAAATCCTGGCCGCAAACGCCAAAATCCGCCATGGGGCGGGTCCGGCCGGAATTTTGCAAACCCACGTACAACCATCAGGATTTCCGCCGAATCTGCTTTTTTAGGGACCTACCCCTACCTCTATGCTGGAAGGCGCCCACGTCTTGTTTTCGCCTCTCCAAAGACATAAAATGTTGAAGCCCAGTGTGTCTGAAGGAGTGTGTCTGTTATGTCCCGTTCTGCTTGGTTAGCGCGTATTCTCCCGTCTGTCGTGGTCATGGTTCTGTTGGGACTGGGCTCGGCTGTCACCCTGAAAGCCGCCGACGACCAGAACAAGACGGCTTCCGATCAGGCGAAATCCGAGCAGGCCAAAGCCGACCCGGGCAAGGCCGACCAGGCACAGGATCAATCGGGAGATCCCCTCAAACGGCCGATCGACGAAAAGCGCAGAAAGCAGAATGCCCGCTCGCTCAAGCACGAATTGAAGGACCCGTACAAGACCTGGCTCAACCAGGATGTGGCCTACATCATTACCGATCAGGAGCGCAAGGCCTTCTTGGAACTTTCCAACGACGAGGAGCGCGATAAATTCATCGAGGCGTTCTGGGACCGCCGCAATCCTAATCCGGACAGCGAAGACAACGAATTCAAAGACGAGCACTATCGCCGCATCGAGTACGCCAACGAACACTTTGCGGCTGGAATTCCGGGCTGGAAGACGGACCGCGGCAGGATCTACATCGTGTTCGGTCCTCCTGACGAAATCGAATCGCATCCCTCCGGCGGCTCCTACGAGCGCCCCATGGAAGAAGGCGGCGGCGAGACTTCTACTTTCCCCTTCGAAGACTGGCGCTATCGCCACATCGACAACATCGGCGAGCAGGTCATCATCGAGTTCGTGGACACCTGCATGTGCGGCGACTACCACATGACTTTGGATCGGAGTGAGAAGGACGCACTGCTGATGGTGCCGGGCGCCGGACTCACCATGTACGAGCAGATGGGCATGGCAAGCAAGACAGACCGGTTTTCGGGAGGCGGACTGGAGCGGCTGGGAGTTGGGCCGGGGATGGCTACCGAGCTCCAGAGCAAGGAGTTTGACCGGTTGGAGCAGTATGCAAAGTTGAATGCGGCGCCTCCCGTCAAGTTCAAGGATTTGGAAGAGGCGGTTGGGCACACGATCACGTACAATCCCATGCCGTTCGTGGTCCGCACGGATTTTGTGAAGATCACCAACGACACGGTGATGGTGCCGATCACGGTGCAAATCAAGAACCGTGACATCACCTTCAACGATAAAGACGGTGTGCAGCACGGGGTGGTGAACATTTTTGGACGCTTGAGCAATTTGACGGGCAAGGTGGTGCAGACCTTCGAAGACACGGTTTCCGCCGACATTCCCTCAGAACTGCTGGCGCGGGAAGCTGAGGCGTCGAAGATTTATTCAAAATCGGTGCCCCTGCATCCCGGGCGATACAAGCTGGATGTGGTCTTAAAAGACGTGAATGGCGATCGAGTGGGCACGATCAGCCGCGGGATCATTGTTCCGGATTTTTCGGACGACAAGCTGGCGAGTTCTTCGCTGATCGTGGCCGATGATGTGGAGCCGGTTCCGACCAACAGCGTGGGCACGGGAATGTTCGTGATCGGTAATACCAAGGTACGACCGCGTGTTGCCACGGACGGCAAGCCGGCGGTCTTCAAGCGCGGACAGAAGGTAAACTTCTGGATGCAGGTATACAACCTCACGGTCGACGACAAGACCCACAAACCCTCGGCGACGTTCGAGTACGACATCGTGAATGCCGCGACCAACAAGCCGATCGTGCATGCGGTGGATTCTTCGGAAAAAATGGGCAATGTGGGCGAGCAGGTCACGCTGCAAAAGGCGGTGGCCTCGTCAAATCTCGGCCCCGGGGTGTATAAGATTGAGATCAAAGTGAGCGACAACCTGTCGAAGCAGACGGTTGCCCCCTCAGCAACGTTTGAGGTCGAGTAGTAGCTCCGCGGGCGAGAGGCCCGCGTTACAGAGGTCCCTTGAACATCCGCAAGCTCGGATACATCGTGGTTGCACTGGGGTTGACGCTTCCCGCCTGGTCTGCAAACCGGACGGCCACGATCTCCGGATACGTGCGCAATGGGGGCGGCGTTCCGCAGATGGGTGCAGCCGTCGACGTGCTGGGAAGCGCGCTGCAGAGCCTGCGGGTGTTTACGGATGACAAGGGCTTCTTCTCCGTTCACGGGCTTGTACCCGGAACCTACAGCGTGAAAGTTTCAGCTCCCGCGTTTCTGCCGACTTTGCGGGAGAAGATTGCGGCGAAGGCGGGCGCCAACGTGCTTCTGAACCTGACGCTGAGCACGCTATTCGACGCGGTGCAGTTCTCTCCCCGGCGGGGGGCGGCGGACGACGGCGACTGGAACTGGGTGCTGCGCTCGACGGCAAATCGCCCGGTGCTGCGCATCCTTCCCGATGGCTCGCCGGCGATGGTGGCCAAGGCGGAACCGGGACCGGACTTCCGCGGAACGCTGTCTTTCCTGGCGGGATCACCTTCGCAAGGCTTCGGATCGGTTTCCGGCATGAGCACGGCTTTCCGCGTCGAGAAATCATTCTTCGCGTCGGACACGCTGAATGTTGGCGGCAATGTGGGCTACGGACCCGGCCTTCCGAACGCGGTGGTGCGCGCGTCGTACAAGCACCGCATGGTGAACGGTTCCAGCCCGGAGATTTCGTTTACCATGCGCCGGCTTTCAACGCCGGATCTCGGCCTGCGCGATGCCAACCTGCAGGCGCTGGCGCTGGCGATGTCGGACGACATCAATCTGGGCGACATTTTCGAGCTGAAGTTCGGCAGCGAATTGCAGAGCATTCAGTTCATGGGCAAGGTGACGGCCATGCGCCCCTATGGGTCGATCGCGGCGCATCTTTCCACGGATACGGTGGTGGAGTACAAGTATTCGACATCGCGGCCTGACCGGCGCGCCGAGAAGGGCTTCGAATCGGCGCCCGCGGACCTGAGCGAAACCGATCCGCGCATGAGTATGTCGGACTATTCGCCCACCATCGAGAAAGCGCATCACCAGGAAGTTTCGCTTTCGCACCGCGAGGGCGCCACCAGCATGCAGGTGGCGATGTACAACGACCGGGTGGTGAATCCCGCGCTGACCGGTGTGGGCGAATTCACCGGCCCCGAGGGAGATATTCTGCCGGACGTCTACTCGGGGACATTTACCTACCAGGGGCGCGACCTCGAAACCCGGGGCATGCGGCTGGTGCTGGAACGCAAGCTGACCTCCGATGTGACCGCGACGATGGACTATGGCTTCGGCGGGGTCCTGGACCTGAATTCCAACGAGCCTTTGTTGCGCGATGCTCGCACGGGCAGCATTGTGCGCTACCGGCACATGGTTGCGGCCAAGTTGAGCGGGCAGGCTCCCGGCACCAAGACGCGGTGGATCGCGTCGTATGGCTGGACAAGCGGCCGCGCGTTAACCCCGGTGGACATGTTCAATGCTTCCGCGGGTCAGGCCGATCCTTATCTGGATATTTTCTTCCGCCAGCCGATTCCGGGCACGGCGTCGCTGCCCGGCCACATGGACGTGCTCGTCGAAATCCGCAACCTGCTGGCGCAAGGCTACGTTCCAGTCTTTGGCCAGGACGGGCGCACGGTGTATCTCGTGCAGTCGGCGCGGGCGGTGCGCGGCGGGGTAGCTTTTAGCTTCTAGCTTCTAGCTTCTAGCTTCTCGCTTTTAGCTTCTCGCTTCTCGCTTCTCGCTTCTCGCTTCTCGCTTCTCGCTTCTCGCTTCTCGCTTCTCGCTTCTCGCTTCTCGCTTCTCGCTTCTCGCTTCTAATATCTCGCGGACGCTTTTTCTCTCCGGCAATTCTCCCCGTTACGCGTGAACCAGTTCGATTAACAGCTGTTGCGACAGCCACAACGTTTCACTGCAGCAGTTGTCTAGCGACGCCTCTTGCGGAATGGCCAAGACAGTTTTGTTCGCTGGAAGACGGTCATCCACCTGCGCTACAATCCCCTGCCATTGGCCGAACTCGTTCACACCAGGGAGGCGGTTATGAAGCTGCGGTTGGGACTTTTGGGTTTCTTGCTTCTCCTTTCGACGGCATTACCCGGGCAAACCTTTCGCGGGACCATTCTGGGCACGGTGACCGATCCGCAAGGGGCACTGGTTTCCGGGGCGAAGGTGACGGTGCACAACGTAAATACGGGTCTCGAACGCAGCACCACGACCAGCGCCGACGGCAGCTACGCGATTCCTGAGCTACCGATTGGAACGTACCTGGTCACGGTTTCACAGAGCGGGTTCCAGACTTCTGAGACAAGGAACGTGGCTGTCGACGTGGCCGGGGAGAAGCGGGTGGACGTGGCGCTCAAGGCGGGGCAAGTAGCAACCGTGGTTGAAGTCGCGGGAGAGACGTTGCCGCAAGTGGAAACCACGACCGACACCCTGGGCAACACCTTTACGGCGGGAGAAGCGAAAGATCTTCCGCTGAACGGACGCGACTTCCAGAAAATGATCTTCATGACGCCGGGGGTTTCCGGCTCGCCGGATGAGATCACGGATTCGCCCGGGTCTTTCGGGATTTTCTCCATGAACGGGGCGCGAGGGCGCTCGAACAATTTCCTGCTCGACGGAACCGACATGAACGATGGGTATCGCAATGATCCCGCGATCAACGAGGCCGGCGTGTTTGGGACCCCGGCGACAATTCTGCCGGTCGACGCCATTGAGGAGTTGCAAGTGGCGTCCAATTTCATGCCCGAATACGGACGCAATGCCGGGGCGACTGTCAACATTGTGACGAAGAGCGGAACCAACGCTCTGCATGGCACGTTTTTCGATTATTTTCGCAACAACGCGCTGGATGCCCGGAATTACTTCAACGTGGAGAACAAGCGCGCGCCATTTCACAACAACCAGTTTGGCGGTTCGTTAGGCGGACCCATTGTGAAAGACAAAACGTTCTTCTATCTCGATTATGAAGGCCAGAGGGAACGGGTGGGGGTAGTAACCGACGCCTGTGTGCCCGACCCTGCGGTGGTGGCGGCGGACGAGGCGGCGATCGTGGCGGGCGGTGGGACACCGAATCCGGTCACGACGGCCATGTTGAAATTCTGGCCCGCGCCCAATATTGCGGGCAGGACCAGCACCAATTCGGGTTGTCCGAATGGACCGAACGCCTCGCTGATCACGCCTTCGTACAACAATCTGAGCAGCGTGATAGCGAAAATCGATCACAACTTCAACAGCGGCAATCTGCTTACCGGGCGCTACTTCTTCGGCGACAGCACGCAGTCGTTCCCGCTGGCTCTGACTGCGTCCGGTGGAGAGTTGCCCGGTTTCAACACAGTTACACCCACACGAGTTCAGCTGGTTGCAATCTCTTACGTACACACGCTGAGCGCCACCCAGGTCAATGAGGCGCGCTTGGGATGGAACCGCTTCGCCGAAGGGTTCTTTGCCGAAGATCAGAATTTCCATCCGAGCTCGATTGGTTTGTGCGCGGCAAGCTCGACGGCAGAATGCTCGGGATCGGGGCTGCACGATTCCGGTCTTCCGATCACCCTGGTTTCGGTCACGCCGACCGGCGGCAGCAGCTTCTTTGCGCAGCCGGGAGCGACTTCCGGGGATCCGCGCAGCCGGGTGGATTCGAACAATCAGTTCATCGATAACTTTTCCTGGAAATTGAACAAGCACGATCTGAAGTTCGGTTTTGAGTTTCGCCGCACGAGCATTCAGCAGCGCTTTAACAAGTATTCCCGTGGGCGGATGCGGTTCTCGGACCTGAACGCTTTCATCATGGGAGATTTGAGTAATGGGTTTCAATACTCCGGCAATACGTTGCGACATACCTTCGAAAATAACTATGGGTTTTATGTTCAAGACACTTTCCATCTCAACCCACGGCTGGTATTGAACTACGGATTGCGGTGGGATTATTTCGGCGTGGTTGCCGAAAAGAACCACCTTTTCAGCAACGTTACCGCACTTGATCCTGTGAACCAGACCTTTACGCTGACCCAGGTGGGACAACCAGGGTTGAGCAGGCTCTATGAGCCGGATTACCGAAACTTTGCTCCACGCCTCAGCCTGGCCTGGGATCCAACCGGGAAGGCGACTACGGTTCTGCGAGTCGGTTGGGGGATGTTCTACGACGCAGTTTCCCAAGACATGTTCCTGGGGCATCTCCCCTATCCGCCCTTCTTCGATCCAGGTCCCGCTTACAACCCGGTGGGGCCGGCGCAGATTCAGCCCGCCACAGCCAGCGGGGGAACTATCCTGGGCGGCGTGCCGATCTATGACAACGCTCCAAACTGCGGCAATCTGGAATGCGATGCCTTTGCCGTGGATCGGCACATCCGGACGCCCTATATGGAGAACTACAATCTGAATCTCCAGCATCAGTTTGGAAAGAACGTGGCCGTGCAGCTCGGCTATGTCGGCTCGCAGGGTCATAGGCTCTTCCGGTTTCGCGATCTTAACCAGCCCAGCCAGGCGGCGATCAAAGCGGACGATCTGGCATGCGGCTGTAATGATTCCTACGGCGTTCCCAGGACGTACGGCGGCGTATTCGGCGGAAACAACCCGTCTTATTGGACTTTCTACCTGATGCAGGAGGAATCCACGGCCAAATCGAATTACAACGCGTTGCAGGCCAGCGTGCGGGTTACAAACTGGCGAGGAATCACGTCGATCGTGAACTATTCCTGGTCGAAGTCGCTTGACACGGCGAGCGATGGCGAGGACTTTGAAAACAATGCGGCACAGCCGAACGACAGCACGCGGCCAAGTCTCGAGTACGGCCCTTCGAACTTCAATGTGCCGAACCGGTTCTCGTGGGTTCTTGCCTACGATCTTCCCCAGTCAGGATCGAGCAAGCTGCGCAACGGGTGGGGCTTCTCCAGCACCATCGCGATGCAGAGCGGCCAGCCGTTCCAGTTCAACTACAACTTCGAAGATGACTTCAGCGGCAGCGGCGAAGGTGACGATCGCCCCGACGTGATCGGTCCGATTGTGTATCACAAGCGCGATCCGTTCAACTACATCCAGCTAAGCTCTTTTGCTATTCCGTGCACGGTGACGGTTGACAACAGTTCTCTCACCGGCACCTCGGGAGACTGCGCGGTCGGTACTCGCCACTTTGGAAATGAGCGACGGAATATGCTGGTCGGGCCCACCTTCAAGCAATGGGATTTTGCGCTGTATAAAACAACGGCTTTAACCGAACGATTGAGCATGCAGTTACGCGCGGAGTTCTTCAACATCCTGAACCATCCAAACTTCGCTAATCCTTTCCTGCCGGCATTCGTGGCCGACCCGGGGGCGAATCTCAACGCGAATTCTCCCTGTGGGTGCGGTTTCAATGTTCCGGCGGGAAAGAACCGCGAGGTGGGCAACGGTGGATACCACATCGTGGCTACTGGCGACGTGGGGGTGGGAAATCCATTCCTTGGCGGCGGCGGGCCGCGAGGGATTCAGCTGGCGGCGGAATTTACGTTCTAAGTTCTCCACTCACCGAGAGTGGCTGGCAGTTATTTCTGGGCGCGGCCGAGGCATCCGGCACGGAACGAGCGGTCATCGAGGCGGTGCAGGCGCCGGGCCATGTGCGGCTTCAGAAGCGGGAAGTGGCGGATGGTGAAAAGATATTCGGCGATGAACCAGAGCGGCTGGCTGGTGGTCATCCAGTCGAGGCGGTCGAAGCGAGCCAGGTTTACAGGATTCGAAAACGTGCGCAGCGATCGTTCGCGCCGGAGGTTAAAGTACACTTCGAAATAGCTCATCGCCAATTCGCGCAAGGTGCGATACACCGGCTCGCGGTAGCGGCAGCCAGTGTAGTTGGATTTGGCAATGGCGCCCCAGTGGCCGTGCTGCTTGTAGACGGCAATCACGTGATCGGTGTCGTGCTCGGCTTCAAGATCGATAACCAGCGGCGGGTATCCGTTCACGCGCAGCGCAGCGGCGGCGAACATGGCGCCCTCGAAGCAGTGGGACGTATGCTCGCGCAGCACTCTTCGCGGCGACCATGCCGTATCCGCGAGATGGTAGGGCTGATGATCGAGCAACCGCTGGATGCCATGCGGATCCTTCAGACCGCGCAGCTTGCGGAGTTCCGCGGGTGTGAATGCCCCGTGCGAGTTGGTCATTGCTTTTGAGTTTATGAGAGTCCTTGGGGAAAAACATTAACCACCGAGGAGCACAGAGGGCATGGAGAGCCGGCGGGCCGGCCACCACCTCGACTTCAGGGGCATTTGCAATTGGCGCAGGGTAATGGATTCGATCCTCATATGCGTTCCATCCGGTAATTGCCGCTGTCATCATCCAATGCGAAACCGGTGACCGCCAGGCCGTCGTGGAAGGCGCGTTGAAATTGCCGCCGAAGTTGCGCTTGCAAATGCGCCGCCTTCGCGGGATCGTGCTCGCAAATCTCGAGCACGTTTCTCGGGATAGAGACTTGCGCCTGCCCCGGGGGACTGGCCGAACCGTCCGGCGACAGGATTTTTTGGACGCGAGACTCCTTGATCCACCACTGCGCGACCAGGCGGTCGGTGGGCAGGCCATGGTGAAGCGGGCTGGTGGTCCGGCCGTACAGGTTGGGGAGATATTCGCGAACGATGACGCCCAGGCGCGCAATGTTGAAGTGGGCATTGCGCAGCTGCAGCGGGTCGAATGTCCACTCGATCAAGTTGATCTCACGGGAGAGTGCGTCCTCGCGCTGGGCCAGCTTCAATTCCCTGCCAATCCCGCGATTCTGATATGCGGGAAGAACTGCCGCCATATGGGAGTGCAGGTACAGCCCGCCATCCCGATAGGCCGCGAAGGCCAGAAGAAAACCAATTGCGTTCTCGCCCTCGAAGGCGCCGATCACCTGCCCCCCGGTCCGGCTGGCGACCACAAAAAGGCGATGCGGCACCACCTCCAGATCCGAAAAACCCCAGACTGCCTTCTGCAGGTCAACGCACACCCGCATTTCTTCCGGCTGGGCGAGCTTGCGAAGGGTGATGCCCATCATGGATTCGGGCAGGTTGGAAGCGGGGGACATGCGATTCAATGTACGTTGCTGCCGTTGCTGGTGGAGACTACGCGGCCGTACTCCGACGCCCGTCCCAGGCGATCGAACAGGCTGTAGGCGGCGAGGGAAATTTTCGCGATGGCCTCTTCCCCGTCGCGCTCATTGTGCAAATACGTGGTCATGACGGAGATCACGTAGGGACGATTTTCCGCGAAGACGATTCCCGAGTCTGCGCGTACACCCTCCAGTTCTCCCGGCTTATCGGCGCTGCGTACCCCTTCCGGCAAGTGGCGCGAGATCGGGCTGTCTTTGTGCGTGCTGAGCATCTTTAAAAACTCGGCGGTCATTTCTTTATTCAAAACTTTGCCGCGGTAAATCTGCTCCAGCAGCGCCGTCATCTCCCGAGGGGTAGAAATGTTCTCGCGGCCCTCAGCGGCGGCCTTGAGGTCCATCATCTTGCGTTGCAGACGCGTATGGGTCAGACCGAGACTGTCGAGCAATGCATTCACATTGCTCATGCCCACTCGATCGATGAGCACGTTGGCGGCGGAGTTGTCGCTGACGGCAACCATCATCGTCGCCAGGTCGCGGTTGGTAAGCCGTGTAACTCCGGGAGTTAGCCCGAGCATGATGTCGCTGTCCTGAACCAGGTCCCTGGCATCGACCGTATAAGGATCCGTCAGTTTGGCTTTGCCGGAAGCGCCTTCCGCGGAGAGCTGCGCCTGATGATAAAGTTCGGCGAGAACCGTAATTTTGATGGAACTTGCCTGCGGGTATATTTCGTCTGCTCGCAGGAAAAACGTCTGCCCGGTCGCAAGATCCTCGATGGCCACGCCCATCACGCCATCGAGATCGCGGTCGATGTCGCGAATCTGCGCTTCCAACTTATCCCACAGGGCCTGTGGCTTGTTGCCGCTCCTGGCTGACGCCGAACCTGCCTGTGCGACTGCGGTTGGAGCGAAGCAACCGAGCATTGCCAGCGCGATTAAGGCTGAGATGGTTCTCCACGGCTTCATCATTGTTTTGCACTTGGGAGCAAGTATAAGTCGGCGATGTTCAGTGCAAGGCCGGATGGATTCTGATCCGCGCGGTTGCACAAAATAATGATCGTGAGATGGTCATCGACAAAACGTTGGATCGTGGTCCGAAATCCCATGGTTTCGCCATAGTGCCACATTCGGCGATGTCCCTTGTACGGATTCAGGAACCATCCAAAGCCGTACTGAGCGGGCGAATTATCCGGCCCGATCACACCCGGCACGGTCACCGGCGTTAGGGCAGGCTCCATTTCCATGCGGCTAAGCAGCGTATTTTTGCGTAAAGCCTGGTCCCACTTGGCCAAGTCCTCGAGCGAGGAATAAACGCCGCCATCGCCCAGCGTGGCCGAAGTGGTACTTTGATCGGTCTGCTTCCAGGCTCCATTCTCGAAAGTATGGCCGAAGGCCCGCCCGGCAACCTTGTTCTTGCCGCGCACATAAGCAACCGTGTGGCTCATGTGAAGGGGCGCGAAAACCCGATCGTGCAAAAACTCGGGAAAAGAAATTCCGGAAACTTTCTCGACGACGAGTCCGAGCAGGACATAACCGGAATTGCTGTACTCCCACTTTGATCCTGGCGGAAACCTGGTGGATGTCTGCCGCTTCAGCAACTGGAGTACACCGGCGTCGTTGATTTGCTGCTGCTCGACCGGAAGATTGGGATTGGCTGCCGGCATCAAGTCTTCATAGTCTTGCAGGCCCGAGATGTGATTCAGCAAATTGCGAATGGTAATTCGCTTTCCATACTCCGGGAAATCCGGGAAGACATCGGTCAGGCGCTGGTCGTAGCTCAGCTTGCCATCGTGGACCAGCAACATGATTGCCATGGCGGTGAACTGCTTGGTGACGGAAGCGAGGCGGAAGTTGGTTCGGGCGTCGATTTTATGCCGGGTCTTGAGATCGGTTACGCCATAACCGCGCTCGAATAAGGGGCGTCCATCCTTCAGCACTGCGACTGCCGCGCCCGGCAGGTCCGCCGAATTCAGCCCGGCCGAGGTCAGAATGGAATCAATCTTCCCTGGTGAAACCGAATCCGCAGCGTTCAGCGATTGCGACCCGGCGAGGCAGGAGAGGAAACACACCGCAGCAGCTCGGGTTATGAGCCCATTCCCAATCATTTGATTCTCCGGCAAGCGACCAGCAAGTGCGTCCAGGGCTGGTCGCCGAGCCGGCTGATCTGAACTCCCGGATGATCATACGTGGTGTCGTGAATGAAGTGGCCGTGTCCGATAAACATTCCGGTGTGGGTGATGTGATCGGCATCGCTGCCGAAGAAGAGCAGATCGCCCGCGCGCAATTTTCTTCGTTGGATGGCGATCGCCCCGCTCCATGCGGCCTGCAAATCGGCGTCGCGCGGCATGGTGATCCCGCGGCTGCGCACCAGCATCTGCGTGAAGCCGGAGCAATCATAGCCGAAACTGGAGCGCCCGCCCCACACGTAGGTCAGGCCGAGAAAACGGCGTCCCAAGCGGATGGACTCGTCAATGCTCAAGCGGCGCGGCGCCAGGTCGACGTCGCCAGCTTGAACCCAGGCGGTGCGTTGGCCGGGCAAGCGGACTTGATACCAGCTGGAAGCGTCACCCTGCCCCTGGGCAATGATTTCGAGGCGCGTTTCAAAGGGAACAATCACCAGCGGCGCATGCAAGGTCACATCCGTTTCGCGATACAGGCCGGCGAATAAGCTGCTGACCTGGGCTACCCTGCCGGACATCGCATAGCCCGAACTCGAAGAATCGATGGTGTCCTGCAGCCGAATCCAGCCGGTGTATTGATCGTTGGTTTGCACCTTCGCCCAGCCTGCGCTTTTCTGCAGAACCTCCACCGTGGCGCCATAAATTGCCTGCGACACCACATCCACGTCTACGCTGGCCGACGAGTACATGTCGGCCACCGGTACGGTCACCACCAACCTCGTCTGAGCGGACGAAATGCCCGCCGCCGCAAACGACGCCAGCAGTGCGAGGATCTTGAACCGCCGCTGAGAACGCATCCGGAAATGAAGGGAAAGCGCGAGCACTCTCCGCACTGTGCGAGAAAGTGTAACATTTGTTTTCGCTACCTTCCGCTCAGGTAAAACAACGAGGAGAGGGATGAGAGAAGCTTTGGCGCCATTCGCATTGCTGGCCCTGGTGGGTTGCATGGCCGTTGGGCAAAACGCAGCTGATCGGGCACACCGTATTCAGGAGAGCGTGCTCGGCATTGATGGGCACAACGACGCAGTGCAGCACGTGATCTACGAAAACGTGGATCTTGCGAACCGCCTGCCGGACGGAATGATCGACCTCCCTCGCCTGCGGGAAGGCGGTATCCACGCTCCCTTCTTTGCGCTTTGGGTGCCGACGTACTACAAGGGCGCGGACGCGGTTCGCCGCACTCTGGACCTGCGCGATGCGATGCAAGGAATACTGGATAAACATCCCGATCAGATCGAGCTTGCCACCAGCGCGCGCGACATTCAGCGCATCGTGGGACAGCACAAGATTGCCGCCGTGCTGACCGTGGAAGGCGGGCACCAGATCGACAACGATCTGGCCGTGCTGCGCATGTATCGACGCATGGGCATTCTCTCGATGACGCTTACCCATTTTCGCAATAATGACTGGGCCGATTCCTCTACGGACAAGCCCGAACACAACGGGCTGACCGAGTTTGGCAAGCAAGTGGTTCGCGAGATGAACGCCATTGGCATGATCGTCGATGTTTCCCATGTGTCCGACAAGACCTTCTATGATGCCTTGCAAGTCACAGCCAAACCTGTGATCGCCTCGCACTCCTCGTGCCGCTCGCTTTCTGATGTCCCGCGCAACATGACCGACGATATGCTGCGCGCGCTTGCCCGTAACGGAGGCGTTGTCGGGGTAAACTTTGCGGCATCGTTCCTGAACCAACAGGATGCCGACGAGTTGAAGAAAACCGTTTCCAGCGAGAATGCCATGCAACCGAACCTGACCGGCGCCGCGCTCGACCAGTTCGCCGCAAAAGAGTATTTCAGCGACAAGGGGCAGATTCAGGTGGGACACGCCACGGTGGAGGACGCGGCCGCGTGTATCGATCACATGGTGAAGGTTGCAGGAATCGATCACGTTGGCATAGGCAGCGACTTCGACGGGATATCCCTGGTGCCGCGCGGCCTGGAAGATGTTTCCAAGATGCCAAACCTTACCGCCGAACTGCTGAAACGCGGCTATACCGAAGATGACATCAAGAAAATCATGGGCGGGAACTTCCTGCGAGTGATCAAAGCAGTGGTTGGTGAATAATCAAAGGACACATTGAGATGAGTAGGAAACGGAAGATCCATTTTTACCTGATCGCTGTTTGCACGTTTTTTGTTTTTCTGGCGCCGGCCGGCGCGCAGACCACTTACGACATTATCATCAGCGGCGCTCGCATTGTGGACGGAACCGGCGCGCCGTGGTTCGTTGGGGACATCGCGATTTCCGGCGACCGCATCGCCGCCATGGGCGATTTGCAGGATGCCCGGGCGAAGAAACGGATCGACGCTTCCGGCCTGGTGGCGTCTCCCGGATTTATTGATGTTCAGGGCCAGTCGGAGTTCAACCTGCTGGTCGACAATCGCGCCGCCAGCAAAACTACGCAGGGAGTCACCACCGAAATTACCGGCGAGGGTACATCGATCGCGCCGCTAAATGAACGTTTGCTGGCGGACCTGAAAGATGACGCGGAAAAATATGGCGTCAAGCTCGATTGGCGGTCGCTGGATGAGTACTTAACTCGCCTCGACCGGGCTCACCCGGCGATAAATCTCGGCACATTTGCCGGGGCGGGCGGCATTCGCACCTACGTGATCGGAAAGGAAAATCGCCCGGCGACACCGAGCGAATTGCAGCAGATGCGCCAACTGGTCGCGGAAGCAATGCAACAGGGGGCATTCGGCTTGAGCACGGCTTTGCAGTATGTGCCGGACTCGTTCGCATCCACGGATGAAATTGTTGAACTCGCCAAAGTTGCCCGAAGTTACGGCGGAGTTTATTTCACGCATCAACGCTCGGAATCGGACCGGATTTTCCCTTCTCTGGATGAAGTGGTCACCATTTCCCGACGCGCCGGCATCTCCACGACCATCTGGCACCTGAAGACGGCTTACAGCGAGAATTTTGGGAAGATGCCCGAGGTCCTCCGCCGGATCGAGCAGGCCCGGTCCCGAGGCGTCGATGTCGCGGCCAGCGTTTATCCGTATACTCGCGCCTCCAACGGCCTGACTGCGTGTTTTCCGAGCTGGGTCTCGGAAGGCGGCACCGAGAAGATGATCGAAAGACTCAGGGATCCAGAGCAGCGCGCGCGCGCCAAAAAAGAAATGGAGGAGCAGAGCTCAACGTGGGAGAACCAATGGCTTGGTTCCGGCGGGGCGAAAGGAGTGACGCTGATCCAGGTCGTGAATCCCGAGCTGCGCAAGTATGAAGGCATGAACTTCGAAGAAATCGGCCGCGCTATGGGCAAGGATCCTAAAGATGCGGCAATGGATATCGCCATTGCGGACCACGGAAACAGCTCGGTGGTCATTGCCATCATGCGCGAAGATGATGTTCGCGCGGCAGTCACAAGCCCGCTGGTCACCTATGGTTCGGATTCCCCCGCGCAAGCCGAAGATGGCCCGCTTAGCACCACCAAAGCCCATCCCCGGGCCTTCGGAACTTTCACGCGAATTCTGGCCGAGTATGTGCGACAAGAGCACGCCATGAGCCTGGAAGAAGCGGTCCGCAAGATGACGTCACAAGCCGCCAGCCGGGTGGGAATCACCGATCGAGGCATTCTCAGGCCTGGAATGTTTGCCGACGTGGTCCTATTCGATGCGGCGACCGTGCAAGACACCGCGACCTACAATGACCCGTTACGTTTTTCCGTCGGCGTGAAAGATGTCCTGGTGAACGGCAAAGCGGTGGTGCTGGACGGCAAGATCACCGATGAGAGGCCGGGCAGAGCACTTCGCGGTCCAGGTTACAAAACCAGGCGCTGAACCGCAACGCCGCATCAAACTGATACGACGCACGCCTTGCTCCTGACTGCGCGGGAGAGAGAATTAAGACGCGGCACTCAGGCCGGGCAAGATCGTGTTGCGACCGAAGGGTTCCCAGCGGTGAGGCTGGCTGGCAAATTCGCGGGGCGTGCAACTCACGTACTTCCGGAACACCGATGCGAAGTAGGCGGGGTTGCAAAAACCGCAGCGCTCGGCGACTTCCGCCACGTTCAGGCGCGGATCCAGTAGAGCCTGTTTCGCCAATTCGATGCGCTGCCGGATCAGAAACTGCTCCAGCGTCATTCCGGTGGTCCTGCGGAACACACGGCTCAAATGCCCGCAGGAAAGATGCACCGCGGCGGCCAGTTGCTGAATGGTGATCTGGGCCGCTCCCAGCTCCTCGATCACCTGGGTCACGGCCAGCACGATCTTGTGTTCGCGCCGATCAAAGGCGGAAGCCATGTGCCCGGAAACGAAGTCTGCAAACCTGCGAAACGCTTCGCAGGCGCTGAACGGGCTGGGTGCATGCAGCAGGCTGGTGATGGCTTGTTCTTTCGCAAGCGCGACCTGCTTCGCATCCAGGCCGATGCCCACGGTTTCCAGAGCAAGATGCTCGATGGCCCAGGTCAGCAAGGCGCGCGATCGCTGAATATCGGCCGGGGTGCGATCTTTTGGCATGACCAGGGCCAGAAACTCGTGCATCACTGCGGAGATGCTGGAACCGCTTCGCAGCCCTTTGACCAGCCGCGCCATCACTTCCGGAGCCTGCTCCTTATGCGGCTGGCGGTCCCCGAAAAACACCACCGAGGCGCCATTCGATTCCAGGGCCGCGCACGCCTCCTGGTACGCTTTCAGTAATTGGGCAGGGTGGCGGTGTTCATCGCTAATGCCGATGCGTCCCGTCGCCCTCGCCAACGAGCGCAGCTTGCCGAGAACGTTCTGCGCCATTTCCTCAAGCGAAAGCCGGTGATGGCTGGGATTGCGGCCATCCTGACTGGTGAAGAGGCAGAGTTCGCCGGGACGGATGACTGTCGCCAGGCAGTTGGGCAGACCCTGGCAGAAGTCTTCCAGAACGTGGGACAGGCGGTTGAGCGTCATCGCCCCCCTGCTGCCCGGCGCAGAATCCGGCGACAAGTGGCCGATCTGAAGAACCAGCACCCGCACTGGCAAACGCGGCAGCCCGGCACGGCGGCTCAGCGATCTGACCTCCTGCGGATCGCCAACATCGCCGGAGAGCAGGATGGAAGCCAACTCTTTGCGGTCCAGACTTAATTCCCGGTCATGGCTTCTCTGGTACTCGCCGATCATGCGCAGGCGTTTCCACGAATTGGAGATGTACCGCGCGAAGAGTTCCAGGATGTGAACCATCTCGGCGACCTGGGCCTGGCTGACCACCGGGACCTGATAATAGGCCGATTCCAGGCTCTTGAGGTTGATATGGGGCTGGCTTTGGAGAGCCTCGAGCACGATGCGAAACCCCTCCCGGGTTGGCGGAGCAGTCAGAATCTGTCCGGAAAACAGGGTGCCCAGGTATTGGTCATCGCAGATGACGGGAACCGCAATATCGGTAAGACCTACGTGGCAGCTGTAAACCTGGCTGCAGCCGGTCAGGCGGCAACGCTGCTTCGCCGGGACATCGGAACGGGCGCAGGTTTCCTCTTCATGAGCGCCGAACCCATGCACCAGGTCGCAGAACAACGTGCTTGGCGAGTTCCGGTTGCCGGGCGCCGCTGCCGGCTGGATCTGGACCAAGGCGTCTACAGTGCCGACGCGGCTTCTGAACCTCTCTTTATCGGGCTCCAACTCCTCTTGTTCCTCATGCCACATCAACTCGACATTACGAATCGGGCTGGTGTTGTTAAGAAGCAGAAGGAAGTGCTTGAACAGTTCCAGATCCTTCTGGAACTCACGCCGAAGCGCGCTACTCAGTAAAGGGTTGTGCCGTTTCAATCGATCTACCCCACGTAGCGAGCGATTGTATTACCAGGCAGGGCAGAAAGCATCATTAAAATGAAAGTGACGATCGCTTAAACGGCATCCCCGTGGGAAGCCGGCTCAGGGATGAGCGCGAATGGTCAAGCCGCCATCCACGACCAGGTCGGTCCCGGTAACGAAGTCCGAGCTCTCGGAGGCGAGAAACAGCGCGGCTTGGCTGATGTCGCTGGGCATACCTCGGCGGCCCAGCGGATGCAATGCGGTAGTCTGCTCTGAAACCGCATTGGGATCCGCTGAATTGCGCAGGTACTCCTCCCAAAGACGGGTGTCGATGTAGCCTGGGCTGATGCAGTTTACGCGGATTTTTCGGCTGGCCAGTTCCAGCGCGAGATTGCGCGTCAGCGCAACCATACCCGCCTTCGAACAGGCATAGGGAATGGAGCCGGGGAATGCGTGGCTGGCGTGGATGGAGCTGATGTTGACGATTGCGCCGCCAGAAGCCGGAAACAGGGGAATTGCCGCCTGCGTCAGCAGGAAAGCGCCGCGCAGATTGATCTCCAT
Organism: Terriglobales bacterium; assembly: GCA_036376415.1. Classification (GTDB taxonomy): domain Bacteria; phylum Acidobacteriota; class Terriglobia; order Terriglobales; family Acidobacteriaceae; genus Gp1-AA145. Next base: position 110,068 of record DASVAJ010000092.1, read on the forward strand.
CACCCGGTTCCAGTCATCAAGGGTCAAACTCTCCAGGGATTTTTCGATCTCGACGCCGGCGTTATTGACCAGCACGTCAAGCTGGCCGTGAACGCGTTGCACAGCCGTGATGGCGTCTTTGATCTTGGCCGGTTGGCGCAGATCGGCTTCGACAAAACACACAGGCAGGGATGGATTTTGGGCACTGAACTGCCCCGCCGTCTTCTGCCCGGCCGCGGCATCGCAATCCAGGATCACGACGCAAGCTCCCTCTTTTTGAAACAGACCGGCAATCGCCTGGCCGATGCCCTGGGCTCCTCCGCTGACCAGAGCCACACGGCCTGCCAGCCGCTTGCTCCCATTTGAACTGTGCGGCATTCCTGAAGTTCCAGCGAAACCTGTCACCGTTCAAGCCTTTCGACAAAGATCAACTCAGAACTGTTTGGCAAGGGGAGATCCACCTTCATCCCATTCCCCATCAACTCCTGGCCAGTAGCAGTGCGATCGGGCGCGCTGTGATCATGAAAAATCAGGCGATAGCGGCTGGACGCTTGCAGCCCATGCAACGAGAAGGCATGCGTCTGTTCTTCGGGGCTGGTGCCGTGAAAAGCGTAGACGACGCCTTTCCCCCGTTGCCCGTCCCAGTACTCGATGCCATCCCAATGCACGCCGTCGGGCCTGGGAGAAATATGATAAAGATCCGCGTCGCGCACCAGTGGCCGTAGCTCCTTCTTATACAGCTCGATTTCGGCTTTCGCTGCCGCATGCTGCTCCGCCGACCAGGAGTTGGTGTCCAGCATGATTGTCAGCCACCCCATCATGCCGCTGCGCAACATGTAGCGGAAGTTCTCGATGCGCGGCGTCGGCCACTTCTCTACGTAACTCTCCAGCATCGCGGCGGGAAGCATGTGGCTGGTGTCATAGAAGGCACGGCGGTTGGAGACCGGGTCGTAGGTATCGGTAATCGAAAAATAATCGCCGTGAGCGGCGGTGCCGAAGTCCACCATGCGCCCGCCGTCGTTGCAAATCTCGAACAGCAGGCCGGGATGCTTTCGCCGCATTTGGGAGTAAATGTCGTAGTAGGCGCGCACCGCGTGGTAACTGACGTCGGTGGAATTCGAGCTGTCCACAAAATACGAGCCCCAGGTCTTGTACACGCACTTGTTGAGCGGATCGGGCGCGGCATGGGGGTGGTCGGTCCGATCGCAGCCGTGTGCCACCAAATAGCCATCGTGCTCCAGCATGTCGAGGTGGTAGTCGGTGATCATGCGTTCGACTTCGCGCTCGGCCCACTGCTTCGCGGGTGGATAACCGATATCAATGGTCTGGCCCTTGAAGGGTTCGGGCTGCCAGTCGGCGGGAATATCGGTGACCATCCAGTCGCGAACCTTGGGATCGCGCGCATTCAGCGCGCCGGGTTCGGTGGAGAGGCCGGCCTGGGTCCAATCTACCCAGATGCCAAAGCGCAGGCCGTGTTGGTGCGCGTCATCGGCGATGACGGCCAGCCCATGCGGAAATTTCTGCGGATTCGGATACCAGTCGCCCACGCCCCGAAACCAGCCGGCATCGATATGAAACATGTTGACGCCGAGCTCGGCGGAGTCGCGAATCATGCGGCGCGCAATCTCTTCGTTCACGTTCATCCCGCCGCCCCAACTGTTATTCACCACCAACGGGTAATTCGGATCTTTCCAGGTCAGCGGATTGCCCAAGACCGCCCGCACCCAGCGGCGCAGCACATTGCCGGCGCCATCGGGGCCGTCGCGAAAGCCGCCCAGGAAAATTGCAGGCGATTCAAACGACTCCCCAGCGACTAATCTCGAGCGGAAGGGAGCGGGATCAGGATTGAGTCCGGCCGCTCCCTCCAGCGCATCTGCAGTGCGCCGCAGCGCAATGCGGGTGCAACCGCTGAATTCAATGCCGACATACCAGCCCGAATGCGCGCCCGTACGCTCGACCAGAGACCAGGGAATGATTTCCCGCGGCTGCTCGGGGTGGATGTCGCCGTAGGTGCTGGAGGTGCCGGTCCAGGTGTAGCCATCTCCGAGAGAGACCTCGTGCGTACCTGTAGAGGAAGGCGTGTTCGCGCCTTTTTCGACATAGATGTGCTGCAGGGACTCCGTTGCCGGCACCTCCCAGCGAAAAGCCAGGCTGTCCTGCATGGGAATCCAGATTTCCTGCGATCCAAGATTTTCGATGCGAATCTGGTGCTCGATTGGCCCGTAATTCTGCGATGCGCGCCATTCCCAGGTCAGCCGCAGATGCGGGTCGGCGGATTCGTACACGAACGCCACACGCTTGCTTCCGGTTTCGCTGGCATTGCGATTGAGTTGCCAAGCTACTGGTATCTGCTTGCCGGATATCTCCACGAATGGGATCAAAGCTTCTGAGCTGCCATTGGTCCACTTAGCCTGGCCGGGGACTTCGAGACTGACCAGTCTTGGGGCAGAAGCGCCCGCCTCGAAGACGAGTTCCGTATCTGCTGTTTTCAGGGTTGCGCTCACTTGCCCATAGGCCGGCGAGGCGGCCAGGACAACAATGAAGATGCGGATCAGCATTGCAGTTCGAGAGATCATGGGAAGAGCGAAGGCCGGGGCTGGAGTGCAGTCCAGCCCCGTGGCAGCTTAGAAGAAGATACGCGCACCGATCTGCATGATGCGCTGGCCGGTTTTGCCCAATACGCCCCCGAAGGTCGGGCTGGTGGGGTTATTGTCAATCCGGTTGAAATTGGCGTGATTAAAGACGTTCTGCGCCTCCATGCGCAGCTCGAAGTAAGTTGCTCCCTCCTTGGCGATTGGAAACTTCTTCAGCAGAGTGGCGTCGGTATAGAACGCTCCGGGATTGCGCAGGTTGGGGAAGATGAACGGAGCGTTGGACAGGGTGAAATCGGGAGTGGCCACGAAAGCGGCTGGATTCAGAATTCCGGTTGCACTGCTGGAGAAAAATGACCCGAGGTTCGGGTCTACTAGAGCGGCAGAGTAGTCGCTGGAAGTTTTCACCCTGGCTCCAGGAGCGAGAGAATAGCGGATGGCCGCACCGGGCGCCGTGATTCCTCCCGGAACCTGCGGCATGAGCACGGGCGTCCCTTTGGGGTTCCAAGTGCTCACTCCCGCGACATTCCATCCGCCGATGACCTGGTCCAGAACCTTGAAGGCAGTGCCGCCATGATTCATGAACTGCCGGCCTCGCCCGAAGGGAAGCTCGTAGGAATAGTTGAGCAGCAGGGTTTGCGGCATCTCGTAGCCCGCAACTCCGTAGGCTTCCATCAGGTTGTGGGGATTCTGCAGGAAGCCGCTTCCCGCCGGACCACCGTGCTGAATGTCCTTGCCCCAACTATTGGTTAGAGTCTTGCGAATGTTGTACGAAGCCAGCAGCGACAGGCCATGGTAACTGCGGCTCTGAATTTGCAGGTTCAGGAAGTTCGAAAAAGAGCGACCCCAAGTTGCTTGACCGGGAGTCGTGTTCGCGTACTGAGGCGACAAGCCAAGCAATTGGCCCAGCGGCAGGGTCGATTCGCTGGCGAAAGTTTGTGAAAGACCAAAGAAGGGATTGGGCACCTGCACGTCGAACACGTTCGACCCGGGATTAGCAGCCTCGTACGCTTTGCCCAGCGAATAGTACTGGAGCGGCACGTTGTTCAGGCTCCATCCCCATAGCGGCATCAGCAGGTGAATGCCGCGAATTCCGGTGTAATCGGCAGTCGCGGTCCAGTTTCTCCCGATCTGCCGCTGCACGCTGAAGTCCCAGGTGTAGTCCGTGGGGGACTTGAAATTGTTGAGCGTGGCGGCGCCACCCTGCGTCGGATTGGCGGCCTGGCCAAAGGTGATGTTGCTGTACTGAGCATTCGTCGTAATCGGGCGAAAATAGCCTAAATTCGATCCCGACGCTTGTAGCGGGAAGGTTCCCAGACCGTGGTCCGGTCCGAGTTCGGTGATCCAGTGCTGGCCATCAACGCTGGAGATCTGGTTCATCGTAACCGTGTTGTAGTAGAAACTGAACCAATCCGTGGAGAGTCCGCCAAGCCCTTCATCGATGATGCCGGCGCTGGCGTGAAAAACCGTCTTGTCATTGAATGCATACGCAATCCCCAGCCGTGGCTGGAAGTTCATGAAAGTTGTGTGATACAGAGTTCTTTGAGGATGCTCGGGCGTGTTGAGCAACACTACCTGCCCGGTCGTCCCCTGCGTCAACCACCCCGGCTGAGGCAAAGCAGCCAGTCCCGGCACTTGCGATGTCACCTGACCCCAGTTCCAAGTCGAGATGGGGCTGAGCACATTGCGGGCGTTAATCAGGTAGGTAAGCGGCGTAGATACGCCAAAATCCCGCGGCGTGCGCCCGCCGTCGTGATCCCAGCGCAGGCCCATCTGGATCGTCAATTTGCGATTGACCTTCCAGTCGTCCATGCCATACGCGGCTTCATTGAATCCATAGGGTGTGATCTGCCAGTTGCCCCACTGGAACACGTGGGAGGATCCCATCATGAGCTCAGCCAAAGGAAAACCGGTCGTCGCATCCTGAGGATTTTGCCAATTCTGCTGCGAACCGCCGCCGTTGTTGACCCAAGCGACCCCGGTGTGGTCGCCGCCAATTTCGCTGAAGCGGTAAAAGTATTGTTCGTAGCCGACCTTGATGGTGTGGCGGCCAAGCACCTTGGTAAATGCAACCGTTCCGTTCGTCGTCTGATTGATGAAAGTATCGAACTGAGAGCCGCCGACGTTGGAAAACGCCTGAGATCCGGTAGCCCCGACTGAGCCGATGTTTAACACCGGTGGAATGTGGCTGGTGGAACGCGAGGGATTGCTCATAATGAGCGGATCAAATCCCCACGTCGTAGTGTCGACATTCGGATCGGGATCGGAGCCGTCGCCTGAGACGCCGTCGCTATAGAGTTTGGCTACGCCGAAGCCGAGGTGCACGTCCAGGATGGAGGTTGGGGAAACGACCCAGTTGTACTGCACGCTGCCGGTGACGTCGTGGTCAAAGCTGAAGGATCGTGCTGCGTGTGGCCACGGAGCCGGAATGTGGTTGGTCATGTGCGTCCGGCTGACGCTCACGTTGATGCGCTGGTTATTCGAGAGGTTCTCGTCCAGCCTCACGAAGAAACGGTCAGTGGGGCGGGTGATGGCAATCGTATCGAGACGGTCGTTGCTGTATCCGTCGATGCTGCTCGCGACGTGGTTGGGCGAGGGGTAGAGCGACATGTAGTGCGCGAACAAGGTGCTTTGCAGGGAAAGGCCCTGGCTGGCGGCCGGGCAAGTTCCGCCTGCCACATCCGCCTGCGAGCAAATTTTCGACCCGGACAATCCATTCGCGCCTATGGGCGCGCCAGGCACGGACCCGTACTGCATGCGATTGCCGCTGGCGTCGAGATGGTAGGGATCAAAAATGGCCGCGTAAATCGGCGAATTATTCTGGTAGTCAATGATAGTCTGAGAAAAATCACCCTGCCGCTGCAGCAGAGTCGGCACGGTTGAGGAAACTACCGCTCCGGTGTTATAGCGCTCTCCTTCCCATCCGAAAAAGAAGAAGGTCTTCCCCGAGCCGTTGTACAGGTGGGGAATCTTGACCGGCCCGCCCAGCGAAATTCCGTAATTGTTCTGGTGAAACGCCTGGCGGGGCGCGTCCACATCGTTGTTTGCCCAGCCATTGCTGTTGAAAATCTGGTTGCGGAAATATTCGAAAAGGCGGCCGTGGAAGTCATTGGTGCCGCTCTTGGTGTTCATGGTGATGACGCCGCCGGAGTAGCGGCCATGATCGGCGGTAAGCACTCCGCTCTCAACCCGGAACTCGCCGATGCTGTCGGGCGTGGGGATGGCGCGGTTAACCGCATTGAACTCGGAATCCTGGAGTTGGTTGCCATCCACCGAGATGCTGGTGCCGTTCACCTGCCCGCCGGCAACCGCGTAGGAGTTGCCGTTATTGGCAATCAGGTAAGTGGCATTCCCGAGGGAAGCGATATTGTCGCTGAGAGGCCCCTTTCCCTGGACCTGCGGAATAACGCTGGTCAGGTCAAGGGAGTTGCGGTTGAGTTGCGGCAACTCCGTGATCATCTTGTTATCGAGGACCGTGGATTCGCTGGTCTGATCGGACTGCAGCAGGGGCACCGATTCGGTGACGGTCACGACTTCTTGTGCGGCGGCGGGCTTCAGGCTGAAGTCAAGCGAAAGGCGGTCGCCGGTACGAACGGTCAGTTCCGTGCGCTGGACGGTGGCGAAGCCTTCCCTGCTCAATGAAACCTTGTAGGGGCCCGGCACCAACTGCGGCAAAACATAGACGCCGGCGCCGTTGCTCTTGCCGCCATAAGCCACGCCCGTCGCCGTATTGGTGGCAGTGACAATGGCACCTTCAACGGCTGCGCCAGTTTGGTCTGTCACTAGTCCGCTGATCTGGCCGTTGGACGACTGGGCCCACATGCTCTGGCTCAGGCCTAAACAAACGGACGCGATCACTAGCAATCTCATGGCACTTGAGATTGAAATGGATTTTCGATCGGACGCAGGAAACGTCATTTTCGCCCCTCCGGCTTGCCTGTTGGACTGCGATTGTCACCAACCTACGGTGACGTTGTCACGCAGAATTTTTGAAATCCAATGGTCGCCAACCCACGGTGGCGCTGTCGCACAAGAATGAGTATGGAAGTGTTAGAACAGCAGAGCAGGATTGCGCTACTCGGAAAGTGTTTTTTCTATCGTTTAAATGACTTCCCTAAGGATGCTTTTCCGATAGTGGCGCGCGCGGTTCCTCGATTTGAAGGCGCTGGTTGGCGGAAATGTCTTTCATTTCCTGCACGATACCGGATGGCCAGTGAATCTCGAGGGAGGCGTGGAGCGCGTCGCCAAGCCCGAAGTGGGCTTGCAAATCGCTCGATGACGCGAATCCGACGCTGTTGGTCACGAGGGCTGTTTGTTTGCGGCCGGCGCTGGTACAGATGACCTTGGCACCAATGGCTGACGCGTTGCTTCTTGTCCCCTTGAGTTTGACTTGCAGCCAGTGCCGCTGGGGAGTCCGGTTCATCCAGAGTTCAATGGGATCGTTGAGGGAAGTGACGGCAGCGTCGATGCGCCCGTCGTTGTCGAAATCGGCGAACGCTACGCAGCGATGAAGCCGCGAAACGCGAAAGTCCCGGCCCGCACCTTCCGACACATCCACAAAATGTCCTCCCAGGTTGCGGAGCACGCGGTTGGGCTGAGGTTCGTTGGCGTCGAGCCCGCCGCAGGCGATAAACACGTCGGGCCAGCCGTCGTTGTCGAAATCCGCAAATCCGCAGCCCCAGCCATCCCAGGGACGGCTCAGATTGAGCAGGCCGCTGCCGGCGCTGGCATCCTCAAACGTGCCCTTGCCTGTGTTCCGAAATAGCTCAAAGGTTTCACGGCGAAGCCCGGTCATGAGGATGTCGGGCAAACCGTCGCCATCGAAGTCGCGGAAATCGGCGCCCATGCCGGAAATCTGGCGGCCATCGCCGTTGTAGGCCACACCCGCTTGCATGCCGACCTCGCGCATTTTTCCGCCGCCCAGGTTGTGGATCAGCATGTTTCGGTCATTGTCGTTCGCGATGAAAACGTCGGGAAGGCCATCTCCGTCATAATCCGCAACTGCAATGCCCATCCCTTTCCCTTGCAGTTTGGAAAGGCCTGCCTGGGCCGAATCCTCGGTGAAGGTGCCGTCGCCATTGTTGTGATAAAGCAGGACCGGCTCCGCCCGGTACATGTCGGGATGACAGTAGGCGCGATCACCGGGGTTCAAGCCTCCGCAGATGGGATCGTCTCCGGCCGTCCAGTCGCAATAATTGGAAATGATCAGGTCAAGGCGGCCATCGTTGTCATAGTCGAGCCAGGCCGCCGCGACTGACCACAGCGCATGGCCTTGCCGGTCCAGGCCGCTCACCCCTGCAGCCTGGGTCACGTCCGTAAATGTGCCGTCGCCGTTGTTGCGATACAGGGTGTTGCCATGAACGCCGACGACGTAAAGATCTTCGAGCCCGTCATTGTTGTAGTCGCCGACGGCGACGCCCATTTCGTATCCGCGGCCCTGCACGCCGGCTTTCAGAGTTACATCGGAGAAGGTGCCGTCGCGGTTGTTGCGATACAGGCGATTGAAGAATCGCGGATCGGATTTGTGGAGTGACGGCAGCGAAGCGCCGTTGACGCAATAAAGATCGGGCCAGCCATCATGATCGAAATCGATGACGCCTAGTCCCCCCAGGACTGTTTCGACCTGGTATTTGCGCCCGGTGGCGTCGTTGCGCAGGATGAAGTCCAGTCCGCTTGCGGGCGCAGCGTTCTGGAATTGAATCGGGCCCTCGGACGGATTCGACGCCAAAGAAGTCGGCGTGTGCAGCGCCAACCCTGCTGCGGAAAGCACGCGAACAAAGTCGCGCCGGGACAGTTGACCTCTAGGGTTGCGCATTAACATCCTGGTCCCGATAGGATTTCTGCTGAAAGGCATCGGAGAGGCGCGCGGCTTCCGCGAAGGCTTGTTCAGCCTGAGCATCGCGCCCCATCTTCTTCAGAACCGTTCCCAACAGGGAGTGCAAGCTGCCCTTTTCGTCGGGATACCCATGCGCGAGGGCCAACTGCAGATTGTCGAGCGCATCCTTCAGGGCGCCAGTTTGCGCGCAGGCTCTGCCAAGGTCGACGCGGGTGGTTAAGTCGGTCGGATCGCTTTGCGCCAGCTCGCGAAGATAAGGCAGCGCGGTTTGGTAGTCGCGCTCTTGCATGGCGATCTTGGCGAGCGTCCCCTTGGCGCGAAGGCGGTGCGGATCGATCTTCAGCGCTGCTTCAGCGTCTGTGCGCGCGCTATCGACCTGCCCTGATCCGAACTCGGCTTCCGCCAGACGCTCGAGAAGAGCCGGATCGCCGGAATCCTTGGCGGCTGCTGATCGATATTCGGCGAGGGCAAGATCCGGTTTTCCCTGGAGGCGCAGGAAAATGTCGCCGCGCATCACGTGCATGGGTACCTCGTTCTCCGCCGAGCGCTGCACCCCATCGGCCACGCCGCCCGCTTCCCGCGAATAACACCAGGAGAGCAGGTACATTCCGTAGACTTCCGACGCCGACTTCTGCACGGCACGCTCCAATGACGGAATGGCGCGAGCGCAGTGATCGAGGCTGGCGAGCGCGATGCCGTGATGAAGCCACGCAGACGCCGGAGCATCCTGCGCGAGCGGCCGTTTTGACAGGGCTTCCCAGCGCTGTTCCTTGTAGAGGCGGCCGGGCTCAGAAACGGATGGCGGCCGAACCGGACGAACATGACAGTCGGGTTGCGCTTCACACACACACGCGAGGAATTCCGCGGGCGGGCCCGACGGGTGGATGGTTGATGGAGGCAGCAGAGTTGAAGGCCATTCCGCTACCGCACTTGACAGCACGGCGGGAGAGCGTTGCGCGAGGCGGTCCAGGCGATCCACCGCGTGTTTCCAGTCCGATTGCTCCGCCGCCACGCGAGCATCGGCGAGCCATGCGCGCAGATCATTCGGATCCGCCGCCAGAGCTTTGCGGACGAACTGCTGCGCGTTGCTGGTTTGATTGGCTGTCAAGGCCGCCCAGGCAAGGTCGGTCCAAATGCCTGGGGCAGAGTCATCCAGATCGGCGGCGCGTTGCAGATTCGATAAGCGTGAAGCATCGGTCGGCGGCGCGCTCATGGCGCGCAAGCGGTACTCCGCAGCCAATCCTTGCCTCGAACTTCGCAGGCGCGCAGACATGCTGGCAAAACGGGACAGGGCGAAATCGACGAAGGCGACGGCAGAATCTGCCGATCCCGGCCCAATCTTCACGGCGGCAAGAAAAGCTTCGGCTGCGTCTCCGTACAATTGTTGCCGGGCATAAGCTTCCGCCAGATAATCGAGCGGAAATTCCTCTTTGGGCCGGATGCGGGCCGCTTTCTTCAAGTAGGGAACTGCGGTTTTCGGAGCCCCGGTTCGCAGCGAATCGATGCCCAGCAACAAGTTCACGAAATAATTGGTTGGGTCGAGCGCATAGGCGCGGCGCAAAAGCGGGAGCGCGTCGGCAAACTGCCCCTTCTGATGCAACGCGAACGCCTGCTGGACCAGGGACTCGACGTCCTGCGCCGGCGCATTCGAAGCAAACCCGAGAAGCGCGAGCAGAACCAAGGCAAGCCCGGTTCGCATGCGTGCTTTGGACCGGGGCCGGAGAATTCGGCTCTCCATACTGGCGAGCATACGACGCCCGCAAGAGCCGCGGCAAACGCCACCCCTGAATTTCTGAAGGAATATCGGATAAGCGTTCAGCGGCGCCATGCTCATACGGTATTCTTCAGGGCCGAACTCGCCGCGATGAAAGGATCTCCATGAGAGCCTCTTTGTCTCTACTCTCGCTGATATTGGCGCCGCTGGCTATTGCACAAAGGCCGTTGCCGGCCTTGCACGATGGAACCGTACTGGACGAAAAAGCGGAGTTCCGGCAGGACGGGCCATTGCGCATTGCCGGCCACATAAAACTGAAAGGCATTACTCTCGATCTCCGCGGGCCCATTACGGTGGCGCCCGGCGCCGATCTGGAGCTCGACGATGTGCAGATCAAGGTCTCCGATCCTTCCGGGTCCGCCAACGGCACCAGCAGCTTGCATTGCGAGGGGCCGGCAAAAATCAGCATTCGTCATTCATCCATGCAAGCGCAGGGGAGCGCTCATCCCATCTGGGCGCTGAAAGGCGAACTTAGCGTCGACGACTTCCAGACGACCAACGCCGAATTTCATTTAGACCACGTTGAAGCAAAACTGAATGACTTCGCAATTTTCGAATTGGAAATTTCAAAAGCGAGCCACGTCACCGGGCGCCACCTGCGACTGGTGTTTCTCTCCACGCATACGGGCGACGCAGAAGAGGTTAACTTTTCTGATATTCCCGCCGGCAAATCCTTTTCCCAGAAACTGCAAATGGGATCGCAGGCGACCGCCGACCTCACCGACACGACGATCAAGCTGTTTTTGCTGTACGTGCATGGCCGCAGTCATGCGAGTTTGAAGCAGATTGGGCGGGCGCAGCTGGCGTTCTTCCCCGCGTGCCGCGGCCATCTGAAGCTGCCCCAGGGAATGGTGGGGGCGGGGGAAAAGCCCGTTGTCGTGCCTGAAGCGGGCGCATCCGATTGCGCGTTTCGTTTTCAGATGCAAAACGTTAATGCCGATACCTGGGACGTCTATGCGGGAGGGGAGGCGGACCTCACGTTCAGCGACAGCGTGATTGACGAGCTCACGGCTAACGGTCACGCCCAGGTTAAGGTGACGAATTCCGACATCTACGCCGATTGGCTTTCTCTGGGTGGAAACGCTCACCTGCTGGTCGACCACTCCACGGTGGGAGCGCAGCGCCTGGCCGCCGAGCGACCCGACCTGGCCACCAGTCAGGTCCGGGCGCATGGGCAAAGTCAGGCTACGTTTGATGATGTAACGTTTGACTGCGGAGTGCTGGCCGGCGACGACGCTAGCATCACGATTCGGAATCCGGTAAAGTCGCCTGCGTATCTTCGGCGCGCAGGGCGCGCAAAAATAAAGACCGAGCCTGCGCTTCCGATCGAGAATGTGGACGAGGAAAAGCACTGATGAGACTCGGCGTGAACATGGACTGGTCCTACCGAGGACTGCCAGCGGTCGTGCTGGAAAACAACATGCTGCGAATGGTGGTTCTGCCAGAAGCCGGGGCCAAGATCTGGCAGATCACTTACAAACCGCTTGACGCCGACCTGCTCTGGAACAATGACCGCATCGCTCCGGCGCGGCTGGCATCGAACTCGCGCTACGACGACGTGTGGAGCGGCGGATGGGACGAACTGTTCCCCAATGATGAAGTCTCCGTAATTGAAGGAGAAGCTTATCCGGACCACGGAGAGCTCTGGACCACGCCCTGGAGTGCTGATCCCTTCTCAGGAGGGGATGAGGTGGGCGTGCGCCTGCACTGCATAACCCCGATCAGCGCAATCGAAGTGGAAAAGATTATCCGGCTTCGCCCCGATCAATCCCGAATCGAATTCGAGCACCGCTTCACCAACCGGGGAACCGCGCCATTCCCCTTCTTATGGAAGCTTCATCCGGCAATGGCCGTCTCGCCGCGCCACCGCATCGACTTTCCTGCGATGAAGGTTGTGCTGGAGCCCGCCTTTCCGGGCTCGCTCGCGGGAGTTGCAGGCGCCGGCCGCTGGCCCATCCTCAAGACCGCTGCCGGCGAGGTCGACTTGCGGCGGATAACGCCCGCAGATGCGCGCCAGCTGTATTTTTTCTATGGCACGGAAATGAAGGGAAACTGGTGCGCGCTGACGAATTCTGAAAACCGATTGGCCTGCGCGTGGCAGTTTGATCCAGAGGTCTTCCGCTGCTGCTGGCTCTTCGCCACCTATGGCGGCTGGCGCAGCTACAACGTTGCCGTGCTGGAGCCTTGCACCGGGTATCCGCTGAATTTCGAGGCGATGAAAGCTGCCGGCCGACACCGCAGCCTCGCTCCCGGCGAGACTTTGAAAACGAGCGTTCAGTTCCTGGTGCAGGAAGGCTTGAAATCGGTGGGAAGCGTGGATGCGTCAGGAAAGATGAGCGAAGCAGCCGACTAGCGCCAGCGAAAACCTACGGCTGGCTTTCGGATTTTTTCGGCTCCAGCGAAAGCAGGATTGCCGCGACGATGGCCAGGCACACTCCCAGGGCTTGAGTGCCATTCAGCCTCTCGTGCAGCGCGGTGACGGCGAAAGCCACCGTGACCAGCGGGTAAAGCGAGATCAGCGAAATCACTACCGATGCTTTCCCTCCGGACTCCAGAGCGGTAAAACTGGTGAGCGCGCCCAACCCATTGAGTGTTCCCCCGACGACCGCGGCCCAGAAAATCAACGGCCGCACATGCCAGTGAATCGGCACGAAACCCGCCAGGGTGACCGAGATGGCGATCATGGCGAAGGCGAACCACAGGAACGAGAGTTCGCTCGAGATGCGATTGGTGGCCAGTTTCTGCGTGATCCCGGTGATGCCCCAAAATACCAGGGCAATCGCAGCGAACCACAGCCATGTGGGCGGCAGAGTCATAGATCTCCGATTACATGCTCAACAGGTAAATCGCAACTAAAGCCAACACCAGCCCGGCCTTCTGGGCATTGCCCAACTGTTCGTGCAGCAGTGTCACAGCCAGGACGACAGTCACCAGCGGAAACAGCGCCGTCACCGGTGAAACCACGGAGGCTTTTCCGCCCAGCGACAACGCATGAAAGAACGCGATATTGCCCGTGCCGCCAAGGATTCCGGTCAGGAATGCCCAACCGATGCCGATACGTTTTCCCTCGCCGCCGGCGGAAATCCTGGGCGACCGCCAGACGAGCAGAATCAACGGCAACAAGCCGAAGGTGAAGAGTACCTGGTTGGTGTCCGCATCCACGCCATCGGACGAGACCTTGGAGACCGCGCCCCAGGCTCCCCAGACCAGGATGGTGAGCAGCGAGAACGCCAGCCAGCGCGGCATTCCCAGGATGGCGGGCATGGCGGCACGGGAGGTGTTTGTGGTGTTTTCCATTCGGCGATCAGTTCGGGGCGGAGCCGGCCACCTGCAGCATCATTTTGAGCGAGACGCCCGGGTTGTGCGTCATCTTTTCGAAAGCTTCCTGTCCGCGCTCCAGCGGCAGGCACACGGTCCAGGGCCGCAGATCGACTTCCCCGGCGATCAGCAGATCGAGCGAGCGCCGGAAATCCGCCGGGGTATAGGCAAACGACATGATGACGCGGTGCTCTTTGCGGATGCTGGCGACAAAGTTGATTTCGCTGGATTGGGCGGCCATGCCGAGCAGCACGACCTGGCCTCCGGGGCGGCAGAGATCAAAAGCTGTCTGCCGCGCCGGCGCGCTCCCGCTGGCATCGATCACTACGTCATACCCGCGGCCGGCGATGCCTTGGGCCTGGGCGCGCCCGTGCGGGTTGGCCACGTTGACCGCGGCCGAAGCACCCAGCTTTCGCATCGTCTCCAGGCGCTGTTCGTTCACGTCGATCGCCAGCACGTCGCGCGCGCCCACCAGCATTCCCCCGGAGATCGCCAGGGCGCCCATCGTCCCGGCGCCCACAATAGCCATTCGGAAAAAAGCAGGCGGCGAAACCATGCGGAACAGGTGAACAATGTTGGCCAGAGGCTCGGCCAGAATCGCTTGCTCGCGAGTCAGCGAGTCGGGAACTTCGTAAAGCTGCGATTCCGGCAGCGCCACGTACTCCGCGAAACTTCCCGGCGTGGCGCCGAGCCCAAGCAACTTCCACGAGTCACAAAGGTTTTGCGCTCCAGAGAGGCAGGCGGTGCAGCGTCCACAGCTGAGCAACGGATTCGCAACCACTCGGCGGCCATCCTGCAGACGGCCCACCAGTTCGTGGCCGAGCACCAGCGGCGGCTTTCGCAATGCGCTGTGGCCCAGAAATCCGGAGATGTCGGAACCGCATACTCCCGCGAATTCGATGGCTACTTCTCGTTCGCCGGCCTGTACAGTCGGGCGCGGGCGGTCCTGCATCTCCACTTTCCCCGGAGCGGTGTAGACCAAGGCTCGCATCTCGCGAGTATAAGGCAGGAGCCGCGATGGGAATGTTGGTTTAGTGATCTTTTTGACCGGATTCCTTCTCGCCATAGTTACCCGCCGGATGTATAAAAGCCGTTTGCGACAACGCTAGACTTCGGTTTTTTGCCAGGGGCTGCAATGAAAATTGAGTCGGTTGATTTCTATTACCTCTCCATGCCGGAAGTGACGACTGAAGGGGACGGCAGCCAGGACGCCCTGCTGGTCCGCGTCACGGCAGGAGGACTGGAAGGTTGGGGCGAGTGTGAGGCCTCGCCGCTGGTGTCCATCGCGGCGTTTGCCTGTCCGATGTCGCATGGCGCGTGCCGGCCTGTGGGCGCATCGGTGCTGGGACAGGAACTGGAAACGCCCGAAGACATTCAGAGGATCGCGGCACAAATTGAACTGGACAGCATGGATCTTTTGCAGGCTCCGCACACCTGGTCCGGCGTCGAAATCGCATTGTGGGATTTGTTAGGAAAAGCGCGCGGCGAGCCGACATGGAAGCTGCTCGGCTACGAGAAGACCTTTCGCAAGCTGCCCTACGCTTCGCAGTTGTTCGGCGACACCCCCGCTCAGACCTTCGAGAGAGCTAGCGCAGCGAGACAGCAGAACTTTCGGGCAGTGAAGTTTGGCTGGGGCCCCATCGGCCGGAGTGATCTTAAAACTGACATCGACCACTTCTCGGCCGCGCGAGAGGGGCTGGGAAAAGATTGCATGCTCATGGTGGATGTCGGCCAGATCTTTGGCAACGATGTCGAAGCCGCGGCCAGGCGCATCCCGGCGCTGGAGCAATTCGGGACGGTATGGCTGGAAGAGCCGTTCCACACGCATGCGTTAGAGGCTTACGGTTCGCTGGCGGGCCGCAGCCAGGTTAAGCTTGCGGGTGGAGAAGGCGCCCACAATTTTTTTATGGCGCAGCACCTCATCGACTACGGCCGCGTCGGATACATCCAGGTGGATTGCGGACGCATCGGCGGCATCGGTCCGGCCAAGCGCGTCGCCGACTATGCCGCGCAGCGCGGCGTAATTTTCGTAAACCACACTTTCACTTCTCACCTTGCGTTAAGCGCATCGTTGCAACCATACGCCGGACTGCGCGATGAAATCTGCGAGTATCCTTTTTCCCCGAAGCCATTGGCTCGAGAGCTCGCCATCACCCGGCTGGAACGAGATGGCGACGGATACATATCCGTTCCGGAAGCGCCGGGGCTCGGAGTCACCGTCGATCAGCGTGCCGCCCGGCGATACCTGGTTGACGTGCAAATCAGCGTAAACAACCGCGTGCTGTTCGCAACGTCGGGCCAGAAGACTCTATAGAGGACATGCGGCAAAACCGTTCTGGCTCTCTTTTTTGAGGTCACCGTTTTGCTAGGAGTGGAAATCACAGCCGATCTGAAAGAGTGCTTAGGCCCGATGGTCTGGATTAACCAGGATTGATGTGCTATTCGTAACTGCGTATGAGCAAGGGGATGCAAGAGGGCGGGGTAAGCACAATGCAGCGGCGCGGGTTGGCGTTGGTCGCGACGGGAGCAGTTCTGTTGTGCACGGCGCTGGCTGTGCTTGCGGACAGGGGGCAAGCGCGCGCGCAATCGTCCTCCGGCGATGCCGGCCTGCAAAATATTCTGGCCTACATACACTCGAGTTGGGACTCGCTCACGCGCTCCACCGGCACCTGCAGTGGAATTTCGGACCCCAAGCTTCGGGGGACGCCGGTGCTTTATCTGCCTGCTGGGTTCCAGCCACCGCCGGAAGTTGGACAAATGCAGCAGCAGTGCGGGGTAAAAATCGCATCGCTCCCAGCAATCAAACACCGCGCCGGATCCCCTGAACTGGACTGGATACAGCCGGCAGGCTTGCTCTATCTACCCAACCGGTATGTAGTTCCAGGCGGACGCTTCAATGAAATGTACGGGTGGGACAGCTATTTTATTATTCGCGGCCTGTTGCGCGACGGGCGGTTGGACCTGGCGCGCGGAATCGTCGACAATTTCTTCTTCGAGATTGAGCACTATGGCGCGGTGCTCAACGCCAATCGCACTTACTACCTGACGCGTTCTCAGCCGCCGTTCCTGAGTTCGATGGTAGTAGCCGTCCACGAGGCGGAAAAGGCCGCCGGGAAAGACGATCGCGCCTGGCTGCAAACCGCCTACGAATATGTCCGGCGCGACCATGCCATGTGGGTTGAGGCCCCTCATCTCGCGGGGAGCACGGGGCTTTCGCGCTATTACGATCTCGGGCAGGGTCCGGCGATGGAAGCGCTGCAGGATGAAAACGACATTTATCGCCACGTAGCCGCGTATTTTCTGTTTCACCCCACCAGCCCGCCGCTCGCGGCCGAAGAGGCTGATGTGCCGGCCGGAAGGGCTTCCGGCGCAGCCTATTCCGTCCGCGTTTGCAGCGCGGCCGAGTCGGAATCCTGTGAACCGGAGCAGCGGGTCAAGCTCATGCCGGACTATTACAAGGGTGACCGCTCCATGCGCGAATCGGGATTCGACATTTCCTTTCGTTTCGGTCCCTTTGGCGCTTTCACCCATCACTACGCGCCCGTATGCCTCAATTCCCTGCTATTCAGGACCGAGCGGGACCTCGAAGCGATCAGCCGGTTGCTGGGCAAGGACGCGGACGCTGCACATTGGAATCAGCTGGCCAGCACGCGCAAGCTCGCAATGCAAAAATATTTGTGGGACGAAGCCCAGGGACTCTTTTTTGACTACGATTTCGA
Source organism: Terriglobales bacterium (assembly GCA_036376415.1). Lineage (GTDB taxonomy): Bacteria > Acidobacteriota > Terriglobia > Terriglobales > Acidobacteriaceae > Gp1-AA145. Next base: position 127,285 of record DASVAJ010000092.1, read on the forward strand.
AACCGGCCGCCGCTCTGACTATCGTTATGCCACCACCTTTTATCCTTTATGGGTGGGTTGGGCTTCGCCGCAACAGGCGCGCGCCGTAATGCAGAACCTGCATTTGTTTGAGCAGCCGGGAGGGCTGGCCATGAGTCTGCGCGCAAGCCAGGGGCAGTGGGATTATCCGTACGGCTGGGCGCCCATCCAACTGCTGGCGATTGAGGGAATGCGCCGTTATGGATACAACGGCGATGCCGACCGCGTGTCAACTGAATTTTTGTCGACCGTGCTGCAGAATTTCGATCGGGACAAAACCATTCGCGAGAAGTACAACGTGGTAACGCGGTCCTCGGAGACGCAGGTGGGCGTGGGGTACTCGGCAAATGTGATTGGCTTCGGCTGGACCAATGCGGCGTTTTTGGAGCTTTTGCATTCGCTTCCGCCCGAAAAGGCCAGCCATCTGGCCGGCGCGGCAGCAACACCGCCTGCTAAATAAACCCAAACCCCAGTAGCTTTGGAGACACGATGACGAGAGCCGTTTTCCGCACGGGGGTGTTCGTCCTGATCAATCTTTTTGCGGCGCACACCGGAATCTGCCAGACCGACGGCCAACCATTCATCCTCAGCAGATTCGCTTATGAAGAAACCGGGCCCCTGAACATTGTGCGCGATGCCGTTCCGGCCAATCCGTTCACCGTAGTTGGGCCGCGAGGGGCAATCCTGGGCGCACAAGACGGGTCTTTCGAGGCGTGGATTTTTCCGTGGAAGATCTTCAGCAATTTGCGCATCCACGCCGAGGTGCAGAACTACCCGGTACCGATCGATGTGAACGAACAGGCGGCGGTAATCGAAGTCCGGCCCGATCACACCGTGATCACTTTCTCCCACGCCGCTTTCACGTTGCGCGAAATTCTCTTCGCGCCGCACAATGCGCCCGATGGCGCGGGCGCTCTCGCCTTCTTTGATATTCAGTCGGTGCGCCCTGTGACCCTGACTTTCGATTTCACTCCGGAGATGAAGCGCATGTGGCCGGCTGCATCCGACGACCGGCCTTCCCCGGAATGGGTCGCAACTCCGGATGGGGGTTTTTACGTCTTGCATTTGAATTTTCCCGATCATGCGGCCGGACTGGAAATGCCGGGCGCCGGACCCGGGATCCTGCAACCCTACCAGGAGCGGCCAAAGACGTATCCTCTGCAGTTCGTGCTGCACTTCGATCCCGCTCGCGATGGCAACAAGCTCTTCCCGTTGCTGATTACGACTTCCGCAAACGCCGCCGATTCCCGTCAAGAGGCGCTCGGCGCCAAGCTCACAGCCGAGGCGCATGCCCTGCAATCGCTATTTGAGGACACCGCCGCCTACTACAAAAATTTTCTTGCTTCCAGCACCCGCATCGAGACTCCGGACAAGCAGTTTGATGATGCCTTCACCTGGGCGGAGATTTCCATCGATCAATTGAAAGTCGAAACCACGCCATCCCATGACGAGACCGCACTGGTGGCAGGCTTCTATGGTTCCGGTGATTCCGCGCGGCCGGGATTCGGCTGGTATTTCGGCCGCGACGCGCTGTGGACGCTATATGCGGTCAACAGCTATGGCGATTTCCAGTTGACTCGCGAGGAATTGGAGTTCCTGTTGCGCCGGCAAAGTCCCGAAGGCCAGATCATGCATGAGTGGTCGCAAACCGCTGATCTGGTGAATTGGAAAAGCCTGCCTTATGAGTACGCCTCCTCTGACGCCACCCCGCTCTTGCTGATGGCTGCCAACGATTACCTGAAAATCAGCGGAGATGTTTCATTCCTGCAGGCTCATTGGGATGGGCTGGCGAAGGCCTGGAACTTCGAAACTTCTCACGATTCTGACGGCGATGGCATTTACGAGAACATCGCCGGTTCGGGATGGGTGGAGTCGTGGTTTCCAAACATGCCCCACCAGGAGATCTATCTGGCGGCGCTGGATGAACAAGCGAGCATCGCCTTCGCAAACCTGGCCAGGGCTACTGGGCGCGCTGAGCTTGCCGGAGATGCCCAGAAGCGCGCAACCCACATCGCACAGCAGATCGAAAAGGAATACTACGTTCCGGATACACAGTTTTACGCGTTCAGCCGAAATCCTGATGGGACGCTGGATACCAGCCCCACCATCTATCCCTCGGTCGCCGCATGGGATGGGACCTTCCATCTGTCTCGCGCCGGAACCATGCTGAAACGTTGGGCATCGCAGGAATTCTCGACCGATTGGGGAACGCGCGATCTGAGCCCGAGCGTGAGCTTTTACGATCCCATCAGCTATCACCAGGGCAGCGTCTGGCCACTATTCACCGGATGGGTGTCGATGTCCGAGTATCGCAACGACCGCGTCCTGTCCGGCTACGCCCATCTCATGCAGAACGCTGATCTCACCTGGGCTGAAGATCCTGGAGCAGTGACGGAATTACTCTCCGGCGAATTCTTTCGCTGGTTCGGCCGCAGCACGTCGCATCAATTGTGGTCGTCGGCGATGGTTGTCACACCGACGTTGCGCGGCATGTTTGGATTGAAATGGAATGCGGCCGAGCACAAACTCAGCGTCACGCCCCGCCTGCCGGCACAATGGGATGAGGCGACAATCTCGGGCTTGCCCATAGGCACCTCTCGGATTAGCCTGGAATTTCGCAGGATCGGAACCATGCTTTCGGTTCGGGTCACAGGCGAAAGCGCAACTCAAATAACTCTGGCATCGTGCTCGCCTGGTGCGCGAATTAACTCCCGCGAGCTCGTGATTCCCCTGCCCGCCGTTGAAGTCGGCATTCCTCATGGCCTGCCACAACTGGGAAGCGAGACCTCCCAGATAAAGGTGCTGGAGGAACGCGTCATGGGCCGTGCTTTGCATCTGCAATTGTCAGCGCCCGCCGGCAGCGTGCAGTTCCTTGCGCTCCGGCGAAACGATCCCAGAGTCCGCTTGCAGGTGGATGGAGCGGAATTGTCTCCCGATTCCACCGCACTGCTGGTGCGCTTTCCCTCCGGCACAGGATATATACAAAAGGAGGTCAGCCTCTCCTGGTAGGCGGATCGTGGAGAAAAGAGTCTTGCAACGCTTCCGCTTTTCAGGGGCATGCGCTAGACTCGGCTGCGAGATGATGAACCGGCTGATTGATCCCTGCACCAGGCGTGATTTCCTCCGCAGCTCTGCTGCTGCTGCGTCCGTCGTAGCCTCAGGCGCCAATGATTTCGCAGCTGGGCTCCCGCGGGACGATTTCGCGGCTTCTCAGGAATTGCGCCGCAAGGAACTGTGGTCGCTGCTCGGCGATCTGCCCTGGCCGCACCGCCCCGGTCCGGCAAAGTTGGTCAGCTCCGAGAAGCACGATGGATACACGCTGGAACGCCTCATTCTCGATCTCAACGGAGTGGAGCCTGTGCCTGCGCTCCTGCTGATTCCGGACAAGCGTCACGAGCCCTCGCCAGGCTTGCTTTTCATTCACTGGCACGCGGGAATGTATGGACTCGGCAAAGAGCAGTTGTTGCAAGGAGTGAAGGTGCAGCCGGCGTATGCGCCGGTTTGCGCGGAGAAGGGCCTGGTTACGCTCGCCATCGATAGCTGGTGCTTCGGCGAGCGCCAGCATGAAGCCGACGGCCACGTGGGTGAGGAAGACGCCTTCAAGCTGATGCTCTGGCGCGGGCAGGTCCTGTTTGGGATGATGCTTTTTGACGAGTTTCGCGCACTGGACTATCTGGCGAGTCGCGCGGAAGTCGATCCGCAACGCCTGGGTGTTTTCGGCATGTCAATGGGAGCCACCAAAGCATGGTGGCTGGCGGCTCTTGATCCCCGGGTCAAGCTCTGCATCGACGTCTGCTGCCTCACCGATTACGAAGAGTTGATCAAGGCGCATTCGCTGAAAGAACACGGCATCTACTACTACGTTCCCTCCCTACTCAAGCATTTCCAGAGCGCTCACATCAACGAATTGATCGTACCCCGAGCTCATTTGAGCGTGAATGGACGGAACGATCCGTTGACTCCGCCCCGGGGCGTGGAAAAGATTCGCGATGACTTACTCCCACTCTACCGCGCGCACGGCAAGGAACAAGACTGCAGAATTGAATTATTCGATTGCGCGCACGCCGAGCTGCCTGAAATGCGCCGGCTAATCCTGCAGTGGATGGATCTTCATCTCCCGGCCTGAATCGGGGAAAACTTAGTTCCCATTTTCCTCCCCCTGACGCGACGGCGGTGACTGCGCTCGGCGACAGTTGAGTGCTCGATGAGCCCGAGCGATGCGGTTCCATGCCCTTTCGCGCAAGCTGTTCTCAATACGCGTGCGCCGTTGCCGCGAGAATCGCATTGATGTCTGCGCCGAGATCTTTGCCGTCGGTCCCGGCATTCTTGTAGGGACTCGAGGACAGCAGGTGATAGTCGCCGGCGCTGAAGTTTGCGAATTGGACTGTACTGATGCTGGGCGGAAAGTGGTTGCCTACCGGCCAGTCGCCGAGGGAAAACGAGGCAAGAGTACTGGTTGCAATGAGCGCGTTGTCCGCGAAGTGATACCCCGAAGGAAAGCACGTGCCCAACTCGATTACCGGAATATTGCTGTAAGCGCAACTGGAAGTGCTGCCCGCATTCCAGATTCCGCCCTTGTTTTGCCCCACGATGCTGTTCTTCATTGCGAAACCAAACATGGCTGGACTCGAGAGGCTGTTCGACAGTGCCACAAAGCGGCTGATGGGATCCGGAAATACCGTCACGTGATTGATACTGATATTGTTGAGCACATTCTTTGGCCATCCGTTCCATACCTGGAACATTCCACCCGAGCCCATGTACTTGCTGGCACTGACATCGTCGACCGTGATGTCATGAACGCTGTAGCGTTCCCCGGCCCGCGCGACGCCGCTGTTGTCGGATCGGTCGTTAGCCATCGCGATGCCGCTGCCCACGTGGCGGATCTTGTTATAACGAATCGTCACATCCATGACCGCGCAGAGGGGACAAATGTTGGTTGTGCCCATGGCTTGGTTTTTGGGTGTGAGCAGTATGGAAAAACCAACCTGGCCGAAGCCTCCCCAGGAGTATTCAAAGATGTTGCCTTCCACCAGAACCCGTTGCGCGTTCTTCAGTTCCAGGTGATTTTTCACAATGAAGGGATAGCCGGAGGCGCCGCCCACGTATCCCGGCTGTCCTTTCATCCAAGTCAGAGGCTTATAGAAGTGATTGCCGCGAATCTCGATATCCGCTGGGGTATAGCTCGCCGCGCCGCCTCCGAAAAGAATGTTTTCTCCTGAGGCTTCCAGAAAATTGTCAACAATCTTGTAGGGCCCGTCTTGTGTCGAACTGGTGCCGCCGCCAATCACTTTGGCATCGGTACAAACCCCGATGATCTGAGTGCAATGAAAATCGTTGGCATAGGAATCGATCAACGCGGCATAGGTCATGCCATTCATCCCGAACCCAGTCGGATTGTCGTCCTTCAGCGAGCCATGCAGCCACACGCGGTCAAGAATGATGTGATTCGCGGTGCCTTTGGCTGCCACCAGGCGGTAGTCGGGGCCGCCAGCCGTGCGCGTGATCTCCAGTCCCATCAGCCGATAATGGTTCGCGCCCGAAGCAAACATGATGGGCCCGGAGTTGCCGCCGCTTGGAACTTTGTCGACAATTCTTGCCAAGGCGTGAGTCACGCCGCCGGGACAGTTGAACGCCGGCCGTCCGGGGAGAGAACTCACACCCGAGTAGCACGGCAACACGCGCTTTCCTTCCGCGGGAAGTGCGCTGTTGGGCGCGCCGGTCCGGAGGACGATCCAATGCAGGTTATCGCACGATTTTGCTGGAAACAGGAAGGTGCCGGTAAAGGTCGCGCCCGCCTGCAATTCAATCGTGTCGCCGCACTTGGCGTTATTCAAAGCGTTCTGCAAGCTGGCGCCTGCACCCACGACAATGATTGAGCCCGGCGCGGGCGTATTCGCCACCGCGGTTTGCATGAGAACCTGTGGCAATTGTGCAGGACCGTCGTAAGTGCCTCCCCACAACCTCTGGGTGACGACTGCGCCAATCAGGATATTCAACGCCAGCAGCAGGGTACGGTGAACGATTGCTTTTGGAATGAATACACCACGATCATAGTTGCCCCATCCGGGGCGTGCGAATCCCATGGATAGACCTCGTGTTGGAATTTGTTGGGGGGAGTCTTGATTCCCCGAGGTTTTCAGGGCACTCTAACGGAAGTTTCTGTGGATTGAGAGATCACTAGAGTTCAACTGGAAAGTGCATGCGTTGGAAATCTGAGGAGATTTACCATCGGATTTGTTGGCGCAAACGCTTCAGCTCTCTGGCATGCGCTGGTTTTTACTCAGCAGAAGCAGGGAGTGGCTTTCGAGGTTCCAGGAATGACCGCTTCTGCGTTCTGTGGCGGAGCCGTGCCGTGAATGCGCGCACGTACCTGAGAACTGACTCTTATGTTTAAGCGCGTGAGCACACTCAATCCTGGGGCACTACTGGATTGAGTTCCCCGGCGTATGTTTCCAATTCTCTGAGGTCGCGGCCGCGGGTTTCGTGGCCGAAAATCATCACCAGCAACAGCGAGCCGATGGTGGGAATTGCAATCGCTCCGGCGGCCACTGCAAATGCAGGCACCAGTGCCATTAACGCCAGTCCCTGCGCCATTACGCCGCCGACCTTGCTGCAGCCCGCAACCCAACCCGCGGCGCGTCCGCGCAAACGCACGGGAAAACTCTCGGAGGTGTACGGCAACAGAATGGAAATAACTGCGCTCACGCCAATCACCAGCAGTGACACAGAAATGAGCGGGTTCGAGATCAACGATGGCGTCCGACGGTTCCCCAGCAGAGTGGCGAGCAATCCCATTGTCGTGATGGCAATCGCGAGAACCAGCACTCGTTTGGTACTCCACACCGTGTAAAGGTAGGTAGTCAGAGCGATGGTCGGAATGGAAATCAGCGTGGAGCGGGCAATCAGAGCGCTGGCATGGCCCATGCTGCGGCCCGCGGCGACCAGGCTGCCGGGCAGCCACAGCAACACGCCAAAATTCACCAGACCCCAGGCCAGGGCGGCGAGCGTCAGCGCCACGGCCAATCCAAGCAGCGGACGCAGGCTCGACCGTGCACTCGAACCCCCGCTGCCGGTGGCGTTTGTTGCCATCGCCTGGATCCGGCTGCTGGCTGCGCGATCGGTGATGACCGCTGAACCGTAGCGGGCCAGCATCTCTTCCGCTTCTTGAATGCGCCCCCTGTGGAGCAGAAAGCGAGCGGACTCCGGAAGCAATGGGCTGAGCGTAATGAGAATGACGCCAGTGGGAAATCCCAGCAGCCACATGATCCGCCATCCGAAAAACGGCTGCAGCAGGGCGGAACACTCACTGGTAGCAAAGTAACCGCCCACGGTGCCAATGCCGCCCAGCAGCACCAGGCACCAGCCCCGATGTTTGGTAGGAAGTATTTCAGCCAGGAGCGCATTGGCCACCGGGAGCATTCCGCCCGCAGCCAGCCCCATGATGAAACACATGACGATGTTCCAGGAGAAAGAGGGCATGGCGCCACAAATCGAAGTGCCCACGAACATGACCGCCGCCAGCAGAATGGCGGCGCGGCGGCCATAGACGTCAGCAAGCGTGCCCCAAAGAAACGATCCTACGGTGGTGCCCAGCAGGGCAACGAATGGCAGCACCGCAACCGCCGAGAAGCTCAGGCCATATTCAACGCGCATGCCCGGAATCACAAAGCCCAGGCTGGACGCCTTCATCACGTCGATGACCAGCGCGACGGAAATCAACGCAATTTGCGCCCAATGCGCTTTCGTAAGCGGCGCATCTTCCGGCGGTGCGATGGACACAGACCCAATCTGCCGCTGTCGGCCGGAAGGCAACAGGCCGTAAGCCGAGAGAGCAACTCCAGCAACGATCAGCGCCATACCCGCGAGCATGCCGGTGCTCATCGGCATTCCGGCAAGCCGGAAATGGGTGGCGCGGCCCATCCAGAACATAGGTAGATGCAGCACTACCCCCGCTGCCACCATGGTTGAGCCTGCCCAAAAGGCGAGACTCTTCGACCGGCTGGCAAATAGAGACGACTTTCGGTTCATGGAAATAAATTCTCGCCCAGAATTGGAATCTGTAGAATTGAGATTGCTCTCAATGCTCGATTGTAAAGCAACCCGCGCGAAGGAAGTCCCCGCCAAACACCGGCCGAACTGGGATTTGAGCGCTACGGGGATTTTGCTCAATCCAGCAGCGTGGCTTCGCATTGACTTTGCGTCAATTGACGTGACCCAGTCTAAACGCACCCCGGCAGCGTTCGCCCGCGATGGTTCCAGTCAGAAGACATGAATACAGGGCGATAAGTATTCGCGGGTTTGAATGGCCCCCTGATTGACTCGTCCTACTATCCCGCATAGCATGGCGTGATCGCCATGATCGGCCAAAATATCTCTCATTACCGCATCGTCGAGAAGCTTGGCGGAGGCGGAATGGGCGTGGTTTATAAGGCAGAAGACACAAAGCTACACCGTTTCGTGGCCCTGAAGTTTCTGCCAGACGAGCTTCTCAAAGATCATTCAGCGGTAGATCGTTTCGAACGCGAAGCGCAGGCCGCCTCCGCGCTGAATCACCCAAACATCTGCACCATCTACGAAATTGGCGAGCACGAGGGCAAACCGTTTATCGCGATGGAGTTCCTCGATGGGATCACTTTGAAGCATATGATCACGAACCATCCCATGGAGCTCGAAATTCTCCTGTCGCTTGCGATCGAAGTGGCTGACGCGCTCGATGCCGCCCACGCCGAGGGCATTATTCATCGCGACATCAAGCCCGCCAATATCCTGGCAACCAAACGGCACCACGCGAAAATCCTGGATTTCGGCCTCGCCAAGCTCGCGCCCATGGCACAGAAGGTGAGCCCTGCAGGAGCAACTGTCGAGCTCACTGCGGGAGTAAGCGAACAGTTCCTCACCAGCCCCGGAGCCGCCATCGGCACGGTTGCCTACATGTCGCCGGAGCAGGCGAAAGGCAAGGAAGTAGATGCGCGTACCGACATTTTTTCCTTTGGGGCAGTGCTCTACGAAATGGCGACTGGGGCGCTCCCATTTCGTGGAGATACTTCCGCGGTCATTTTTGATCAGATTCTCAACCGGGCGCCGGTTTCACCCGTGAGGCTGAATCCGGACATACCGCCGCGGCTGGAAGAGATCATTAATAAGGCTCTGGAAAAAGACCGCGACTTGCGATATCAACATGCGTCCGAAATCCGTGGCGATCTGAAACGTCTTTTGCGGGACAGCGGTTCCGGCCGCGTTGCAGCAGTCGCCGATACGCAAACAAGTGGACAATTCAGGTCAGCCGCAAGTGGGCCTGTCGGCGTGTTCGTCGCCGCAGGTGCCGGTGCGTCCAGCCAGGCTGCTCCCGCGCACACCACCAGTTCCAGCGTCAAGGCGGTTGTGCGCGAGCATCGTCTGGGCACGGCTTTGATCGTGGTGCTTGCGGCCGTGTTGCTCGGCGCGGCCGGCTTCGGCATTTACGCGCTGCTGACACGCTCCGCCCCAGTTCCGTTCCAGAACTTCACCATCGCGCAAATCACCAGCACTGGCAAAGCGGAACAGGCGGCAGTCTCTCCGGATGGCAAATACATCCTTAGCGTACAGGATGATGGCGGCAAGAAGAGTCTTTGGCTTCGCAACATACCTACTGCGAGCGATACCCAAGTGGTCCCGCCGGCGGCCGCCCACTACGAGAGTCTGGCCTTCTCTCCCGATGGCAATTACATCTATTTCCGCAAGGCAGTAAATGCTCAAAACACGGAGTTCAATCTCTATAACGCTCCAGTGCTGGGCGGGTTTCCGCGCATGATTGTGCGCGACATCGATAGTAATACAACTTTTTCTCCCGACGGCAAGCGCATGGCCTACCTCCGCGGCAATGATCCGGAACCCGGCAAGTACCGGATTCTCGAGTCCAATCCTGACGGCAGCGACGAGCAGGTGCTTCGCATTTCCGACCTCACCCAAGGAGCAGTCCCTCAGAATATCGCCTGGTCTCACGATGGCAAACGGCTAGCATACTCCGTTCTCTTCAGCGGCCACGCCGCGGGGTCAATCGAGGCGATTGATCTGGGACGGAAGCAGGTTTCAACGATTGCCTCCCTGAAGGATGATCACATCTTCGAACTGCAATGGCTCCCGGATGACCGCGCGCTGATAGTAGTTTTCTCGCCAAGAAACCGCATCGACAAAGCTCAGATTGGGACCATTTCGCTCGACGGTAAGCTTCGCCCGGTCACTCGCGATACGAACCGCTACGCCACGCTAAGCCTCTCCGCGGATGAAAAAATTGCAGCGACGGTACAAGTAAAGACGACGCGATCAGCGGGCGTTTTCTCTGCGGCAGACTCGCTCCGAATCAGCGAGCCCAAGCCGATTGCCACAATAGACGATCCGTTATCAGCCGACTGGACGTCTGAAGGGCAGTTATTGATCTCCGATCCACACAAGATTGCTCGATTGGACAGTGACGGCCGCAGTGCAACCGTTTTGGTGAATGATCCAGAAGCTGCTATCCGCGACCTTTCAGCATGTGGGAGTCAATATGTACTGTTTTCCTGGGCGTATCACGCCAACGACGCCGCAAACATCTGGCGAGCAAACGCGGACGGCTCAGCGCCGCTCCGCCTCAGCTCCGGGCAGCTGGATGGTCACCCCGTTTGTTCACCCGACCACCGATGGGTGTACTTCACAAAAGACCAGGGCAGCTCGGTCATGCGCGTGCCCATCGAGGGGGGCCCGGCGCAGGCGGTTCCGGGTCTATCAGTTCCCAATCAATTCGGGATCGAAGACCTCGTACTCCTGGGCAACGATCAAAACTCGCTGGGGCTCGTTCTGGACGTCACAGATCCGCAAACCTTCGATGCGTACACAAAATTTGCCATTGCGGACCTGAGTCGCGGCACCGGTTCCACGCCGCGGCTGTTGAATCTAGACCCGCGACTTACGTCCCCAATCGGCAGGAGCCCGACGATCAAGGCTTTGCCTGACGGGAGTGCGATCGCTTACCCAATCAGCGAAAACGGCGTAGGCAATTTGTGGGTGCAGCCGCTCGACGGATCGCCCGGTCACCAAATCACAAAATTCAATTCTGAAGCCATCGCGAGTTTTTCCGTTTCGCCGGACGGTAAAACCTTTGCCGTCATTCGCGACCAGACCAATTCCGACGTCGTTTTGCTGCAGGAACAAACGCCGTAGCTTGCGCCGTTTGGATCGTGCCGGGCAGGTCACGCCCATAAGAGTCGCCCACCACGCGCCAAAGAGGCTCCGCGCCCCGATTCTAATCGCGCTTCACACCTGCAACTTACTCAGGTAGTCGTAGCTGATCTTGATCGCCTGCAGCGGGGGTTGTTCACAGTAGTCCTGCTCGACGTAGTAGTGCTGCATGCCGCCTTGTGGAGCGGCCGCGAAAATGCGCTTCCAGTCGATGGTTCCCTGACCAACCGGCGCAAACAATCCCATCCGGGCGTCAAATTCGTGACTGGGCGCCGGCTTGTCCTTCATATCTTTTATGTGAAGAAGCGGGAAGCGGCCGGGATATTTCTTGAAGTAGGCCACGGGATCCTGCCCGGCATGCGTCACCCAGAAGCAATCCATTTCAAATTTGACGAGCTTGGGATCCAGCGTGTTCAACAGGTATTCGTAGGCCGTGGTATTGCCATACTTTTTAAATTCGAAGTTGTGGTTGTGGTAGCAGAACTGAATCCCGGCCGCGCGCGTTTTCTCGCCGGCTTTGTTAAAAACATCCACCAGGCGTTTGTAGTCGTCGAACGACTTTCGCTCGCCGGGCTGAAGGATGGCATTCACCATGTACTTGAGTCCGAGCGCCTGCGCTTCCTCGACGCGCTTGTCCCAATGGTTTTTGACGTCCGGCAGCAGGTAGTGCCCACTCGAGGCGGTGATTCCGTTGTCCGTCAAAATCTTCCGGAATTCCGCTGGAGACTTCCCGTACAACGAATAGATTTCGACGTCCTTGTAGCCGATGCCGGCGACTTGCTGAATGGTGCCCGCAACATCCTTCTCCAGTTGATCGCGCAAGGTGTAGAGCTGCAGGCCGACAGGTTTTCCATAAGGGCTGGCGAGCAACGACTCGGGGAAATGGCTGGAAATGGCGGTGATACCGATGCCGGTAACCGTGTTCCGTAAAAACTCTCTCCTGTTCATTGGGGAATCGCTCTCCTTGGTTTGCGCAGATTAGCTTACCGCGTCCTCACCGGTTTTGCAGGCGCTGAAGGGAAAAAGTCATCCGCCAGAACGCGTAAAATCAGGAGCCATGAACATTTTGCGTCCATCACTCTGCGCGTGCTTTCTTGCGGTGGCAATAATTTCGGTTTTCCCGATTTCTTCTCGAACCGCCGCAACAACCGAGCAGCAAGCGGTATTGGCCCCGGTCCGGGCAATGTTCGACGGCATGGCGAAGCGCGATCCCGAGGCGATTAAAAAGCCGTTGCTAGCTGGTGGCACGATGGTGCTCATGCGTGAAGGCAAACCAACGCAGATGACCTTCGAGGCTTTTGCGGAGCGCGTGGGCCGTCCCGGGACCACTCGCATTGAGGAGCGAATTTATAACCCGTTAGTGCGGATCGACCACGATCTGGCGGTAGTGTGGGCTCCGTTCAAGTTTTTTGTGGATGGCAAGGCAGACCATTGCGGGACGGACTTGTTCAACCTCGTTCGCGTAGAGGGCCAGTGGCTGATTGCGAGTGTCGCCGACACGGGGCGGCAAAATTGTTCCGGGAAATAAACTGCGATGCAACCTTGCCCGCCTTAGATCGGGGATTTGCGCCTCATGGGGACTTATCGCCGGGTGATCTCGAAACGTCTCAACCACAGCTGCCGCTTCGCTCTCCGAATCACACGCCCAAGGATCGAGTTCTCATGGGCGAGTGCTTGCTGTGCGTCCGCAAATTCCGGTGAGGAGCTATTGAGCCAGTTCGCCCATACCAAGAGCGCAGCCATTTTCTTTTCGAAGTTGCCTTCCGCCCAAGGACTCGGGCGAACAACGATGCGGCCTGAGTTGTAATGCTCCGATCCCCAAAGACGGTTCTTATCGGAATCGTACAGGGGAGAGTCTGTTTCCCGGTCGGCCGCGTAGTTCATGCTTTCGATTATCACTGCTGCGGCTTCGTCGCGGGTCATTGGAGTCTAAATGGTTCCCTGAACTGGCTGGGTCACTCCGTTTTTTTCTCAATCACAAGTCGCACCTCCGCTCCATCTGGCAGGTTTGCAATCTGCCGATTGATGTCGCCAAGGAAGGCAAGATGTTCGTACAAATCCGCAACGTAGGGTTGTTCGGACTAGTGGGGCTGCTGCGAAGGACCAGCGGCACACTGAATCCTATACATTGCGTGAGGCTAGGCTCTAATCCCTTTGCTGCCGCCGCAATTTCATGACTTTCCGCGAACCATTCTTCCCGCTTGCCAGGTGCAAGTTCCTTGAACTGTGCTTCAGAATCCGCTACCTTCATCAATTTTCCGATCGCAACATCAAGGTGATGAATCTGTCCGGCTTGATCGCGGAGAAATAAGTCTCCAAATACATTTCTTGCGACCAGCGACATTGGTTGGGGACATAGCCAACGCCACTGCTCCAGGAGTCGTTCAACGTCCAAGGAATCCACGGCGGAATAATCAGGCATGTGCTTATTATGCCGTTGTCGTCAATTGGCGAAGGAGCGTTCGCGCTCACAAGCCTGCCAAGGGCGTGTTTGCCGGCATTCGGAAGATTGGCGCGGGTTATGCTGGTGGCGGCCTCAATATTCCACCAATTCCTTCATCGCCAAGTACAAGTCCTGCACCTGCGGGAGAATGGCGCTCTCGAGCACCGGCTGATAGGCAATGAACGTGTCTTTTGCTGCAACCCGCTTTACCGGCGCATCCAGGCGATCGAACAGTTCGTCGGCGATGCGGGCGGCAATCTCCGCGCCGTAGCCCCAGCTCAGCATGTCTTCGTAGGCGACCACCACGCGGTTGGTTTTCGTCACCGAGGCCGCAATCGTCTCCCAGTCGTATGGGCTCAGGGTGCGCAGGTCGATCAACTCGATCTGCAATCCCTGCTCTCGATCCAGCCTCTGCACCGCTTGTAAGGCGCGCGGGACGACCGCGCCGTAGGTGATCACCGTCAGGTCGGTTCCGGGATGCACGATCTTGGCCTTGCCAAACGGGATCATGTACTCCGGTCCGGGATACGCGGCGCGGCCATAGCTCTCGCGGTACAGCCGCTTGTGCTCGAGGAACATCACCGGATCATCGCAGCGAATCGCAGTCCGCAGCAGCCCGCAGGCATCGAGCGCATTCGATGGAAAGACGACGCGCATGCCGGGGGTATGCGTGAAGATGCTCTCGCCGCACTGCGAATGGTAAATAGCTCCCCCGGTCAGATACCCGCCGATGGCAACCCGAATCACGCAAGGCGCGGAGAACGCGCCATTCGAGCGCCACCGGATGACCGGCAGCTCATTGCGCAACTGCATCATCGCCGGCCAGATGTAGTCGAAAAACTGGATTTCGACCACCGGCTTCAGCCCCCGGATGGCCATGCCGGTGGCGCGTCCCACGATGCTGGCCTCGGCCAGGGGCGCATTGAACACGCGCTCCGAGCCGAAATCGCACTGCAGGCCGGAAGTCAGCTTGAAGACGCCGCCCTTGCCCTTCACCAGCTTCTGCCGCAGGTACTCTTCCCGGCTGCAGTCGGCGACGTCCTCGCCAAAGATCACGATGCGCTCGTCCCGCTTCATCTCATCGCGCAAAGTCGCATTGATGAGGTCAGCCATTGTTTTTGTAGCAGGCTTCTTCTCCCCCGCAGCTGTAGCGCGACTCTCCAGGGCCGCGTGATTGTCCACCGCAGTTTGCGTATCGAACGCCGCCGAGGCCGGATCCAACTCCGGCGAATACAAGAACTGCTTGATGCTTTCCGGCCGGGGCAGCGAAGCGGCCAACGCCCGATCCACCGCCGCCTGCAATTCGTCTTCAACTTCTTTCTCGATTTTGTTGATCCCCTTCTCGTCGACAATGCCTTCGCGGATGAGGAACAGTTGCATGCGGGAAATGGGATCGCGCTCCGCGTCATGTTGCCGCTCAATATCCGGGCGGTAAAGCTTCTGGTCATCGGAGAGCGAATGCGAATAGGGGCGAATCACGTTGGCATGCACGAACGACGGCCCCACACCCGCCCGGCAATGCGCCACCGCGCGGGAAAATGCCGCGTAACTGGCGACCGGGTCCGTGCCATCCACCTCTTCAAAATGGAAATTCGGAAATCCCGAGACCAGCCGCGAAATGTTCCCCCCGGCGGTGTTGACTTCGACCGGCACCGAAATTGCGTACCCGTTGTCCTCGACCAGGAACACGATGGGAAGCCGCTGATTCGCCGCCGCGTTCATCGCCTCCCAGAACTCGCCCTCCGAGGTCGTGCCATCCCCCAGGGAAACGTAGGTGACCTCGTCGCCGTAAAAACTCACATCCTTGAATTGCCGGTAGTCGCCGGCAACTTTTTCCAGCGCTCGCGGATGCGCGATAAAATGCCGCGCCACCTCGGCGCAGCCCACGGCATGCAGGATCTGCGTGCCGGTGCACGAGGATTGCGTAACCACATTGAGCCGTTTGAATCCCCAATGCGACGGCATCTGCCGCCCGCCGGAACCCGGGTCCTCGGCCGCTCCCACCGCGCCCAGCAGCATCTCGTAAGGCGTCGCTCCCAGGGCCAGGCATAGCGCGCGATCGCGGTAATAAGGAAAGAACCAGTCGTACCCGGGCTTCATGGCGAACGCCGCCGCCACCAGCACCGCCTCATGCCCCGCCCCGGAAATCTGGAAGAAAATCTTCTGCTGATGCTTCAGCATGATCTCCCGATCATCCAGCCGCCGCGAGGTGTACATCAGCCGATAGGCATCGATCAGTTGCTGCCGCGAGAGGCCTTCATACGTCTTGCCTGCCTTGTTTGCCTCAGCAACGGTTGCGGATTTTCCGTGATTTCTGGTCGGCATAGGTCAGCACTCGCCCGCGATTTTTCACACGCCGCAGGGTATTGTAAATCAGCCGGCGGCCTCAAGCTCCTGGCGCCAGGCTTCCGAGGTTTTGCGCCTGATCTTCCATGATTCAACGCCCCGATGATTCCAGGATTCAGTCTCTGTCACCGCAAGCCGCTTTGCTATTCTCTTTGTCATGCCCCGTTTCCACTCCCCTTTCGATCCCCGGGCCATGAAGCTCCTCATCTTTGATCTCGACGGCACCCTGATCGACTCCCGCCTCGACCTGATCCACTCCGTAAATGCCATGCTCCGTTACTTTAAGAAGCCCGAGTTACCGGGTGAGGTTGTCGCCTCCTACGTTGGCGATGGCGCGCCCATGCTGGTTCGCCGCGCCCTGGGCGATCCCCGCGACGAGCACTTTTTCAAGCGTGCTCTGGATTATTTTCTGTCCTACTATCGCGAGCACAAGCTGGACCACACCACGGTTTACGAGGGAATTCCGGAAGCTTTGCACCAGATCCAGTCCAACGGCCATCAGCGCAAAATGGCAGTGCTTTCCAACAAGCCGGTGAATCCGTCGCGCGCCATCGTCGAGGGCTTAGGCCTGGCAAAGTTCTTCGTTCGCGTCTACGGAGGCAACAGCTTCGAAACCAAGAAGCCCGACCCGCTGGGAATCCAAACCATTTTGCAGGAAACCGGCACGCTGGCGCGCGAAGCCGTCATGGTCGGCGACTCGGCCATCGACGTTCTCACCGGCCGCAACGCCGGCCTCGCCACCTGCGGCGTCACCTATGGCTTTCAACCCGAGACTCTGCAACAAGTGCCGCCGGACGTGCTCGTGGCCAGCCCGAAAGAACTGGGAGAGATATTCGGGTGAGCTCAAGGGCGCGAGTAATCCCGATGGGATGCGGCTGTACTTGCCGGGCTGAACCGCCGCTCGAGACCAGGTGCACGCCCCCAGCTCTTTTATTGACTACGGACTTCCTCGTCCATAAGATGAACCGGACAAGCCGCCACCTTCGCCCATGATTGACAAAACCATCTCTCACTATCAGATCGTCGAGAAGCTCGGCGGCGGCGGCATGGGCGTGGTTTATAAAGCGCAGGACGCGCGCTTGCACCGTTTCGTGGCGCTGAAGTTTCTGCCCGACGAAGTTGCCGCCGACCCGCAAGCTCTCGCCCGTTTCCAGCGCGAAGCACAGGCCGCATCGGCCCTGAACCACCCCAATATCTGCACCATCCACGACATCGGCGAGCAAGACGGCAAGGCGTTCATTGCCATGGAGCTTTTGGAAGGCATAACGCTCAAGCACAAGATTGCCGGGCGGCCGATGGACATGTCAGAAGTTTTGTCCCTGGCGATCGAAATTGCCGACGCGCTGGATGCGGCACATTCCGAAGGCATCGTTCACCGGGACATTAAGCCTGCCAATATCTTCGTCACCAAGCGCGGCCACGCCAAGATTCTGGATTTTGGACTGGCGAAAGTGGCATTCACGAGGTCGTCCTCGGCCCAGATCGCATCCGCGAACACCGAGACAGGAACGGTGGATAACGAACACCTGACCAGTCCCGGCTCGACCCTGGGTACGGTGGCATATATGTCGCCGGAGCAGGTTCGCGGAAAGGACCTGGATGCGCGCAGCGACCTGTTCTCGTTCGGCGCGGTGCTGTACGAGATGGCAACGGGAGCCTTGCCGTTTCATGGCGAAACTTCTGGCGTCATCTTCAATGAAATTCTGAATTCCGCTCCCCCGCCGGCGATTCGGTTCAACCGCGAAATTCCACCCAAGCTGGAAGACATCATCAATAAGGCGCTGGAGAAAGACCGCAATCTGCGCTACCAGAGCGCGGCCGAGATGCGGACGGACCTGCAACGGCTGAAGCGAGACACCGACTCCAGCCGCCAGGTGACGGCGGTTTCGGACCTCGCGTCTCTGGAATCTGGCCTGCGCATTCCGGCGCAAAGCTCGGGGAGTTCCGCGGTCGTCACGGTTGCGAAGCAGCACAAAATCGGGCTCGGCGTCGGCAGCATAGTCGCGATTCTGCTGATCGCGGCGGCCGGCTATGGCATTTATGCCTTCCTGTCGCAGACCCGGCCTGCCCCGTTTCAGAACTTCACTGTCAGCAAGGCTACGGTGACCGGGAAAGCGATGCTCGTGGCGGTGTCGCCCGACGCGAAGTACCTGCTCTACGTGATGAATGACGGCGGCGAGCAGAGCCTGTGGCTGCAGAACGTTCCTACGAACAGCAATACTCAAGTCGTAGCGCCGGCGCAGGTGGCTTATGTGGGACTGCGCTTCTCGCCAGACGGCAATTACCTGTATTTCGTCCGCTCGGAGGCCGGCAGCCGTTCTTTGCACTACTTGTACCGGTCGCCGGTTCTGGGCGGCGCGCCCCAGAAACTGGTCACCGATATCGATTCCAATATCAGCTTCTCCCCCGATGGCCAGAGATTCGCCTATATCCTGGCCAACAATCCCAAACCCGGCGAATACCGGGTGATCGTCAGGTCGGTCGAAGGGAACGAAGAAAAAACGATCTCCACCGGCCCTATCAGCGAAGGGCAAGCCGATGTGGCCTGGGCGCCCGATGGCAAGAAGATTGTGATGCCGCTGTCGCAACCGGGGGATGCGCTCGGCGGCATGGATGCGATCGATGCCGAGACCGGCAAGCGCAACCGGTTCCTGATCTCGCCTGACCTATACTTCTCGCGGCCGGTCTGGCTGCCGGATGGCAGCGGCCTGTTGGCTCTCGCACAACCGTTTGCTGGACAGAATCAGATCGTTCACATCTCGTATCCCTCCGGGAAGGTGTCTTCTGTAACCCGCGACACCAATGCGTATACCGACCTCAGCCTCGCCTCCGACGGCCACACCATCGCAACGGTTGAGAGTCAACTGCTGAACAAAGCCTACCTTGTGCCTGACCGCACCAGCGGTTCCCAGGCGCGGGAGTTTCCCAGTGAAGGGTTTCCCAATTACGAGGTGGGGTGGACACCGGGGGGACAACTGCTAATGTCGGAAATGGGGGGCGGTGTGGCGTTGCTGAATGCCGGCTCCGGCATCAAAACTCCGCTCTTTTCCCAACTTCGTTTCCCTGGATTCGCTCGCTCCTGCCCCGATGGGCACATCGTATTCACGGCGGTTCTGGGAACCAGACTCGTAGTTCATATATTTCGCGCCGACGCGGATGGCGGCAACGTGAAAGAACTTACGCACGGGAAATTTGACTATATGCCGGTGTGCTCCGGCGACTCGAAAACTGTGGTCTTTGCGGACGCGGACTCAAAGCTGAGAAAGGTCGGGATCGAAGGCGGCGACTCCCAGCAGTTCCCTGACTATGCGAGCTTTGCCCGAATCGCAACCTCTCCGGATGGGAAGCTGGTGGCGTTCATCACCAACCGCCCAGGGGAGACGAAAGAGAAGCTCGCGTTGCTGTCACTCAATTTCAGCCAGCCAATCCGGTTTTTGGATTTCGAGCGCCCGCGGGTCGAGTATGCCCCGTTGGCCGGCGATTCCCCGATCGTGTTCGCGCGTGACGGCGCCGGCATCATTTATCCGGTCCGCGAAGGTCAAACCGATAATCTCTGGCTGCAACACTTGGATGGCTCTCCCGGAAAGCAGCTCACCGACTTTAAATCGGAATTCATTCGCGATTTCGACTACTCTTATGACGGCAAGCAGCTCGCCATTATCCGCGGCCACCGTGAATCCGATGTGGTGCTGATCCGAGACGCGCAGAAGTAAGCCGCCGAGTCACCAGGGTGGAGCTTCGCCATTGCGCTCGGGAAGCTGCGTTCGCGGCAACCGTTGCTCTCGTAATCAAGATGTTGCAGCAGCCCCGCGTCCGAAGGAATGGAGTGCGGGATAACCGTTGCCAGGGAGGTGGCTTGTGCAACAGCACACAACCAGAATCAATCCTTCAGAAGAAGCAATCACGATAGGTCCGCTCCGTATCCGCTTCCTCATTACCAGCGAAGATTCGCGCGGCTGCGCATCCGTGTTCGAGTTTTGCGTTCCGGCGGGGCAGAAGCTGGCCGCGCCCGCCCACTGCAATGACGCTTACGAGGAAATCGTCTATGGGATCGAAGGCGTCCTGACATGGACGGTCGAGGGAACGCCCATCGAGGTAGGACCAGGACAAGCGCTCTGCATTCCTCGCGGCGCGGTACACCGCTTTGACAACCTCGGCAGCGAGGATGTGAAACAACTTGCCGTCATATCGCCTGCGATCATGGGCCCGGCATATTTCCGGGAAGCCGCCGCCGTCATCAACGCCGCCGCTGGAGGTCCACCCAACCGCGAGAAGATGATGGACGTCTTTCGGCGGCATGGGATGACGTTAGCGGCACCCCCCGCGACGGCGACGAAGTAGTACGCGTGGCTGGAATAAGTAGTTGGCAATGGCAACCATCAGGGCTTTGCGATGAGCTCCGAGTCGTCCTCGGACGATGGCATTGCCAAATGCGCCTGCCGCCACTGTGAGGCCTCACGCTGAGCCGCGGTAACATCTTCAGGGCTCATCAACGCTGCCAAATCTTGTAATTCATGGGTCGGTTGCGAGTTGCTGTCACCCAGAGAAAGCAGCCGCCAGATATAGGCGCGATTTAAATCGAGGGGGACGCCGCGGCCGTGCTCGTATAAAGCAGCGAGTTTCGCCTGGGCTAATTGGCTTCCCTGCTCGGCCGCTTTGGCCAGCCAAGTTGCCGCCATCGCATCGTCATGCGGAACACCCTGTCCAGCGAGGTAAAGCACGCCTAGCTCAGCCTGGGCTGTCCTGTCGTTCTTATTCGCTGCCTTCTGCAGCCATATAGCGGCCCAATGATCGTCCTGGTGAACGCCCAACCCGCGCAGATAGAGATCCCCCAGAGAACATTGCGCCTTTACATCCCCCTGCTTGGCCGAGAGCTCTACCCATTTAGCCGCTTTCGCGTAATCCTGCGCGACGCCCTCGCCTTTGGCGTACATTCGCGCGAGATTGAACTGGCCATTTGCATATCCCAGATTGGCTGATTTCAGATACCATTCGACGGCACGGACGGGATCACGCGCTACGCCTTCTCCGGTTTCATACATGTGCCCAAGATTGTTTAGAGCGGGAATGCAGCCGTTCTTAGCAGCTTCGAGATAGAGATTGAGGGCTTTTGCGAAGTTTTGCTGCACGCCCAGACCTCTCTCGTACAGGGAAGCAGCGTTAAACTGCGCTTCAGGCACCCCCCGCTGGGCAGCCTTGTCGAACCAGCGCAGGGCCTCGGCGGGATTGCGATTCACTCCGTTGCCATGGTAGTACAACAATCCTAAGTGATATTGCGCGATCGGATCACCCTGTCCGGCCGCGGCTGATAACCACTTCATGGCTTCGGAGAAATCCTGCCCCACCTCTCTTCCTTCGCTGTATGCAATGCCGAGCTGAGTTTGCGCCTCACGGTTGCCGTGCTGCGCCTGATCTATCACTCTCTGCCAATAGCGGTCGTCGTGTGACGACGGACGCGTAGCTAACGCGCCGAACATCTGCACGCATACCAACAGAAAAATTCCGAGGAGCAAGCGAGGCCAAACCGGCGTGGCGCGCCTAACTCCAGCAAAATGACTTTCAGACCCCAGCAAGGAGAAGTTATAAAAAAACCGGCGCAAGTTCGGGTACATTGTTAACCTCCCCATGCGTATATAGTTGGCAAAGCTTCGAAATCGTTTCCTGGTCCCAGCAAACATCTAAGGCAACGCGTCATTGTGGATGTGCAGTAACCGTTCAGGAGTGAACCCCGCGAGCCTGGCCCTCATGGCTTCATTGCGGATATACAGCTTTTCTCGAAGTTGTTTAGACTCGCCAGCGTCGAAATAAAGGAACTGCGGCGTTCCCCGAATCAGGAAACTAGGCTGCATAATTCCAGCTTCCGTGTGAGCATCCGGCCCGAGGAGCGTGTGGCCAATCTCATGGGCCATTACGTGGGCCAGGACCCAGTTCTCTCTGGCACCGTACTGCCTGGCCAGGGAACTGATGGGAGAGAAAAACACATAGGAGAGACAAGCGCTATCGGTGGTCTTGCACGGAATGGCAAAGCCTAGTGCATGCTGCCCGGTCAGTTCTCTTGCTTGCAGGTCGTCCTTTACCACATTTTCGACCCGCGACTGGATGATCAGCCTGAACTGCGCAGCGTCAGTTTGCACATCGCATTTCTGCCCGAGTTGGCAGTCGAACCACTCAGTCTCGATGCCGGCCTCCTTGAATATCTTTGTCGCGACGCTTCTTGCGCTCACAAGCACCGACCCTTTGACTTTGGCAAAGTTGAGCACCACAATCGCGAGTCGCGGCGTCCCGGAAGTGGGCTTGGTCTTACCCGTGCGTGTGCTGGCGCCTTCGAGTTTCGCCCTATGCAGTAATTGCGCGGGCACCGTGCGTTGCCCGCACGAACCGATCAGCAACAAAATTATCAGAGTAGATTTCACGGCAGCCACCTCCGCGCGCTGACGCGGAAGGTAGCGTTTCCCTGCTGCTACCTCCATCAAAACGAGATACAAATCAGGTAGTTGCCCATCATCTTGTAAGTTGCTGATTGTTTGGCTCTTGCTAGCACCAGGGAGACGTGTCTATAAGAAGTGCTCTGCCAGCAGTGCTACACTCTTCTCCATTCGTGTGCGTGAAGGGAAGGCAGTGCCGTGCAGGCTTCGGTCCGCTTCGGTCCCTTTGAGGTTTCTTGCGATAGCGGAGAGCTGCGTAAGAACGGTAAGCGAGTAAAAGTTTCCGGGCAGGCGATAGACGTTCTCGTCCTTCTGCTGGACAGCCAGGGACGAGTGGTCACGCGCGAAGAACTGCAAGAAAGACTTTGGCCCGGCGCAACCTTTGGCGATTTCGAACACGGGTTGAACGCAGCGGTCAACCGCCTGCGCGAAGTGCTCGGCGATTCCGCGAGCAAGCCTAGATACATTGAAACCGTCCCCCGGCGTGGATATCGGTTTATCACCCAGGGCGAGCCACCAGCAGCGCATACCACGGAACCGCACTTGCCTTTCGCGGTCATACAAGATCCAGCGACGCGTCGGCCGCGACCTTGGGTGCTGCTTCTATTGGCCGGAGTCTTGTTATTCGTTTTCGTGGGCAGTTACATCCTGTTACACAAACGTTCGACCTCCTCGCAAGAATTGAAGGTCATTCCCTTCACGACTTACCCGGGATACGAAGCCAGCCCAAGTTTTTCGCCGGATGGGAACCAGATTGTTTTTAGTTGGTATCCGCAAGAACAATCCGGGAAGGTGAGTAAGGGAGATCTTTATGTGAAACAGATCGGCGAGGAGAATGCGGTGCGGCTGACTCGCCACGAGGCGGACTTCCTCTTTCCCGCCTGGGCGCCTGACGGTCGCAACATCGCCTTCGCCATGGTGGGGAAAGACGGGAATGGCATTTATCTTATCCCGTCTTTAGGAGGACGTGAGCGACACCTGGTTGAGCTGAAGCCAAACAGTTGGCAATGGTTGCTGCTCAGTTGGTTACCTGATAGCAAGTGGCTGGCGTTTGCGTCGGATTCGCCCGCTTCCAGTGAGAAAGCCGGGGAGCCCTATCGTATTCACTTGCTCAATGTCGAAACCGGAGAACAGCGGATCCTGCCTGATCCGGCGCCTGACTGTGCCATGACCATCGAACCAGCCATTTCTCCGGATGGTAAATATCTCGCGTCGGTCTGCGTACTCAGTGTGGGACTGAACCGGCTCTATGTACAGCAGATGGACGGAAAAGCGTCCCGGGAACTCGCCCAGATTGAGACCTCGTACGTCCTGGCGGGCACGGCTTGGTCCGCCGATGGCCGCTCGATTCTTTACAGCACCTATGGGACAACCGGAAGGCTCTGGCGTGTTGCAGCGGAAGGCGGACGCCCAGAGCCGCTCCCCTTATCGCACGGCATGCAAAGTCCGGCAGTAGCCCGCGCCGGCAACAGGCTGGCTTTCATGCAGACGAATTATCATTTCGATATCTGGAGCATGCGGCTCGGCGCCCGGCAGAGCGGCGCACGGCCAGCCAAATTCATTTCCTCCACTTGGGACCAGGCAAATCCGCAGATTTCGCCGGACGGCAGACTTATTGCTTTCGATTCGAGCCGTTCCGGAAATTATGAAATTTGGATCTGCGATCGCGACGGAACGAGACTGCAACAGCTGAGCTTTTTTGCCGGACCGCAGACTGGGAACCCGCGCTGGTCGCCCGATGGCAAAGCAATTGTCTTTACCTCGACCGTTTCAGGGCAGGTGGGATCGTATTCCTTACCTGTGGAAGGCGGTCGAGCTCACTCGATTGTGACTGGGACAGGAAACGCGCTATGGCCTTTCTGGTCCAGGGATGGCCGCTGGATCTACTTCGCCACGAAACAGCCGGATGGTATTTGGAAGATACCTTCCGCGGGTGGAGCGGCGATTCGACTCACGAAAGAGGGGGCATATCCGCAGGAATCAAGTGACGGCAAACGCATATTTTATATTGTCGGAGATAGCAATGCTGAGCTCTGGTCGGCGGCCTCGAGTGGCGGCGACGAGCACCGCGAAAAGGGAATGCCAACTCTTCTCAACAGCTTTTCCTGGGCTCCGGTGCAGAACGGAATCTACTTTATCGACGGCTCGCCCTCGCATCTTGCTGTCAGATATTTCGACTTCTCAACTCGCCAGGCCCAACTGGTTTCAGAGCTGCAAGGAATAAGTTTTCTGTGTTGCGGAATTGCGCTGTCCGGGACCAACGACACTCTTTTCTTCTCCGGGCTTGACAACGTCGAATCCGACATCATGCTGGCGGAGAACTTTCGATAGACCGTCCGCCGGCACGCGGCGAGCCCGATCAGGACCAACTTTCTGCTCTGGATTGCAAGCGCTTTTAAACGCCAGCTCTGGTATTTTGGGGCAACCCCGCGGTTGCGAGCGTATTCCAATCCGATCAACGACGCGACTGTCACCGCGCCCGCCGAAATCGAGAGTTGCGCCCTTACTCGCCGCCGTAGTTACGAAACGGCAACTATTCCGGCGTCGTCCTGCTAAAAACGCCAGTCCTGGAGGTATCTGCCATGGTGAAATCAGTGCTGATTGCGGACGACCACGAAATCATCCGTCACATGCTGTGCTTGATGTTCGCTGCGCAGGACGATTTCGAGGTATGCGGAGAGGCGGAGAACGGGCAAGAGGCCGTCGAAATGGCCGAACTGCTCCGCCCGGACTTGATCATGCTCGATCTTTCGATGCCGGTGATGAACGGCGTCGAGGCGGCCTGTGAGTTGAAGCGATTAATGCCCATGACGCCGATCATCGTATTCAGTGAGTACAGTGATGTGTTTTCTGAACGCGAAGCTCGTAGAACGGGAGTTGCTGCGATCGTCTCGAAAAGCGAAGATCTTTCAGTGCTGGTCGAGAAAGCGCGTGCTGTAGTTCATCCGATGGCGGCTTGATGGCATCGGGGATTTACCACAAGTCGTCGAGCCTGACTGCGAGCTTGGGCCAGTCGATTTCGCAACTCGGCCTTGCCGTCGATGCCCGACACGGCGCGAATGCTTATAGAGCACGCGTTCGGACTTTGCCGGCACGTTCGTAATTGACGATGATGACCCCCATCGAGGTGACTGCGCTTTCCGTCACTTGGAAAGCCGCCGGGATGGTGCCCTCGCCAAATAATCGCTTTCCACTGCCCAACGTAATCGGAAATATCTTCAGCCAGAAGGCATCGACCAGATCATGCTGGAGGAGCGTCTGAATGAGATTTGCGCTTCCATAAACGTGCAAATCCGGCCCTTCCTCTCGCTTGATGTTCCTGATTTTCTCCGCAATATCGCCGTTCAGAAAAACGGACGGCTGCCATGCGTGAGAGGCCAGGGTATTGGAGGCGACGTACTTGGTCACTGTGTTGACGGCCGGCCAAATATCGCCATGTTGCGGCCAGAATGCCGACCAAATGTCGAAGGTTTTCCGTCCCAGCAACAGGTCAAACCGCGAATTCATTTGTTTTTTAATGGCGGCGGAAGACACGGGATCGGAATGCGGACCTGTCCACCCGCCATACGCGAAGCCTCCACTGGTGTCTTCCTCGGGCCCGCCTGGAGCTTGTATGACACCATCGAGCGAGACAAATTCAAGCACATTAACCTTTCTCATAAGTGAGTTCCTTCTCGTCCTATCTGACGTAAGTGTGTTACAGCCGGGTGGCGGTTGCCCTCGCCTTCACTTTGTAGTCGAACGGGCGAAGCGGAATTCGACAAAGGGCCAGGAATTTTCCGGCCGGTGCTTGGCACCGCCCGCCACTCCGTGTCATTCGATGGCAGGATGGCGGATCACTGGGTTCAGCGGGATCGGACAGGCAAAAGCTTACTCCGCTTTGACGACCGGCAGTTCGATATAACTTTCCTCGCCCGGCGTGTGATAAACGCGCTGCGTGGCTTTCTTGTAGCTCTCCGGTTTCGCCCAAAAGATGTTGGGCACAAAAGTCTGCGGATTGCGGTCATAGAGCGGAAACCAGCTCGACTGCACCTGCACCATGAGGCGATGCCCGGGCAAGAAGACGTGGTTCGCGGTAGGCAGGAGGAAGCGGTAGAGCAACGGCTTGTCCGGCGGAATCGGCGCTGGACTTGACAGGCTTTGGCGATAACGGCCGCGGAAAATGTCGGCAGAGATCATGAGCTGGTAGCCGCCCATTTCTTCGTCACCGGCGACCTCATCCGGATAGACATCGATTAACTTCACCACCCAATCGGAATCCGTGCCGCTGGTCGAAGCGATCAGATTGGCTACCGGCTGGCCACTGATCTTCAGCGGCTCAGTCAGTACATCTGAAGTGAAGGCAAGAACATCGGTGCGGCCGGAGGGCTCGCGTTGATCGTCGACCAGCCAACGCGGCCAGGTGAAGCGGCCGGAATAACCCACGGGCTGGCTCGGCCGTGCACGATACGGCACGGGCTTGGCCGGATCGGAGATGTATTCGTCGTAAGCGTTGTCGCCGCGACTGGGCTGGGAAAAGCTCAGCTTTAAATTTCCGCTGAGATAAAGCGGCGTGGGTTTCGGGGCGCAACCGCTTTCACAACCCGCGGGCCACGACTGCAAGCGCTCCCACTTGTTCTCTCCCGTCACAAAGGCGGTAACCGGGGCAATATCGAGCGGCGGCGCTTCGTCTTTCAGAAAATGCGCGAGGAAGGGAGCGAGGATCTTTTCGCGAAAATAAAGTCCGGTATCGCTATGGAATTGAATCGCACCGAGAGAGCTGCCGTCTTCAATCTCCTGCCCATGGTGCCAGGGACCGAGAACCAGAAATACTTTATCGTTGTTGACGTCCTCCGGCTTGACCGCTTGGTAAACTGCGGGAGCGCCGTAGATGTCTTCCTGGTCCCACAGGCTGTCTACCAGCATGAAGGGAACTTTCAGCGGTTGCTGCGCCATGATCTTGTCCATCGCCTGCTGCTGCCACCAGGAGTCATAACTCGGATGGGCAAGCAACTGCTTCCAGAAACCGAGTTGCTCCAATGCGTGGCTGCGGCCAATCTCGCCGGCCGAGCCTTCCATGTACAGGTCGTAGTCGTCGAAGTGGTCGGTCCACCATTTTTGGCCGTTGCTCCGCGTGGCTTCCTGCTCGTAGATATAGGGGAGATTCTGCTCGCGGAAGGCGCCGTTGTGAAACCAATCGTCGCCCATCCAGCCATCAACCATGGGATTCATGGGCACCGAGACCTTCAGCGCGGGATGGGGATTCACGAGCGCCATCAATGGCAGAAATCCATCATAGGAAATGCCTAGAATGCCGACCTTGCCATTGCTCTCCGGAATATTTTTCACCAGCCAATCGATGGTGTCGTAGGTATCGGTGGATTCATCGACCGGCGTCGGATTGAGCGGACCGTGCAGCGGGCGATTCATGATGTTATCGCCTTCGGAATGGTACTTGCCGCGAATGTCCTGGACGACGCGGATGTAACCGCCGTTGACAATTACCTCGGTGGCATTGTCGTATCCCCACAGAATGGGTCCCAGGTGCGAACTGGCGGCGTGGCTGGTGAGCGCATCGGCATCGTAGGGTGTGCGCGTCAGCAGGATGGGCGCGCGTTTTGCGCCTTTAGGAATCAATAGGACGGTGTGCAGCTTCACCCCATCGCGCATCGGAATATTGACGGCGCGGCGCGTATAGTCCCAGCTGGATTGATTCACTTCGAAGTGCGCGGGGGTTTCGCTCGGGTAATTGGGATATTGCGGTTGCGCAGACTGAGCGAAAGATAATGCAGAAAAACAGCAGATCAACGTGCACGCGGCGTTGAGTCGTCTCATGGGGCCTCAGTGGGAGGGATGTTGAAACGCAGAATTATAGACCAGCGGAGGTGAGGGACGCCCTGAGGGGAAACCTCCGCGGCTAGGGCTGGCCGTTCGCCCCTTTTGGAATGTGGGAAGTGATCTCTTTGAGAAGGAATTCGCGGATCAGGTTTGACACCGCGTCTGCGCCAATACCCGCCAAGCCGTTAAACAGGACTAACGAGCCCCCGCGATCCGCCGCCGGATAATAGAGATTGGAGATCGCGGCTGCGGTGAAGTTGCCCAACACCCGGGAATAGTTCGGCTTCCACTGCCCATCATCGCCCCTGGCGACCACTGCGGCAGAAATCGCGTAGAGCGCGCGCGATCCGATACGGCCCCTGCCCTTGTAAAAGTATCGTGGGTCTTGATGAAAGATGGATGGGTAGACCGCCCGGCCAAACAGAGTGCCGGAGACATGATTGGCCAGGGCAGCGCCGTAGCGCTTTCCGTATCCTTCGAGCCCGCCGCCGTAGGCCGGGAACACGTTCTTGTATTGCTCCGCGCCGGCAAGGCCGGCCACGCTTAAGAAGGAAACCGGATCGATGATGGAACGAAGGCCGAGCTGGAATTTCTGTTTTGCCAGCATCGGCGGCGCGTTCCAGTCATAGCTGCTGTAAAAATTGGGAATCACGCCACCGATGCGCTGCTGCACCGCGATCTGCAGCTGTTGCTCAGATAATTGCTCCTGGTCCCGCACCGTCACACTCGTGGCCACGGCGGAAAGCGCGAGCGTGATTGGCGGCACGATGTGGAATTCGCCGGGATGCAACTCGATCCCGGGCGAGGTGAAGGTGTTCATGCCGGGCGCGCTGACGGTAAGCGTGTAGGTGTCGGGCGGTAGCCCTGGGAACGAGAACTGGCCATCGCTGCCCGATTGCACGGCACGCGTCTCAAAACCTGATGGGCCAGACAATGTGATCCGCGCCGCCTGCAGCACCGCCCCGTTCTTATCGACGACTGTTCCTACAATGGTTGCAGTTGAGGGTTGCTGCGGTTCGCTCGTACTTGCAGCCTGTGTCCCCCCTGGCGCGTCCGGCAGGCTCTGGGCGGCAGCGTAAATGGGCAGGACGATGCCGGCGAAGATCGACCAAACAAGGATTCGCCTGAAGTTGATGCTCGGTAAGTTGTTCCCCATGAAACCCCAGTCTGAAAGTTGCTCGCGCGCTCTTCATTAGGATGCGCTTACGCTCGCTGGTGTGTTGAGCAATGTGGTCGAAGTGAGAAGCCCGGCCGTTTGTTCGACGTCTAACAGTGTTGATTTCTCCAAGCCAGCTACATCGAACCAGAGTTGCCGCAAGCTGCACATGCCGAAGATACTCGACAAGTTACGAGCAATTAAGGACATTGACGTGGGTCAAGCTCAGAATAGAAGAAGACGCAGTCAACTGCGCTCAAAACCACTCGCTGCGATAAGCAACCCACCAACTGAATACGGCAATGGGGATGGTCGAAAGCAGAGCCCACCAGAGCGGCAACACAAAATCGGCGAGCAGGCCCAGGGCAATAAAGATGATCCAGAAAATCTTGCGCTCCACCCACTCATTCTAGGCTTGATGTCTTTCCTTTGTGCGCCTTCTGTGCTCTCGGTGGTAAGAATCGCAAACCACGGAGGACCCTGAGGATCACAGAACCTCCAGCTTCCCTTTCCCGCAGCAAACATATACAACAGGTGGCATGAAACGAACCGTGGGAGAAATTGCGCGGACTGTGGGCGCGCGGACAGTCGGGGATGAGCGCGTCGTGGTCACGGGGGTCGCCAGTCTTGACACTGCAGGCGCATGCGACCTGGTATTCGTGGAAGAAGAGTGCTATCTGGCCTCGGCGCTCGATGGCAGTGCGGCCGCGGTAATCGCCGGTGCTTTTGCGGAGACGTCACGCAGTTCAAAGCCCCTGTTGATCACTTCCCATCCGCGCCTCGCTTTCGCCCGTGCCGCTGCCTGCCTCCGCGATCCGGACGAGAGAAAGCCGGGAGTTCATCCCAGTGCGGTGGTTCTGCCCTCGGCTCGGGTGGCGGGCACCGCCATCGTCGATCCGTGGACATTCGTCGCTGAAAGCGCCGTCATAGGCGAACGTACATGGATCGGGTCGGGATGCGTGGTCGGCAGCGGCGTGGTCATTGGCGATTCGTGCAGGATTTATCCCCGGGTGACGATTTATCCCGGCACGCGAATTGGAGACCGCGTGATTGTGCATGCGGGAGCGGTGCTGGGCAGCGACGGCTTCGGGTATGTGAACAATCGGCCTGCGGCCGATCGGGTAGGCGAGAGCGCCCCTCCCCGCACGGCTCCTGCCTACGAAAAATTCCCGCAGATTGGAAAACTGCATATCGAGGACGACGTCGAGATCGGCGCCAACACCACCATTGATCGCGGAGCGCTCCAAATTACGCGCATCGGGCGCGGAACGAAAATCGACAACCTGGTCCACATCGGCCACAACTGCAAGGTGGGGGAGAACGTGATCATTGCGGCGCAGGCGGGATTCTCCGGCAGCGTGGTGATCGAGGACAATGCCGTGATTGGCGGTCAGGTTGGGGTCGGCGAGCACGCGCACATCAAGCAAGGCGTGCTGCTGGGCGGTCAAGCGGGGATTTTGCCAAAGAAAATTCTGCGCGGCAACGGCGTGGCCTTCTGGGGGACTCCGGCGAAACCCTTACGGGAGTATCTGAAGAGCCTGGCGGCGCTGGCGAAGCTGGGGAGGCGCGAGGGAAACGGTTGAAATGGCGCGAACGCAACCCTCGTCAAGCAATCCCACCCTTCGAGAGGCCCGAAGGGTGGGCAGCCATCGTTGGGTTTCTATGCTGCTCGGCGGCGCGAATTGCCGGCTTTTCTGGAGGTGCGACCGCTCGCCCTGCCTTGCGTCCGTCGCGACCGGGCCGATGAAATCGAGGTTACCCGCGCGCCGCCGCGACGTGAACGGGAACGCGCGCCGCGAGCCGAGGTGCCTCGCTTCGATCTTGCGGTTGACGAGGACCTCCTGGCGGACGATGTGGAACTGGACGATTTCGAAGCGGAAGACCTGGAACCGGAAGACCGGCGGGAGGAACGGCTCCGTCCCGAACCGGCGCCGCTTTGCGAACTGCGTGCTTGCGCCGAGGTGCGACTGCGTCCTGCAGGCTTGTGTCTGCTGACTCGTCGTCCGCTGCGCGCACGCTCTTGCATGGTGTCGCGGCCGACAAGTTTGTTGAAGTTGCTCTTCTGGCCGCGTGCGGTTTCGTTCTGCACCACCAGGGCAAGGTTGTTGTCGTCAAACTTCTCGAACCAGTCATCCCAGGAGATTTCTTCGAGGGAATCGGCGCCGCTATAGCCAGGAAAATCGAGACGGATCATGCCAATGTCATTGCCGCCGCCGGTATTGCGGACACATGACGGGCGGGCGCCACGTTCTTCAGCCCAGCGTTGAATTTCATCGTGGTCGGTCAGAGTTTGTGACGAAGCACGTGGGGTCATAAAAAGCTCCTTTTCGTGCCAGTGAGATGCCCGCGGTAAAACAGGGGCTGTCCCCGCCCGGACAGGTTTCCAAGGTTCAAGGATCCAACGTTTCAGGGCCTCAAGGCGAGGGGTTCCTGGTTTCAAAGTCTCACCAGTTCGGGCCGTCCTGAGTGGCCTTCTCCTTGCCACGTTGATACTCCGAACCTCTGAGACTTTGAAACCTGAACCGGCATGCCTTGGAACCTGATCGCCCTGGCCGGAGGCAGTAACGGTACCGCGCGCAACCGCACTACTGGTTTGGCCCTGTTATTTCGACGCATGTACCTTGAACTGCTGCTTTACAATACTTCCCAGCGGAGTACCAGCCCTTGACGACGTTCGCCTCCAGCGTAAAGACCGTGCCCGCTGTGGATGAAAGCTCATTCCAGCGCCTGCTCGCGGCTGCGTACGTGGTGCAGCAGCACAACGATGGCTTGCGGGCGCGCCAGGCACGGCTGGAGACCTCGCAGGTTCTGTCGCAAATCGCAGAAATTGAATCTCTGGCGCGCACCTGTTCGTTGGAAGTTGGCGGCGTGTGTGCTCTGGCCGCCGACCGCTTGCGCAAGATGACCGATGCCGCCGGGGTGAGCATTGGCCTGGTCAGCGACGGCTATCTCGATTGCGTGGCGGAATCGGGAGTTCCAGCGAAGATTCCCGGCAGTTCCATCGCCTCTCACTCGATCGTCGCCACGGAACGGCTGAAAAGCGGAGAGTTGTTTGAAAGCGATAACGCGGAAAACGACATCCGCCTGGATGTTTCCCTTTGCCGTGAACTGAAGACTGATTCCCTCATCGCGGCGCCCGTGCACTGCTTCCGAGAGCTTTCGGGGCTGGTGGAGGTCCGGTGGGACCACGCCAAAGCCTTCCTGCCGGGTGACGCCCGCGCCTGTCGGCTGATTGCCGAGTTGATCACCGCAACCCTGGAGCGCGGCTCCCGCAACGATTTTGCGGGGCGCGCCGCGCTTGCTTCTGAGCTTTCGCCAGATTCCGTGGCAGAACGCGATTCAGATGATTTCCTTAAATCTGCCGCAGAAACCGGTGAACTGCAGGTAAAGGAGAGCGCGCCGCCGGAGGGCCAGCAAAGCCCGGAGAACGTTGCGGAATGCTGCCGCGTCTGTGGCAAGGAGTTTGGTGTGGACGAAGTGTTTTGCGGCAATTGCAGCATGCCGCGAATCGCGGCTGGCCCTGGGGATGGACTGCAGAGCAAATGGGCTTCGATGTGGTATATGCAGCAGGCGCATGACGCCCGCGAGCCGCGTGAGGCGAGCGTCCGAACCCAACCGAGGTGGCTGGTGCCCACCGCCATCAAGCCTGCCGAACCCCAGCCTGCGGAACCCCAGCCTGCGGAACCCAAAGCTGTGGCACCGGCCCCCGCGGTAGGGGAAGTCATGCGCTCGATCTGGAGCCGTCCGTCAGGTTCCACCGCCGGCGAGTCCGCCTCCCCACGAACTCATTCCATTGCGGTCAATCTCAACGCCTTGCTCGATCCTGAAGATGCCGGCGTGATGCAGCGCGTGTCGCAACGCATTGGCATGTTCCGGCAACACCCAATCGCCTCGTTCATCAGCGCAGCCGCTCTGTTTCTGGTGGTAAGCGTCTGGGCTATCTCGCCGTCCCCAGGGAACGGCCAGATCACGCGCCTGGAATCGCTGCTGGTCGAGCTTGGACTGGCAGAAGTTCCTGCCAACGCGCCTGCCGCCGCGGGACGCCCCGAAGCCCGCGTCTGGGTGGACGTGCACACGGCTCTCTATTACTGCGAGGGATCGGATCTGTACGGAAAGACGCCGGAAGGGCGGTTTACCACGCAGCGAGAAGCGCAACAGGATCAGTTCCAGCCGGCCTCGCAGCTACCCTGCAAGTGAATCCGCTTGAGAGAAACAGAAAGGCCTGATTGCGACGCAACCAGGCCTCGTGGACTTGGATTAATTGCTTTGGGCGAAGACAAGAGCTTCGTGCCGGCGCGCTTCGTACCACAGGGCCAGCTCTACGCGGTTCCAGAGCCCCAGCTTGTCATAGATGGTCCGGAGATAGTTTTTGATGACGTGTTCGGTGGTTCCAATTTCTTCAGCGACTTCTTTGTTTTTAAGTCCTTGAGCGACGAGTTCGATGACTCGCTGCTCTCGCTCGTTGGGTGCTCCACTCGTTCTCCCTCTGAACATAGCTGTCTCCTGTATAGAAGTGTGGCCAGTTTGACCCGTTTGACTCCGCCAGTAATGCCGAAACGAACGAACAAGCGATTGAAATGCGCTTTGACCGTGCGTCGCGCCATATTCAACTGCCTGGAGATTTCGTCATTGTCGCAGCCTTGCAAGAGCAGTTCGACGACCTGCCGCTCTCTTGGACGTAACGATTTGTCCTCCATGTAATACCCCTCAGGTGGAATGTTCGGTCAAAACTCAGTCTCCTGAGCCTGCTACAAAAAGCAAAATGTTGAGTATCTGGGAAATCGTTTGCACATTCTGTGCCAGTAAGCTGCCTGGGCCAGAGAAAACGCCGTCAGATTTCCACAATTTTCCGGAGATGAAACGAACCCTTGCCCGAGGCGGGAATCCGACTCCTCACATCTCGTTGGGGCAAGCAGACGTTGTAGCGTGCCCGAAAAGTATAACAAAACAGGAGGGGTTATGGGGCGGGAAGTTGCCGCCTCAAACAAAAATGTCTCCTAAGTAGTACCTCCTAGACATGAACCTTCGATAGTGCCCGGCGGCTGGAGAGCAGGCTACCGACGACCTTAGGGGATTCTTAAGGGAAATGCCGTAGGGCAAATTTTCCTTCGACCGGGAAACTTCTGGAATTATTTACACTTCCGCCGGCCTTCAGGATCCAGAGCCTTAGAAGGGTGCCGAAGCCTGCAAGGAGGCGACGGTATTTCGTCTAAGCTCACCAAAGGCCGTCTCCCAAGTGCTAGGATCAACTTCGCTCCCCTGCGATGACCCAATTCTGTGATGTGGCCGTGCCCGTGCCGGTCGACGCGGTTTTTACTTACCGCTTGGCCGAAGGAATGTACCCCGCCGTCGGGACGCGTGTGCTGGTGCCATTTCGCAGGCTGCGGATGATCGGAATCGTCACTGCCCTGCATGATCAAGCGCCTGTCGTTAAGACCAAAGCCATTCTTCGCTCTCTCGATTCGGAAAATACCCCATCCCTTAGCACCGAATTGCTACGGCTCGGAAAGTGGGTCAGCGAATACTATCTTGCGCCCCTCGGGGAAGTGTTTCGCTCCATGCTGCCGCTGAATGCGGAGTTCCGGCGGAGAGTGCTGTACCGCATCACCGACGACGGGCGGATGGCGCTGCATCTCGCGGGCGAAACGGGCTCGCCGGGCCGGTCCCGAAGAACTCCCGATGATCAATATGCCGAGTTTCGCGCACTGGACTATCTTGCAAACCGGGAACAGGCGCGCGAGGAAGCCCTGATTTCCGCCAGCAGGATTTCCCGAGGGCTCGTCGATGGAATGCTGCGGAAAGGGTGGATCGCGCGCGAGGATGCGTCGGACACGGCCGATGCCGCGAGAGTGCGGAGGATCGCGGCGTTGAGGACCATTCAAGGAAAGCTCAACGCAAATCAGAAATCGCTGGTTGACGCCCTGGCTGCGGCAGGCGGACGGCGTGCGGTCGAATCCTTGCGCGAATTGGAAATCCCCCGCGGCACCCTCGCGACATTGGTGAAACGGGGGGTTGTCGAAATTGTGGAGGAGCCGCTGGAGTTGCCACGGTCGGGCATGGCGGCACGAAGCCTGCCCGCAGCGGTACAGTTCAACACCGCTCAGAATGCCGCGTTAGAGCAGATCCGCTGCTCGGTTGAAGCGCGGGATTTTCGCGGCATTCTGCTGCACGGCGTGACCGGATCGGGTAAAACCGCCGTGTACCTGCAGGCCATGAAGTCAGTGCTGGAAGCGGGCAAGTCGGCGATTTTGCTGGTTCCGGAGATCGGGCTCACGCCGGCGGTGGCCGCCGATGTTCACCAGGCTTTCGGAGATGAAGTCGCCATCCTGCATTCGGCTCTCTCGGATAAAGAACGCGCCGAACACTGGCATCGCATCCGTCAGGGGAAGGCGCGTGCCGTGGTGGGGACGCGCTCGGCGGTTTTTGCGCCGGTCTCTGATCTGGCGCTCATCATCGTCGACGAGGAGCAGGATTCATCCTACAAACAGGAAGAAACGCCTCGTTATCACGCGCGCAATGTCGCGGTGATGCGAGCGAAGTTTAACGCCGCGACGGTCGTATTGGGATCGGCCACGCCCTCGCTGGAATCCTACTTCAATGCGAAAAAGGGGCGGTATTCCCTGCTCCAAATGCCGGACCGGGTGGAGAAGCGTCCTCTGCCGGAAGTGGAACTCATCGACATGCGGCAGGAGTTTCAGGAGACCGGGCACGAACAGGTCATCTCGCGCAGGCTGGCGGAAGAAATTCGCCTGCGCCTGCAGCGCAAAGAGCAAGCCATGGTTCTGCTGAACCGCCGGGGATATTCCCCGGTGGTTCTATGCCGCACGTGTGGGAAGACACTGGAATGCAGGAACTGTGCTATCGCGCTCACGCACCATAAGCAGAGCCGGCGGATGGAATGCCACTATTGCGGCTTCACTGCGCCGGTGCCGAAGAACTGCGGAGCTTGCGAAAGCGAGTACGTGTATTTCCTGGGGACCGGATCAGAAAAGCTGGAAGAGTTGCTGCATGGCATTTTCCCTCAGGCGCGAATTGCGCGGCTGGATCGCGATACGGTGCGCAGCCACGCCGACTTCGAACGCGTGCTGAACGCGCTGAACGCAGGGGAACTGGATTTGCTCGTCGGAACACAGATGATCGCGAAGGGCCACGACATTCACGGGGTGACGCTGGTGGGGGTGGTAGGCGCCGATATGGCTTTAGGACTGCCCGACTTCCGCGCGGCGGAAAGGACATTTCAGTTGCTCACACAAGTCGCCGGACGCGCTGGGCGAGGGTACGTTCCCGGCAAAGTAATTCTGCAAACCTTTTTCCCCGATCACTACGCGGTGCAGTATGCGGCGCAGCACGATTTCATCGGCTTCTATGAGAAAGAGCTTCGCTTCCGCAGTTGGATGCACTACCCGCCTTACAGTTCACTGGTCAATGTCGTACTCCGAAGTGACCGCCTCGATGACGTGCTCAAGTGGTCGGGCATTCTGGGCCGCTGGTTTGAAGGCACCCGGCACGAAGGGGTGCGGGTTTTAGGGCCGGCAGCCGCGCCCATCCAGCGGCTCAAGCGCGACTATCGCTACCATTTCATCCTGAAGTCCGCGAGCCGCGAGAAGCTGAACGCGCTGCTGCGAGCCATGCTGGCTGAGGCGGAAGCAGCGCGCATTCCGCGGACGAACGTCATCGTGGACGTTGATGCGCTGTGGCTGATGTAAGGGCGGGGGCGCATGCCGGGGCGCTGGCCCGCGCCGCCGACGGGTCTGGCGGTTCGGTGCTATAATCTAACTAACTGGTTAGTTAGCCATGACGGTGGCCGCCAAATCCCGCCTGGGCACCCGCAGACAGCCGGAGCGCAGCCGGGCCGCCATCCTGAAAGCCGCGGTCCGCGAGTTCTCGGAGGAAGGCATCGCCGGGGCGCGCACGGATGCCATCGCCCGCTCCGCCGGGGTCAACAAGGCGCTGCTCTACTACTACTTCAAGGACAAGGAAGCGTTATACCAGGCGGTGCTGGACGAGGTCTTCAGCGGGGTGCGCAGGGCGGTGGAAGGCGCGCTATCGCAGCCACTGCCGCCTCGCGACCGGCTCGCCGCCTATGCTCGTGCGCACTTCGATTACATCGCGTCGAACCCGCTCTATTCGCGCATCGTGCATGCCGAACTCCTGCGCGCGGCGCGCGATCCTTCGCGGCTGCAGCGAATTGCCAAACAATATTTCCAGCCCGTGTTCGTCAGCCTGGCAGGGCTTCTGCGGGAAGGGGAAGCGGCGGGAGAGTTTCGCCCCGTCGACCCCATGCAGTTCATCCCCTCGATGATCGCGGTGATTGTCTTTTATTTCATCACGGCACCCATCACCCGGGTAATGACCGGCCACGATCCATTTTCTGCCGAGCGGCTGGCGAGCCGGCGGGAAGCCATCGTGGACTTTGTGTCGCACGCGCTGTTCACGGCGGCGCGCCCAAGTCATCGCGCGACGAGAGGAGAGCGAAATTGAAGGCGCGAAACAAGTTTCTGATCATCCTCGGCGTGGTCTTCGCCGCTGCCCTGATGTATTACATCTTTTCTACGCCGCGGGGCTCGGACCTGGATCTGATCGGCACGGTGGATGCCAACCAGGTGATCGTGAGCCCGCAGACTTCAGGCCGCATCTCCAAACTGCTGGTGGACGAAGGGACGCAGGTCAAGCAAGGCGACCTGATTGCGACGCTCGATCCCTCGGAACTGGAAGCGCAGGCGCGCGCCGCTGCCGCGACGATCGACAGCCTGCGTTCGCAAGTCTCGGCGACGGAAGCGACCAGCGCCGCCACCAAAGGCTCGACCACGAGCAGCGTAGCCAACGCGCAGGCGCGGCTGGAGTCGGCGCGGGCGCAGTTGGTTGAGGCAGAAGCGACGTTGCAACGCGTCGAAAGCGACAGCCGGCGAATGATTCAGTTGGCGCAGCAAGGGGTAGCGTCGGACCAGGAGCGAGTACAGGCGGAAGCCAATTTGAAGGCGCAGCAGGCCGTGGTCACGTCCTTGCAGCAGCAGGTCAGCGCCGCGCAAGCCGACCTCAGTGCGGCCATCGCCAACACGCATCAGGCGCATGCGGCGCAGAGTACGGTGGCATCCACCCGGGCGCAGTTGCTGAATTCTGAAGCACAGTTGAAAGAGGCTGAGGTTCGGCTGGGTTATACGAAGGTTTATGCGCCGGTCACCGGGACGGTATCGGTTCGAGCTGCTCGCGAGGGCGAATACCTCAACCCCGGGCAGCCGATCGTAACCATTGTCGATTACACCGACACATGGGTTCGGGCTGCGATTCCCGAGACGCAGGCCGACCACATCGGCCTTGGAGACACGCTGCGCATCAAGCTTCCCGGAGGCACGCTGACATCGGGGAAAGTCTTTTTTAAGTCGCCGGAGGCGGATTTCGCCACCCAGCGCGACGTCAGCCACATGAAGCGGGACATCAAGACCATCGTTTTGAAAGTTCGGCTGGACAATCCACGGGCCGCTTACGTGCCTGGAATGACCGCGGAGGTTCTGGTCTCGCCGGCACAGTTGCGCGGGGAAGCGTCGGGGGCAAGCGCTTCGGCGGAAGGAGCGCGGCCGTGATGGCGGAGTTCGACAAGGACAAGATTTTTGGGAACGGGGGCGCGTCCGGGAATCCCTACCCAACGAAAACCGCGTTGGGTGACCCCGCCTCGGCCGCGAACCCCAATGCGATTGAGGTCGAGCACATCGTTAAGAAGTACGGGGATTTTACGGCGGTGGACGACGTTACATTCAGCGTTAAGGTGGGCGAGATTTTTGGCTTGTTGGGGCCGAATGGCGCAGGCAAATCGACGCTTATCCGCATGATGACTACGCTCATTCCCATTACGGCTGGGTACGCGCGAATCGCCGGATATGACGTGGCAACGGATCCCGACGACGCGCGCAGAACCATCGGCGTGATACCCCAGGCGCTGACCAGCGACATCGATCTCACGGTGGAAGAGAATCTCAGCATCTACGCCAAGCTTTACGATGTGCCTGCAGCGCAACGGAAGAAGAACATTGACGAACTGCTGGAACTGGTCGATCTCACCAAGTGGCGGGGCGCGCAGACCAAGACGCTCTCCGGCGGCATGCGGCGGCGCCTGGAGATTGCGCGCGGGCTGGTGCACAGCCCGAAGATTTTCTTTCTGGATGAGCCGACGACCGGACTCGACCCGGTTTCACGCGTCTCGGTATGGGAGATGCTGACCAAGATCAAGAACGAGCGCCAGCTCACCATCCTGATCACCACGCACTACATGGATGAGGCCGACCGGCTGTGCGATCGCATCGCGATCGTCGATCACGGAAAGCTGGTGGCGCTCGATACTCCCGCGGCGCTCAAGGCCAGTGTTCCCGGCTCGAATGTAATCGAAGTGCAATTCGAGCGTCCGCCCGCGGATTGGGAAGAAAAGCTGCATGCCTTGAGCGATGTTACTTCCGTCAAGCACGAGGGCGCCGGGATGTATCGCGTGCTGACCGGCAACGGTTCGCGCACCACCACGGAACTGGTCGAAACGGCTGTCCAGGCGGGGGTGCCGGTGAAGTCGCTTTCCGTGCAAAACACAACCTTGGACGATGTTTTCGTCCACTACACCGGGCGGCAACTGCGCGATGAATTGGTCAAAGCGTACACGTTCGTGATGCCGCCCCGGCCAGGAATGCAGCCATGAATCGGATGATGGCCATCATCGAGCGCGAGCTGCGCAAATTTTTCCGTTCTCCGGCGCTGATGCTGGTATCGATGATTTTTCCGCTAATCCAACTGGTGGTGCTGGGGAATGCCTTTGGCGGCAAGATTCGCGATGCCAAGCTCGGGCTGGTCGATGAAGACGGCGGGCCGCAGGCGCTCCGCATTCGCGAAGCTTTTGATTCCGTTCGCAGCAATCTTCGCACTTTCGAGCCGGTTTACTACACGGACGAGAAGACGGCTGTGCAAGATGTGCGCAATGGCAAAATCCAGGGCGCGGTCATTATTCCGCCGCAGTATTCGCGGCGAGTGTACGAGCAGGACCAGCCGCGCATCGGGCTAGTGGTCGACAATAGCGACAATTTCATGACCTCGACGCTCGAAAGCGAGATGACGGAGATCACCAATGCTTTGAATAATCCGACCGTATCGCCTCGCATCCTGCAGCAAACGGTTTTGCAGATCGTCGAACTCTATCCCTACATCGAGTACATGAAATACCTGTTGCCGGGATCGATCGCGCTGGCCATGTTCGTTTCGGTGATGATCGGCGGCGGCATGTTGTATATCGACGACAAAGCGCGCGGCGTACATGAAGGCTATCTGGTCACGCCCATCACCAAAGCTGAATTGGTTTTTGGGCTGAATGCGGCGGGAGCGATTAAGGCGGTGATGACTGGCATCATCATCACCGTGGTGGGCTCGCTGATGGCCGGGGTGGGCACGATTT
The DNA here is from genome assembly GCA_036376415.1 of Terriglobales bacterium. Classification (GTDB taxonomy): domain Bacteria; phylum Acidobacteriota; class Terriglobia; order Terriglobales; family Acidobacteriaceae; genus Gp1-AA145. Next base: position 168,114 of record DASVAJ010000092.1, read on the forward strand.
TCCATTTCGGCACCATGCTTGGGCTCTGCCTCATGATCCTGCTGACTTCGGTCGCATTCAACGCCATGATGTTCCTGCTGATGGTGCGGGTGGAAGATCCGCTGGTTCCACGGGCGACCTTCGGCATCCTGAACACACTGCTGTTTTTCCCCAGCGGTTCGGTCTATCCCACGCAGGCTTTCCCCAAGTGGCTGCAAGTAATCTCCAAAGTTGATCCCTTCACCTTTGCGGTGCACGGATTCAAATCGCTGCTGCTGAAGGAAACTGGCCTGGTGGCGATCTGGCCGGACATGCTTTACCTGACGGTGTTTGCGGTGGTGGCGCTGGCGATAGCGGTGCCGCTGTTTAAGAGAACGCTGTAGCCGCGGGCGGTGAGCGATGAGCGGGCCGACCTCTCGGCTCGTTGCTCACAGCTGGCATGGGAACTTTTTCTTCTTCCCCGGATTCCATTATGCTTAAGCCATGACGCTGATGGATGCGCAGCAGTACGATGAGGCTCGCGACCGGCGCCGCCGCGGTCTGATTATTGTCGGCGTAATCGTCGCGATGTTTCTCGCCTGGGTTGGCTATCACGAACGGAACCACTCTGCCCGGCATACGGTACGCGAATTCTTTGCTGCCCTGGAACACAAGGATTACGAACGCGCCTACGGGATCTGGTTTCATGATCCGAACTGGAAGCAGCATCCGCAGCAATATCCGAAGTATGGGTACGGCGAGTTCTTCAACGACTGGGGCCCGCCAGGCGAGTGGGGTGAGATTAAGTCTTACAAGGTGGATTGCTCGCTGTCGGATGCCAGCAGCGTCATTGTGCAGGCCACGGTGAACGGCCGAAGCCAACACGCCTTCATCTACTACGACAAATCGGACAAGACCCTGCACGACTCGCCCAGCGAGATTGATTGCGGGAACTGGTATGGCTGGCTGACGGAGTAATCCGCCCCACTAGAGCCCCACAAAAACCGGTTCCGGCTCTAAATGGATTCCCCAAGTGTGCTCGACCGCGGCCTGAATTTCACTTTTCAGAGCGATGATCTCCGACGCAGTCGCGCCGCCCCGGTTGACCAGCGCTAGCGCGTGTTTGCTCGAGATGGCCGTGTTTCCTCTGACGTAGCCTTTGGCGAAACCCGAATTCTCCACCAGCCAGGCGGCGGAAATCTTGTGTTGCTGGGAGAGCGCGGGATAGCTGGGGACCTGGAGGCCTCTTTCGGAGGCGTGGCGCATCAGTTCCGCATGCTGCTCGGCCGAGAGCACGGGATTTTTAAAGAAAGACCCGGCGCTGCGGCTGTCGGGATCGCCCGGGCTGATCAACATGCCCTTGCCGGCGCGGATGCTCAAAACCGCATCGCGGGTTTGCGCCAGGGTCGGCATGCCATCGCGTCCGGCAAAGTATTTTTGCAGGTCGGCATAGCGCAGGGCCGGCGGCTTACCCGGAGACAGGGCGTAGCGAACGCGAACCAGGATGTGGCGTCCGCGCTGGCTGGAGTTGAAGATGCTGGAACGATAGCTAAAACCGCACTCCGCCGCGGAGAAGTCCCGAAAATTGTTTTCCGCTGTATCGAAAACGTGAACAGAAGCGACGGTTTCAGAAACTTCCTGCCCGTACGCGCCGACATTCTGCACCGGCGTGCCGCCGACAGAACCGGGAATGCCGCTCAGGCATTCGATACCGGCGCACTCTTCTGCGACGCAGTGCGCGACCAAGCGGTCCCAATCGACGCCGGCTCCCACATCAAAAACTACTTGATCCGCCAACGCATGCTGGTCGATTCCCTCAATGCCGACCTGGAGCACCAGACCGGCCCACCCGTGATCAGCGATGACCACATTGCTTCCGCCGCCCAGGACAAACAGCGGAAGCTTGCGCCGGCGGGCAAAACTGACCGCTTCCTCAATGTGCTCCGCCACCGAAGCCCTTACCAGAAAACGCGCCCTCCCGCCGACGCCCAAGGTAGTGAGCGGCGCGAGCGGCACATTTTCCGTGATGTGCATCGGCGGGGGCATTTTGCCTGAGGAAAATATAAACTGCGGGGCTTACAGCGTGAACTCGCCGCTGTAACATTTTCCCTTGGTGCGCATCCAGAAACCAGCACCGCTGAGTGAGGACAAGGGCAGCAACTACACTCGCGCTGTGCGTCCGTGGTGATTCAGTTTTCGCGGGTGCGTTTGATGGCGCGGGCGAGAGTCTGGTCCAGTGCTGCCTTGGTCTTCAAGTACTCTTCTTCGGAAAGCTGCCCCTGCTGGCGTTCCATCTCGAGTTGAAAGAGCTCATCTTTCAAAACCTGCAACAGATTGCCCGACCCCGAAAGCGCAGGGCCTGATGTAGCGGCGACCGCGAGCTGCGGAGAAGCCTGGGATGAGCGGGAGCGATTCACGGTGTAAATGGCGCCGGCGACCAGCACGATCCCGAAACCGCCAAGAATGTAATAGCGGTAATTATCCAGGGGGTCCGGCGCATCGATGGGTGCGCCAATCCCTCCTCCCGGCCGCGCCTCGGTGGACGCGCCCCCCGCGGCTCCGCCCGACGCCTGTTCCTCTTCGTTTCGGAGCAAGCCGTTGCCGGAAACATCAAACGCCAGTCTCTGGCCCGGCTGGGGATTGTCGGCCAACTCGGCCACGGCTTCCGGCTGGTTGGGAGGCTGTTTGGCCTCGTAGATGCCCTGCTGCGCGGGAGAAAACGTCATGGCGCGAGGAACGATGGCAACGAAATGCTGCAGCGGATAAATGAGCTGCGGATCAATCGTCGTTTTCCCGCTGTAAGGCATGTGATAAGTGAGCTGAAACTGGGTTTCACCTGGGCGAAGCGGAAAGACAAAGGCGTAACGTCCCTTTTGCGCCTGCGGCGTAGGGGAAAGATTCAAAGGCTGGCCGCCGGGAGTTTGCGCGCTGGCTTCGTCGATCTGAGCCGCTTGCGGAACATTAAACTCGAAGTTGGCATCGTTCATCTGCGTGCGCGCCGGTTTTGAATTGTTGCTGACCGAAAATATCCGGGTAATGTTCAGGGTCCCTTGAGCCGCCTGGATGAACATCAAATCAGCCACCGCACGCACGCCTTCCACTTTTTGCGCGACGTCGTACACGCTCACGTCCAGGGAATTCGTTCCCGGAGGAGCCATCTGGTGATAGGTCACTCCTTGATGAACGATGCGAACCAGGTGGGGTGAGTTGGCATCATCAAAATTGAAGCTGAACTTGCCCTGGGCGTCGGTTTTCGCGTGCGCGACTTCTTCCATCCCGGCGCCAAGCTTGATGAGAATCGCTTCGTCGCCGGCAGACGGCTTGCCGCTGGTGCCGTTGGTCACGGCGCCGTTCAGCGTGGCGGCAAGCGAAGCTGCCGAAAAGACCAGTATTGCTGCCAGACAAATGGCGACGCGCCGCAACCTTGACATCAGGATCTCCGTGCCTTTCCCGTCATCGCGTGCGCGCCTGACTGCAACATGGAAATTTCGGACAAAATCGATGCCGCTTCCTGCTCGAGTGAGTTCTTCATGCTCAAGTAATCGCTATCGGGCAACTTCCCTGCCTTGTATTCAAAATTCAAGTCGCGCAAATTCTCGTAGACAGCTTCTTTCCGTTCCTGCAGGAAAGCGATGCGCGTCTGCTCCGGACCCTGATAAACGCTCTCCGGCACGCCGAACATATAAATCAGAGCGGCCGCGGTGAGGGCGATGCAAGCCAACACCATCACAGCTCAGTCTCCTTGCGGGCCTGTTCGCGAAACTGGTCCAACTCGGCAGATTGCCCTGCAGACCCGCCCACGGGCTGCGTGAGAGGTGCGCGTTTGTGCCAATTGCGCACCACCAGTACAACTCCGCCAACGCCCAAGGCGAGCACCAGGTAAGGCATGATCCAGGCGACCTGGTCGAAACCGTGAGTCGTGGGCGCGGCCAGAACCGTCGGACCGTATTTTTCCACAAAGGCTTGCAGAATATTGCTGTCGCTGTCTCCCTTGCCGATGGCAGCGGCCAGTTCCTGCTGTTCGGGCGTGAGATAGGGGCAGCCGTAGTGATTGCATTCCAGCAGAACCTGGTTGCAGCCGCACATGCAGATCACTTTGTGGCCCAGCTTTTCTAAGCGAGCCGAATCGTCACCGGCAGCGAGCAGAGTGAGGGTCCCCAAAGCCACGGCTGCGATCAGCCGAAAGCGATTGGCCGCCAATGATTGGATGAGCTTCATCAGTCGCCGGCTCCAACCGGCGCGGTGCGAGCGGGAATGGCCGCAACCCTCGCGGGGGCCGTCGCCCGGACCGGAGCCGCATTCGGAATCAGCGCCACTACGGTTCCGAACATCATCACCAGAACCCCAATCCAAAGCCACGAGACCAGCGGATTCAAGTGCGCCTTGATGATGGGGTGGCCGGTGTCCGGATTTTGCCCCTGGTACACGACATAGAGATCTTCTTTCAGCGTGGAGCGGACGGTCGGAATGTGTTGCTGCTGCTGCGTAGCCGTGTAGAAGCGGCTTTCGGGATAAAGCGTGTCGATCTGCTTGCCGTTTTTGTAAACGTCCAGGATCGCGACATCAGCGCTATAGTTCGGGTTCTCCGTCTGCGTGTAGGAGCGGCTGACCAGCGTGTAAGGCCCGATATTGAGCTTGTCGCCGAAGCTCATTTCTTTTTCCGCAGTCTGGTTCAGAGGCGTGCCCAGCACTCCGATGAAGATGAGCGCCATCCCGACGTGAACGATATAGCCGCCGTATCGCCGCGTGTTGCGGTGAGCCAGGTGGACCATGGAGGCGGCGAGTCCCTGCCCGGTTTTGCCGGCGATAACCCGGCCGCCGCGAATGAATTCGGAGGCCACCGTGAACAGCACCAGAGCGCCGAGCATGGCCGCCATCAGTGAATAGAAATAAGCGACATCCACCCAGGGCCTCAGCCCAAAGGCCGAACCCCACGATGGCGGGCTGGCGATAAGAAATACTCCGAGGGCTAGCGCGCCCAGCGAGGGCCACAGGAAGTTTCGTTTCAGACTTTCGAGAGATGTCTTGCGCCACGCAAGCAACGGTCCGACGGCGGTGAGCAGCAGCAGGAGCAGCGCAAAGGGCACCGCCACGCTATTGAAGAAAGGCGGCCCGACCGTGATCTTGTGTCCCTCCACCCATTCCGTCAGCACTGGAAACAAAGTTCCCCACAGCACCGTGAAACAAATCAGCAGGAACAGCCAGTTGTTGAACAGAAAACTGGATTCGCGCGAGACCATCGATTCCAGCCGGTGCTCGCTCTTCAGGTAATCCTTGTTTCGCCAGTACAGATAGGCGCACGCGACCAGAATGGCCAACAGAAATCCGACAAACCAGTCGCCGATCGAGGACTGCGCAAAGGCATGCACCGAGTTCACAATTCCGGCGCGGGTGAGAAACGTTCCGAAGATGGAAAGGCCGAAGGTCGAGAAGATCAGCCACATGTTCCAGGTTTTCAGCATGCCGCGTTTTTCCTGCATCATGACCGAATGCAGGAACGCGGTGCCGGTAAGCCACGGCATCAGGGACGCGTTTTCGACCGGATCCCATCCCCAGTAGCCTCCCCAGCCGAGCACGTTGTAGGCCCAGTGCGCGCCCAGCGGAATGCCCAGGCTCAAAAATCCCCACGTAACCATGGTCCAACGGCGGGTGATGTAAATCCATTTGTCGCCCGGATAGCGCATGGCCAGCGCTCCAAGCGCAAAAGCAAAAGGCACCGTGAAGCCCACGTAACCGAGATAAAGCATGGGCGGATGAATCACCATCTCGGGGTACTGCAGCAACGGATTGAGGCCCGCCCCATCCAACTGCGGCGCACCTTGCATCAACGCAAATGGCTTGGCCGCGAAATTCAGCAGCAATAGAAAGAAGACCTGGACGGCGGCAATGATGACGGACGCATGCGCGAACAGGCGGACATCGGTCTTATGGCGCAAGCGCAATACGAGAGCGTAAGTAGAAAGCAGCAACGACCAGAAAAGGAGGGACCCCTCTTGTCCCGACCAGAGGGTGGCGAATTTATAAGGCAGGGGGAGGTCGCGATTGCTGTGGTGGTAAATGTAGGCGAGGGAAAAATCGTTGCGAAAGGCCGAGGTGACCAGAATCAGCGCTGCCAGGAACACGGCGCCGAAAACGGCAACTCCTGCGCGCCGCGCGGTTTCGCTGAGGCGCGCGGCCCCGGGTCCTTTCAGGAATAATGCGGCGAGCCCGCCCAGAAAAGCGTAACCGCTCAGGGCGAGAGCGAGCAGGAGCGCAAAGCTACCTAATTGGGGCATGCTGAATTCTTATTTTTTCAGACTGGCAGGGGTACACGCAAATCGCCAGGGTAGTGACTGGGTGCCCTCAACCACGAATAGAGACCCGGATCGAACCCTCAAAATCCGCCGGCGCCTTTAGGAGTTCCTTTACCCGTGGGTCCGTCGTAGCCGGTTTTCGCCGTGCACAGATAGGATCCGCCGCAGTTGCCGTTGCTTCCCGAGGTGACGTCATGCAAATACGAACTATGCGAATAGGGATAGGAACCGTCAACCGTGCTGGCGGCATTGCCGGCGAGTGCATAAATGGACGCAATGAGCGGCGAAGAAAGGCTGGTGCCTCCCACCTTGAACCATCCGCTGACGCCCTGGTAAGCCACGCTGTCGTAAACGGAGGCGCCGGTATTGGGATTGGCATCGGCGGCCGCGTCCGCGACGGTACGGCGAATGCAGCCAGAGTCCTTTTGCCAGGTTGGCTTGGGTTCGTAAGCGCTGCAACCGCTGCCCGTGCCGCTCCACGCGCTCTCGCCCTTGTAGGTGTTGTTCGAGTTGAGATAAAGCGTGGTCCCGCCAACCGCCGTCACATATTGTGACGAAGCGGGATACTCCGCGCCATAACCGCCGTCGCCGGAGGAAAAAGTGATGGGATGGCCGATGTGGTTGAAATGGGAATCCGTCGAAATCTCCCCGGAAAACTCCCCGCCGCCCCACGAATTGGAAACAACCGTGGCGTGCTTGATGGCGTAGTCCTCCGCGGCCAGCAGGTTCGAGAAAGAGTTTGAACTGGCTTCGACCAGCAGGATTTTGCAGTTAGGGCAGGCAGCGTGCGCGATTTCGACATCGAGCGATATCTCGAGCGCCCATCCAGAATTATTGTTGGGGTAAGTCGTCCCTCCGGCCTGATTGACTTTTTTGAAGCAGCCGTTCGCGGTCGTGCACGGCGGCAGGCCGTAGTGGCTGCTGTAAACGCCGAGGTCTTTCTCGATGTTGGGATCGTTATAGGCGTCGACGATGGCGATGGTCTGCCCTTTGCCATTGGTGCTGGACGGCAGCGCATAAGCGGTGCGGAACTGCACCGGGCCGTAGCCCGTCGGGGAAGTCGTGACGTTGGGCTGGCCGCGCTGGTCGGTGATCACGCGCGCATGACAGCGGGCGCTCCCCGGCGCTGCCGGGCCGGGGCAGACTGGACGATGATTGGCCGCCATGGCTGCGGCCGGAAATACAAGAATGGCTGCGAAAATTCGAAACAAGGCGGACCTCCAGCGCTTGCAATCAGAGCAGGATGGCAGATTGTAGGGCCGCCCGAAAACGAGAGTCAACGCCTGCCGGCGCACGTTCCGACACGATGGTGCAAGGTAAGTAGGATAGCACCGTAGGCGAACAGTGGGTATAGCGATGCGCTAGGACGGGACCGGTCTTCGCAGCAGGTAATTATTGCGGGTCTTGATATGCTCATGCTGCCAGTAGCGCACGAGAGTCAGGCCGACCGACTCGGCCATGGCAATGAATTCCTCCGGCTGGGCATGGAACGAGATTTGCCTGCCGTGATAGATGACCATGGGTTTACCGGTGAGCTTCCAGTACGCCATGCGGCGGGCCATTCCGCACCAGGTCCGGAACCCGTATTTCCGGTACAGGTACGATAACGTCTCCTGCGCCGTGTTGAAACGCGGCTCGGGAGCAGGTCCGGGGGCGAATGGCACCTCGCCGAGGTAAATGCGAGCGCCGGGACGGGCAATGCGGCTGATTTCGCGCAGGCTCGCCTCAACCCGATCGCGCGGGATGATCGGGAAAACGCTGTTGCACACAACCACTGACGCGCAGTTATCCGGAAGGGGAAGGCTGTCGCTCAAACCTTGGCGTACGTCGAATCCCAGGCGGCGGACCAGAGCGGCTTCTTGCTCCGTGGCTTGCATGCCGATAGCGCTGCCGGCGCCTGCGACTGAGGCCATACGGAGCAGGGTTCCATCGCCGCATCCGATATCAACCACGTCATCGCCCGGGCCAAGTCCGACCTCGCGGGCAATGCGCTCGTGAATCAGGCGGGTGACCTGGTGCTTATCCCGGCCACGAAGTGCCAGGTCATGCAGGTCGCGGGCGCTGGCGGCGGTCTGCCGGCAATATTCGACGTAGTCTTCCGAGTGGGTGATCATCGCGGTTACGCGCGATTGTAACCGCAGTCGGCAGCAGTGCGGCGCTGCTGCCTGATAGCTTTGCTGGTTCGTTCCCATGGATTCAAAGCTCTCCCCGCCGTCCCAGGTAAGTGGCGGACGCCTGTTAAAATCATTACTACGGCACTCTCCCCATGGACTCCCAGCACATCCGCAATTTCGCGATCATTGCGCACATTGATCACGGGAAGTCGACGCTGGCCGACCGCCTGCTGGAACTTACCGGGGCGCTGACGGCGCGGGAGATGCAGGCGCAAGTGCTGGATTCGATGGACCTGGAACGCGAGCGCGGCATCACCATCAAAGCCCATGCGGTACGAATGATGTACACCGCGCAGGATGGCGAGATCTACCAGCTCAACTTGATCGATACGCCTGGACACGTGGATTTTTCCTACGAGGTTTCCCGCTCGCTGGCCTCCTGCGAGGGCGCGCTGCTGGTCGTGGATGCCTCGCAGGGAGTGGAGGCACAGACGCTGGCGAATTCGTATCTGGCGATCAATCATGGGCTGGAAATCATTCCCGTCATCAACAAGATTGACCTGCCCAGCGCCGATATTCCACGAACCAAGGAGATGATAGAAGGCGCGGTTGGGCTGGACGCGACGGATGCCCTGCCGATTAGCGCGAAAACCGGGCAGGGCGTCCCGGATGTACTCGAAGCAATTGTTAAGCGCATCCATCCTCCCAAGGGAAACTCCGAGCGGAAGCTGCAGGCGCTGATCTTCGATTCCTGGTTTGACCCCTATCGCGGGGTCATCGTGCTGACTCGCGTCTTTGAGGGATCGCTGCACAAGGGGCAAAAGATCCGGCTGTGGTCGAATGGCCGTGTCTTCGACGTGGAGACGCTAGGCGTGCATACGCCTAAGCCGGTCGAAGTCGACGAACTGCATGCCGGGGAAGTCGGATTCCTGATCGCCAACATCAAGAATGTTGCCGACACGAAGATCGGCGACACCATCACGGACGACGCTGATCCCGCGCTCGAGCCGCTGCCGGGCTTTGAGGACATTAAGCCCATGGTTTTCGCGGGGCTTTACACCGTCGACGCGCACGAGCACACGCAGTTGCGCGAGGCGCTGGAGAAGCTGCGGCTCAACGATTCTTCCTTTTTCTTCGAGCCGGAAAGCTCGGCCGCGCTGGGCTTCGGCTTTCGCTGCGGGTTTCTCGGGCTGCTGCACATGGAAATTATCCAGGAGCGGCTGGAGCGCGAATTCGGGCTGAACCTCATCACGACAGCTCCCGGCGTGCGCTATCAGATCACCAAAAGCGACGGCGAGCACACCGAGGTGGATAATCCGTCGCGCTGGCCGAATCCGAGCGAAATTGCCAAGGTGGAAGAGCCGGTGATTCTCGCGACCATTCTCACCAACGAAGAATTTGTTGGCGGAATTCTGGCGCTGGTCGAGGAGAAGCGGGGCAAGCAGAAAAGCTTTGAATACGTCAGCTCGACGCGAGTGATGCTGCAATACGAGCTGCCGCTGAACGAAATCGTGCTCGACTTCTATGACCGGCTGAAGTCGGTCTCGCGCGGATACGCCTCGCTCGACTACCACCTGTCCGGTCACTGGGATTCGCCCATGGTCAAGCTGGACATTCTGGTTGCGGGCGATCCGGTCGATGCGCTCTCCATCATCGTGCACCGCGACTTCGCGTACGAACGCGGCAAGGCGCTGGTGACCAAGATGCGCCAACTGATTCCGCGGCAGATGTTCGAGGTGGCGATTCAGGCTTCCATCGGCGCCAAGATCATTGCCCGCGAGACCGTGCCGGCGATGCGCAAGAACGTGCTGGCCAAGTGCTACGGCGGCGACATCACCCGCAAGCGCAAGCTGCTGGAGAAGCAGAAGGAGGGCAAAAAACGCATGAAGCGCATCGGGCGGGTGGATATTCCGCAAGAGGCGTTTTTGGCGGTGCTGAAGGTGGGCGAAGGGGAGTGAGGCCGAACCTATTTTGGCGTTTTGATCAATTCCCGAGATTCATCAAACAAAAGACACGAACGTTCACGAAGAAGCTACTTAGGCTGTTTGCCGGTCAGCGGCCCATACCGGTGTGGTTCGGAGGTCGCGATTCCATGCGCGAGCTTCTTGGCCTGACATTTTCTAGTGCCTAAGAGCGGACGCGATTGCATTTCCCGTGCACACTTTTCCGCCATCGGCCACACTGGGTACGATACGAGAGCCGTGTTTCCGCTAGATTCCGCTCATGAACTTCCTGAGAAAGCAGTAGCGCGCGGCTTCCCTTATTTATCAATCAAAGTGGCCAAAAGCGTCAAAACCCGTTAAAATTTAAGTTCAACCGATTAGATCATCATCCGGAGTACTCATGGCACAAGTATGCGAAATCTGCGGCAAGGGGCCGCAATTTGGGAATAACATCAGCCACGCCCACAACGTGACCAAGCGGCGCTGGAACGTCAATTTGCGCCCGGTCCACGCGAAAGTGAAGGGCGCGACCAAGCGGATTCGTGTGTGCACGTCCTGCCTGCGCAGCGGCAAGGTCGTTAAGGCTTGATTCAGTAATTGGGTAATTCTGTAATCGGGTAATTTGAAACGTTCCCGAGGAGCGTGTTCGGCGCACTCGCACCGAAAACTACACGATTACAAAATTACCCAATTACCAAATTTGGCAGGCATTCACTGCACTGCAACCAGCCTCACATCAAAAATCAAGGTGGCGTTGGGCGGGATGGGGCCGCCAGGGGTGCCGGTTGGGCCGTAGCCCAGCTGCGGCGGGATCTTGAGCTGCCGCTTGCCTCCGACTTTCATGCCCTGAATGCCTTCGTCCCAGCCCTTAATCACCTGGCCTTCGCCGATGGTGAACTCGAACGGCTTGCCCGTGCCGACGGAACTGTCGAACTTCTTGCCGTTCGTGAGCCAGCCGGTGTAATCGACCTTCACTTTTTGTCCTCGCAACGCGGTGGGGCCGGTGCCGACCTTAATGTCCCAGTATTGCAGGCCGGAAGGAGTGGTGACGCCGGGTCCGGTCACCCTGGTCGGGCCAGTCGCGCGATGGGTGGCCGTTGTGGACTTGTGGGCCGGGTGCGTGGTGTGGGTGGTTTTGGTCTGCGAAAAAGCGAACGAACTCGCGAGCAAGATGACCAGAGAAAAATGCCTGAGCATGTTGGCTCCTCTATTCGGACTTATTAAATTAACGCAATTACGTCGATTTCGACGAGTACATCTTTGGGAAGGCGCGCCGCCTCGACGGTCGAGCGCGCCGGAGGGGCCGCGCTGAAATATTTCCCATAGACTTCGTTCATGGCGGCGAAGTCGTTCATGTTTTTTAGAAAAACGGTGGAGCGGACGACCTTGTCGAGCCCGCTATCCGCGGCCTTGAGGATGGCGGAAAGGTTCTTCAGCACGCGATCGGTCTGGGCGGCCACGTCGCCGGAGATGACCTGCTGCGTGGCGGGATCGATGGCGACCTGTCCGGAGACGAAAACGAAGCCGTTGGCGCGAATGGCCTGGGAGTATGGGCCGATGGCCTTGGGAGCGTCGGGGGTGGAGATTACTTTGCGCATGGGCCCTTTCTGCTATATGTGCTTTCCCTACGGGACTCAGAGTGTCCCGAGTGACTCAGTGGCGAACTGTGATTATAGCCATGGTCAGAATTTGAGTGTAAATGGCCTATTCAGGCCTTGGTGCGATCTTTAGAATTGGTGCCATCAGGTCTCTGTGAGAAAGCTAAACATTCCAATTCCAGTTGCGCTAATTGCGGTAGTTGCGCTTGGGCTAGCCGCTCTGGAAGCTCACCATCACTCGAAATACGGACACTTCTTTCCACTTGGATTGCATGCTGACGTGACTGACTTCAAAGCTGACCTCGGCGCGGGAACGACAACCTTCTTCGACGCCCATCTCACGAATTTTGGCTTATATCCTCAAGAAATCAAGAGATGTGAATTCATCTCTGATGCTAACGCCCATGAAGTGAGTGTTGCCTATAGAGTCGAAAGGTTCGACGATGGAACCCGCGCTTGGAAGACCGTTTTCGACAGGGCGCAGAATTTTTGTTACCCATACCCCACCGGGATTTCTCAAGGCAGGCTCGTTAGGAAGGCGTTGTGGCCTGGTCAGACTCTTTCGACAGGCGCCGAAGCTACTGCGCAACGTGCCATTCTGAAAGGGGACACAATGAGGTTCGTCATCGAGGCCAACGGGCGGGAGTTCCCAACGGGCCCTTTCGTGGTACTCGAGGTCTATAGCCATTAGCCACTAGCAAATCCAGATATGACTCTTCGAAACTCATCTCTGAGTTCTCGCGTTGCCGAGGACCAAACGATGGCTGCTCACACCCTCTGCAGCCTCTGCACATCATGTACGCCGGGAATTTTCCGGACGCCCTGGATGATGCTTTCGAGGTGCTTCAGATCCTCGATCTCGATGACGATGTCCACGTTGGCCTGCCCGTTCTCGGTGCGGGCGCCAATGTTGCGGATGTTGGTATGAGTGTCGCTGATGACGGCGGTGATCTGCTTGAGCATGCCGAAGCGGTCGTCGCAGAAGACTGTGAGCTTTACCGGGAATGAGGCGGGGGCGCCTTCGTCCTTGCCCCATTCGACATCAATGCGGCGCTCGGGCTCGTACATCAGGTTGACGACGTTGGGGCAGTTCAGCGAGTGCACGGCCACGCCCTTGCCGCGCGTGACGTATCCGACGACGGCCTCACCGCGGATGGGATTGCAGCAGCGGGCGCGGTAGACGAGCAGGTCTCCCTGGCCCTTTACGCGGATCGCGCTGGTATGATCGCCGCCGAAAACGCGGCGCACGACGCTGCCTATTCCGGACTCCTCTTCCGCGGGGGCAGCTGTGGTTTCCGCGGCGGGCGCGAGTTTGCCCAGAACCTGGCGGGCGGAGTATTTGCCATAGCCGATCGCGGCCATCAGGTCGTCTGGCTGGCCCAGGCCATAGTCGGAGGCGATGCGCAGGAAATCGGCGTCTTTGATGTCCTTGAGCGAGATGCGGTATTTGCGCGCTTCTTTCTCGATCAGCTTCTTGCCGATTTCAATGGCGCGCTCGCGCTGGTGCACATTCAGCCAGTGCTTGATCTTGTTGCGCGCGCGCGACGAGCGCACCACGCTGAGCCAATCGCGGCTGGGCTTGTGTCCCGCCTGGGTGATGATTTCGACGATGTCGCCGCTGTGCAGTTTGTGGCGCAGCGGAACCATGCGCCCGTTGACCTTGGCGCCGACGCAACTGTGGCCGACCTCGGTGTGAATGGTGTACGCGAAATCGATGGGGGTGGAATCGCGCGGCAAGACGACAACTTTGCCCTTCGGAGTGAAGGTGTAAACCTCTTCCGGATAGAGATCGATTTTCAGCGTGGAGAGGAACTCGCTGGGGTCGGAGACATCGCGCTGCCACTCGACCACCTGCCGCAACCAGGCCAGGCGCTGCTCGTCGCGTGCGGAAACCGCGCCATCTTTGTATTTCCAGTGGGCGGCGATGCCCTCTTCCGCCATGCGGTGCATTTCTTCGGTGCGAATCTGGACTTCGAAGCTGGTGCCTTCTTCGGTAATCACTGAGGTGTGCAGGGATTGATAAAGGTTCGGGCGGGGCATGGCAATAAAATCTTTAATGCGCCCGGGAACCGGACGCCAAAGATTGTGCACGATGCCGAGCACCGCGTAGCAATCCTGCACCGAGTGCGTGATCACGCGCATGGCGTAGAGGTCGTAGACCTGGTCGACGGAAATGTGCTGCTTCAGCAACTTCTTGTGAATGCTGTAGAGGCGCTTAATGCGGCTCTCGACGTTGGCCGTGATCCCGGCTTCCTGAAGCTTGTCCCGCAACACCCGCTCAATGGCGGCGAGAAACTGCTCGCCCTTTTTGCGGCGGGCTTCAACCGCATCATGAACCTGCTGGTAGCCGATGGGGTCGAGATAGCGAAAGCCGAGGTCTTCGAGTTCGCCGCGAATCTTGCCCATGCCGAGCCGATGCGCAATCGGGCCATAGATGTCGAGCGTCTCTTTGGCTATTTTTTGCTGGCGCTCGGGCGGAAGGTGCTCGAGGGTGCGCATATTGTGCAGGCGGTCGGCCAGCTTGATGAGCACGACGCGGATGTCGTCGACCATGGCAAGCATCATCTTGCGCAGATTTTCGGCTTGCTGCTCTTCATGCGAGCTGAAATCGATTTTGCTGATCTTGGTAACCCCTTCGACGATATGCGCCACCTGCTCGCCAAATTCCTTGCGAATGTCGACGATGGTGACCGAGGTGTCTTCGACGGAGTCGTGGAGAAGGCCAGCGGCGATGCCGACCGCATCCATTTTCATTTCAGCCAGCACTAGCGCAACCTCCAGGGGATGGACGAGGTAAGGCTCTCCCGAGGCGCGCTGCTGGCCGGAATGGTGCTTCTGGGAAAACTCGTAGGCTTTGCGCACCAGCTCCAGATCATCGTTGGGGCGATTCTCGCGCATGCCGCGCAGAAGATCGCGGAATCTCGTCACCGTGAGGACGTTGGTCGCGATTTGTTCGCGCAAAGTCGCCATGAATGCAGGTGCTTCGTGCCTGATCGCGGGCGAGGCCGCCCGCGCCACACGATCGGGGGCTGTTTCCTTGATTATAACGAGGGCTGCCGTATTTAGAATGGTTGCGTGTTTCGCATTCTCATCAGCGGAGCTTCGGGGCTGATTGGCTCGGCCCTGCTCAGGGCGCTGGAGTCCAGCGGCAATGAAGTATTCCGGCTGGTCCGGCACGAGGCAGACAAGGCCAACGAGGTGCAATGGGACCCGATGCGGCCCATCCCTGCGAAGCTGGTTTCCGGATACGACGCGGTGATTCACTTATCCGGCGAAAATGTCGCTGGCCGGTGGAATGAGGCAAAAAAGAAGCGCATTCGAGATAGCCGGGTTATCAGCACGCAGAATCTTGCGCGGGCATTGGGCGAGGCTCAAGTTAAACCCGCAGCCTTCGTCTGCGCTTCGGCGATCGGCTATTACGGCCGCCGGGGAGACGTAATGCTCACCGAGGAGAGCGGGCCGGGAGAAGGCTTCCTGGCTGAGGTCTGCCGGGAGTGGGAGGCGGCGGCACGCGTGAGCGAGGCCGGAATTCGGGTTGTAAACCTGAGGATAGGCATCGTACTCAGCCGCGATGGCGGCGCCCTCGAGCAGATGCTGCTGCCCTTCCGACTGGGCCTAGGCGGGCGAATCGGCAGCGGGCGGCAGTGGTGGAGTTGGATTCACGTCTCGGACCTGGTCGGGGCAGTAGAACACGCGTTGCAAAGCGATGCGCTGCGAGGAGCGGTGAACCTGACCGCTCCAACTCCCGTCACCAATAACGATTTCACCAAAGCCTTGGCAGAGGCGCTCCATCGTCCAGCGGTTCTGCCCATTCCTGCTTTCGCAGCGCGGCTGGCATTTGGCGAATTGGCCGACGAGGGGCTGCTGGCGAGCGCGCGAGTTTCCCCTCATAAGCTCATTCAAAGTGGGTTTGTATTTCAGTTTCCTGAACTGAGGCCGGCCCTTAAAAGCTTGATGTGAGGCATGGGCGGATGGAAGCGGCGACTACGACCTAGCCCGTGTGGGTCAGAAGTGGAGCTCAACGATTAAGCGCAGCTTCGCTCCGCTGGACAGCCGAGGCCGGCAGCCCTACAGGTTTCTATTTCGCGGTGGCTTTGCCGAACTCCTCCACGCGTTCGCGCACGCTGAGCACGTGCTCGGGCAACGCTAGATGGCTGCCTTGTTCAAGGATGGGAATCAGCTTGTCGAACTCGGGGCCGGAGTGCGAGCCGGTGATGGCGAGCCGAATGGGGTGGAACAGTTCCTTGCCCTTGGCCCCGGTCTCGGCCTTCACCTCGTTGATGATCTTCTTGAACTCTTCGGGCGTGAGCTTGCCTTCGCGCGCGTCTTCGTGCTCGAGAACTTTGAAGGTAAATCGCGCCAGCACGGCTTCGGTCTGGGGCCAGCCCAGGACTTCGGCGTTGTCCGGCGCGGCTAATGCGGCTTTGGCGTCGTAATGGAAGATGAGGGACGCCTTTTCGGGGAGCTGCTCCAATCTATCCACCGATGGGGCCAGCAGGCGCGTAACAGACGCGAGCCAAGTCGCGATCTGCGGAGCTACAGCGCTCGCCGGCAGACCGAGGGCGCGCTCGTAATAAGGCAAAGCTAAGTTCTCGATTCGCTCCGGAGGGCTCTCCTTGATGTAGTGCCGGTTGAGCCAGTACAGCTTTTCCATGTCGAAGACGGCGGGCGAAGGCGTGACCCGTTGCAGCGAGAATTCTTTAACCAACTCCTGGGACGAGAAAATCTCGCGTGTTCCTCCTGGAGGAGCCCAGCCCAGCAGCGCCAGATAATTCACCAGGGCTTCCGGCAGCACTCCCATATCCCTGAAATTCGCGATGGAAGTTGCGCCGTGGCGCTTCGACAATCGCTCGCGGTCGCCGCCCAGAATGGTGGAGAGATGCGCGAACTCCGGCACGGGCCAGCCCAGGGCTTCGTACAGCGCGACTTGCTTGGGGGTGTTCGAGAGATGGTCGTCGCCGCGGATCACGTGCGTGATCTTCATCAGGGCATCGTCGATCACCACTACGTAGTTGTAGACGGGCATGCCGGACGAGCGCAGGATGATGGGATCGCTGACCACTTCGTTCGAGAATTCGACCTCGCCGTGAACCATGTCGTGAAAGCGGATCGGGTGCTCGGGAATGCGTAGACGAATGGCGCAAGCTTCTCCGGCCGAGCGTCGCCGCTGCGCTTCGGCCGCATCGAGGCCGCGGCATTTCCCTGAGTAAATCGGCTGGCGATGCTCGGCCGCGGCGCGCTCGCGCTCGGCTTGCAACTCCGCTTCGGTGCAGAAGCACAGGTAAGCCTTGTGCTCGCTGACCAGCCGCTCGGCATGTTCACGATAGATGGCGAGGCGGTCGGATTGTCTATATGGACCGAATGGGCCGCCGACATCGGGACCTTCATCCCAGTCCAGGCCAAGCCACTTCAAATCGTCGATAAGTTGGTCTTCGAACCGGGTTTCGCTGCGCTCAAGGTCGGTGTCCTCAATGCGTAGCACCATGGTTCCGCCCTTCTGGCGTGCGAACAGCCAGTTGAAGAGCGCGGTGCGGGCGTTGCCGACGTGAAGCTGGCCGGTGGGGGACGGAGCGAAGCGGACGCGGACGTTCTGGGGCACAAAAGAATGTTAGCAGGTAGGACGGATGGTGGCTCCCGGCGAAAGCAATATCTGCTGCTCTACATGCGTTAATTCTTATAGTTCGAATTTTTACAGACTGTCGTCAGAACAGCAGGTCCCTTCACTCGGCAGAATCGTCGCGTGGCTTTGCATTCTGCTTCGGCCGGAATGTCAGGCCGGTTCTGATCTGTGCCCGCTAGGCGGAGGGGGCGCGGCGATCTTTGATTTGCTGCAGATGCTCGCGCAGCCGGCGAACAATTTCGGCTTTGCGGGAATCGTGCAATTCGGTTTTCAGTTCTTCCAGCGCGAAATGCACGACATCGTGGTGATGGATTTCCTCCGGCGCCACGTCGCTGCTTAATTCGAGCCAGATGCCGTGCAACAGGTCGATTTCTTTCGGAGTGAGGCGCGGCGCGTGCGGACCGAGATAGAAGATGTGCTCTTGCCCGCCCGGCGAAAAAATTTCCAGCGTCAACTGCGGCTTGGGATCGGGCAGACGCTCCCAGGCCTGGCCGGCAATCCAGGCTTCTTCGGTGACCGGGCGAGTCGGCGAAGCGCCAAGGACGACTACCGACGACTGCAGGCCCTGCGCGGCGCGCAGGATGGCGCCCCACTTGTCGGTTGCGCCCGCGACCGCGAGGTGAATGCTCTTGCCTTTTTTCTCGGCGAGTCCAAGGGCGCGAGTAAAGAGGGTCTGCTCCTCCGAACTGAACAACTGTTCCGGCTCCAACTCGTACTCGCCTCCCGTAGCGCGCCCCAGGAAACGCAAGTGCAGCACGACCACGTCGGTCTTACGGGTATCGACTCGATCCAGGGTTGCGCCCAGATTATAGAGAGCGTTGTAGTTGCGCACCATCACCAGCACGTTTCCGGGGGAGACGCCGACCGATCGCGGCGTGAGATCGTCGCCCGACTCCAGATTGAATTGATCGAGCTCGGCATGTGCGCTGGCTCGCCGGCGCGTGACCTTCTCGGAGATTTCGAAGACGGAGAAGAAAACCAGCGTAAAGGCAATGCCGGAAATGGTTGCCACTTCTTTGGTAAACAAGTTTACCGCGCACAAAGCGATGAGAGTCAGAGTGATCAGGGCAAGGCCGAGCGGAATCTCGGTTTTGCCGATGTGGAAGTTGAGGGGCACGCGATACTCACGGTTCCCAGGCTCGGTGTAGCGCAACACCAGCACCGCCAAACCCTTCATGGAGAAGCTCCACATCACGCCGAACGCGTAAGCTTCGCCGAGGACAAAGACGTCGCCGCGGCTGAGCACAATGGTGAGAAGCTGCAGGGCCACCACCAGGTTCAGGATGCGGTAGGAGGTGCCATATTTTTTGTGCGGCTTGCGGAACCACTCGGGCAGAATGCCGTCTTCGGAAACGCGGTTCAGAACGCCGTTGGAACCGACGATGGCCGTGTTCACCGCGCCGGCGAGCATGAGCACGCCAACGAAGACGACGAAGATATGGAACACCAGTCGCAGCCAGAGCGGGCCGACCAGGCTCATGGCCAGTCCGCCCAGCAGGTTGTCCTGGAACTGGCCTCGAATGCTGTCCGGGATAATCATCACGCTGAAGAAGGTCGCTCCCGCGGTGAAGATCAGGCTGTAGAAAAAAATCACCAGCGCGGCCTTTTTCAGGTTTGGAAGCTTGGGATGCTCAATCTCGCGATACACCTGGGCCATGGTCTCTTCACCGCTCATAGCCAGAACGGAGTGCCCGAGGCCAATCAGGATGCCGATAAAGCCGATCGCCGGCAGCGTAGTGTGGCGCAGCCAGCCCAGCGCGCCTCCATGTTCGCCGTGGTAGAAGGTGATGGTGTGGACGCTCGGCAGGGGAGGAAAATGCGCACCCCGCACCCACAGCGTGTACAGACTCCATCCAATGATGATGACCACCATCACCGTGGTGATCTCCATGATGCGCAGAGCTTTCTCGCTGGATTCCGGAATGCCCTTGATGTTCTCCCACCAGAAGTAAAGCGTGCAGATGATGGCGAAAACCGCGGCCACTTCGTTTTCGGAAAGGAATATCTTCAGGTGGGCGTATTGGAACAACTCGTTGAGCAAGCCACCCAGGTACTGTCCGGCCGACACACCGCTGATGGGACCGGTCAGGATGTAGTCGAACATCAGCGCGGAAACCGAGAACTTGGCCAGGGTGGAACCCATCGCCTCTTTGACCACGCGATAGACGCCGCCGCGCACAAACATGCCGCAGCTTTCGACGTAGAGCGACGCCACCGTTCCCGCGAGCAACATAATCGCGAGAATGAACCAGGGGGCTGTCTTGCCGATGAAGTGCTCGGAAATGCCGCCGGCGTAAAAGGCGGACGAGCCAAGGTCATTGAGAACGATTGCGGCGACGCGCCAGAAGGAAATGAAGGCCAGCATGGCGCTGGTGGCCACGAGCACGCGCTGTCCCTGAGAGCCGGGAGAACTTTGGGTCATTGCCATTGAAAGCCCCGCGAAACCGCTGCCGAAGAGCTCCTTTCCACGTCTACGAGGTTAGCTGTCGGGCTCGGACTGAAAGGTGTCCTACCGTTCCGGTTGGGACCGGTTGACGGATACGCCCCGTCGGACTTGCTCCGTTGCGGGTCCCCCGCTCCCGCCGAGTTGCGGGATTCGACGTCCACGCAATTCTACTGGGGAGAGGCTCAGGGTAGCAAGCAAATGAGGTTCAGCTCACTTCGTCACGACGCTCAACAGCACCGTCGTAGCAACGAACACCTTCACGGTGGGCCGGTTCTGGTTTTCAGCGAAGACGGGCATGCGAATGAAGCGCGGAGTCTCAGAAATTTACCACCAGCGCTGAGCTTGCGAGACGACTCAGGCTGGTTCGGCTGGGGCCAGGTGTGTCCGCGTGATGCGGTCGTGCCAGGAGAGCTGGTCCTCATCGAGGAAACACCAGGCATAACCCAGGCCGACGGATAAGGCGGACAGGAAGGACGCCAGCACGCGCCATCTACGCAATTTGCGTGGCGCGGGAGTGCCATCGAATCGCTGGATAGTCAGCCTTGCGAAGCGCAATCCGGGAGTGGTGGCGGAATAGACGAGAAGAGAATATTGATAAGCCGGCCACAGAACCGCGATCAGGCCGGCAATCAGCTCGAGATCAGTGCGCCATGGCGGCAGGACGCTGGTAAAGCGGAGAAAGACGTACGCAAAAGCCGCGGCGGCCATGAGGACGATCAGAGCGTCCACGGCGGCGGCCCAAAGGCGCCGTTGGAGATCCGCTGTTTTTAACGGCAGGTCGAATCCCGGGCGGCGCTCCGGCTGCGGCTCATCGCCGGGCTCGATCAGGATTCCGCCCATGGCCGGAGGAGCAGGAAGCAACTCGGGAACATCGAGAATGCGTGGCCGGTCGAGTACCGGTTCCGCCAGTTCGTCCGTGCGCGGCGGGGGCGCAAGCCGAGGAAACTCGATGACGCGAGCCGTGCTTTCGAGCAGCACGGGGAGATCGTGCGCTGGTTGCCGCAATGGGCGAATTGGCTCTTCCTCGATTTGCGGCACGAATGAGGTGGTTTCCGGCGATCTCTGCAAGCGGTCAGCAGGATCAAATTGCAGCTGTAGCGAAGGAAAGCGTTCTTGACGCGGGCGTCGCGACTTGTAGCTGTTTACCTTCGCGCTGACCTGCTCCCGCCAGTCGGAAGCCTGCGCGGCATTGATGCCCGGGTCATCCGGATCTGTCTGAAGCTGGGGACCGCCGCCTTCGTGCCTGCGCTCGGCGTACCCGGGCTTTTCTTCGCTAGAACTATGCGCCTCCACGATGTCCGTCGAAGGCGGCTGTTCCCACACTGAATTGGGCTCGGACTGGGCGGCCGAATCAACGATAAATCTGGGCCGCTGGCCATCGTTTTCCAGGCTGGCGGAAAACTCTTGCTCACTCATATCGAACTCTTCGGGATCAACGTACCTTGGGGCGCGCGAGGGATCGTGTTGGTCTTCCGGTGGGTTCATTCCGAGTTACAGCCGGCCATGCTCATCAAGTTTTGCCTCAGGATTGACGAACGTGCTACCTTCACGCCAAGTCCCTGCACGCGGACTCAGCGCACCGATGACTTCCCGCATTCGATTGCTTATCACGGCAGCGGTGGTTTGTCATCTCTTAGTCGCGCCTCGCATAGTAACCAGCCAGTTGCTTCCTTCGTCGGCCGCGCCAGACGCCAGGTTGCGCGCGACCAAGAAAAGTGTTCCCGTGACGATCATCGCGGATCATCAGGAAAGAGATGGCGACGTTTACAAACTGCAGGGCAATGTGAAGATCGTCTACGGCGTGTACACGGTGACCGCCGACCAGATCACCTACAACTCGGATTCCAGCGATGTCGAGGCGGATGGCCACATTCTTATCGAGGGCGGGCCCAACGACGAGCACATTGAGGCGACGCACGCATCCCTGAATGTCGATCAGGAGACCGGCAGGTTTGAACATGTGCGGGGAAGCATTGGCTTGCAGCTGCGAAAAAATCGGCCGGTCCTGACCAGTTCGAGTCCTTTCTATTTCAGCGGCAAATTGGTGGAGAAGACCGCGCCTGACCATTACATCGTCAGCAACGGCACGGTGACCACGTGCGAACTGCCCCATCCGAAATGGCAGTTTTATGCCCGCAAAGTGGTGGTCGACGTGGGCGGGAATGCAACCATCTACCACACCGACTTTCGCCTGGAAGGCGTCCCGGTTTTGTATCTGCCGTTTGCCACTCATCCGGTGCAGAAGGAGCCGCGGCAATCGGGCTTTCTTATTCCTAATGTTGGACGTTCATCCCTGCGCGGAACCACGATCGGAGAATCGGTTTTCTGGGCCATCAGCCGGAGCATGGACTTGCACGCCGGGGCCGAATACTTCTCCAAGCGCGGCTGGGCTCCGGATGCCGAGTTTCGCGCGCGCCCTACGGAGAACTCATTTGTGGACTTGACCTATTTCAGCGTGTTCGATCGCGGAATCAATGGAGTGAAGCAAGGCGGCACCGAAGCCCGGCTGAATTCCGAAGGCTCCTTCGCTCATAATTTCCGGGGGGTTGCCAACGTTGATTACTTGAGCTCCTACGTTTTTCGCCTGGCGTTCAGCGATGTTTTCGCGCAGGCGGTGAACTCGGAGGTAAAGTCGGAAGCATTCCTTTCGAACACCACCCGCGATATCTTCGTCAACTTCAACACTCGCCGCTACCAGGATTTTCAAAGCACAACCACCGGGGATGTGATTACGATTCTGCATGCCCCGGGATTCGACTTCTCAACGACAGAGCGGCAACTGGGGAAGACGCCGTTTCACGGCAGCCTCGATGCATCGGCCGAGGGGCTTTCGCGCAGCGAACCGGGGTTCAGCACCGCGCCGCTGGTCGGACGTTTTGACCTGAATCCCGTCCTCTCCTTGCCGCTGTTGTTTAAAGGCTGGAGTTTCCGGCCGGATCTTTCCTTGCGTGACACGATTTACACGCAGCAACTGGTGCCCTCGGCCGGGATCGCTTTAACCGATGTGGGGACGGCAATCTCGAAGACACTGAACCGGAAGTCGGTTGAGGGATCGGCGGAGCTTCGGCCGCCTGCGCTCGCCAGAGTTTTTGGCCGGGAGTTTCTTGGACGCAAGTGGAAGCACGTCGTCGAACCGCGAATGATCTACAGCTACGTCACCGGCGTGGAGAACTTTCCGCACATTTTGCGCTTCGATGATCGTGACATTCTCAGTGACAACAACGAGGTGGAGTACGCGGTCACGAACCGCCTTTACGCCAAGAAGACATCCGGCCAGCGGGAGAATTGCGGACCCGAAGGCATGCCCGCGCTCCTGGTGGGGGCGGCGCCGGCGCCAAGCCGTGTGCCCTGGGAACGGACGCTATCCACGGCACAACGGCCATGCTCGAAGCAGCCGGAGACGCGCGAAGTGGTCACGTGGGAGCTGGCACAAAAATATTTTCTGGATCAGAACTTCGGTGGCGCACTGGTGCCGGGAAGGCGCAACGTCTTCACCAGCACGGTCGACCTGACGGGTATCGCATTTCTGACCCAGCCGCGTCATCTTTCACCTCTGATCTCGCGATTGCGCGTTTCCACCAGTTCCCGGGACGATCTGGAGTGGGATGCGGATTTTGACTTCTTTGCCGGCCGCGTAAACAGCAGCACGGTGCTGTTTAATCATCATATTGGTTTGTTCACCCTGGGAGCGGGAAACGCGTTCCTGCACGCTCCCGGGGCGATCCTCTCGAGCAATCTTGAACCCACCGATCTGCGATTCAACCAGTACCGCGCGGTGCTGGGCTACGGGAACCAGAACAAGCGCGGCTTCAGCGGGGCCATCAACCTGGGACTGGATGCGCGCTTGAACCAGGTGCAATACGGATCGACGCAGCTGGCCTACAACTGGGACTGCTGCGGAATCAACCTGGAATACCGGCGCTTTGCCTTGGCCCAGGTGCGGAATGAAAACCAGTTTCGGTTCACCTTTTCGCTCGCCAACGTGGGGGCGTTTGGGAATTTGAGGAGAGGGGAGAGGATGTTTTGAAGTCAGCGGCCGGTGGTCAGCGGCCAGGGGGCCCAATTGAGGTTTCTCCGGCAACCGGCCAGTGATCACTAGCCACTGGCCTCTGACTTCCATAAGATAGTCACATGCCCCTTGCGGCCGAACTCGCTGGCAAGCGCTCTGCACTGGACCAGCGGCTTTCCGCCCTGGGAAGGACGCTGGTCGCGTATTCCGGCGGAACCGACTCGGCGTTTCTGGCGTGGTCGGCTCACCAGGCGCTCGGCCAGGATATGCTCGCGGTCATCGCCGACTCGCCCAGCCTGGCGCGCTTCCAACTGCAGGATGCGCTTGCGTTTGCGCGAGAACAGAACATCCCGGTCGAGGTGGTTCGCACCCGCGAGTTCGAACGCGAAGAATATGTCCGCAATGACGGCTCACGCTGCTTTCACTGCAAGGACGAGCTGTTCACCGTAATGGAGGGCTTTGCCGAGTCGCACGCGTTTCGCACGATTGCCTACGGGGTGAATCTCGATGACAAGTCGGATTTTCGGCCCGGGCAAGCGGCTGCAGCCCAACACCAGGTGGTTGCGCCCCTGGTGGACGCGAGGTTGACCAAGCAGGAGATTCGGGAACTGGCTCGCGACGCCGGCCTGCGCATCTGGGACAAACCGGCCTCCGCGTGCCTTTCGTCGCGAATCGAGTATGGCAGGCCAGTGACGCCCGAAGCGCTAGCTGCCGTCGAGAAAGGCGAAGATGCGCTGCGCAGACTCGGGTTCCGGCAGTTTCGGGTGCGCCATCACGGAGACATCGTGCGCATTGAAATCGCTCGCGAGGAGATGACGCGGGCGCTGGATGCCGGCATGGCGGAGGAATTCAGCCGGATTTTCAAGTCCCTGGGATTCAAGTTCGTGACCCTCGACCTCGAGGGCTTCCGCTCCGGATCGATGAACGCCATGCTGGCGGTGGAGGCGATCGGGACGGCGCGTCGGCGGGCTTAACCCCGCTCTTACCTTTTGGCCTGAGGATACCGGCATTCGCTGCGCTTGGCTTTCGCGGGCGAGGGCGCCGCGCCACGCACCAGCACTATGAGATAATCAGGCATTCCACAATGTTCAGGCGGTTCCTGGTGATGTCGTGCAAACGCACGTTTTTTATCTTCCTCGCAGTCTGTCTCGGGTGTTCGGCGCAACTCGCCCCCACCGAGCTTTCGCAGCGCATTGAGCGGCAAGTCCGGATCAAGTACAGCGTTCCACCCAACGTCAAAGTTACGGTTTCTGCGCCGCACCCCAGCGAGTTTGCCAACTACGACTCGTTGACCGTTACTTTCGACGGTGAGGGCAAGAAGCAGGACTACGAGTTCCTGGTTTCCAAGGATCAGAAGACGTTAGTGCGCATGACCAAAATCGATCTGACCAAGGACCCCTACGCCGAGACCATGAAGAAGATCGACGTAAAGGGGCGCCCGGTACGCGGAAACCCGAACGCCAAGGTCATGCTGGTCAACTATGACGACTTTCAGTGTCCCTACTGCTCGCGTGCGTATCAGACACTGTTTCCTGAGTTTTTGAAGGAATACGGGGACCGGGTGGCATTCGTGTTCAAGGATTATCCGCTCTCGGAGATTCACCCCTGGGCGATTCACGCCGCCGTGGATGCGAACTGCCTGGCGGCGCAGAATGGCAATGCCTATTGGGATTACGCCGATTACATCCATACCAATCAGAATGTGGTGAACTCCGAGAAGGGGCGGGACGCGCAGTTTGCCGCGCTCGACCGCATTACCCTGAACGAAGGCGCCAAGTTCAACCTGGATTCCGGCAAGCTGCAGTCGTGCGTGAAAGCGCAAAAAGAGGATGCGGTGACGGCGTCGACCAGGGAAGGCGACTCCCTGGGCGTGAACGGAACGCCGACCATGTTCGTGAATGGGCAGATGCTGGATGGGGCTCGCCCGGCCAGCGAGATTCGCGCGGCGCTCGACGGCGCGCTGCAGCAGGCGGGAGTGCCCGCTCCAGCCAAAGCAGCGCAGCCAACTGGCGGTGCGGCGCCGGCCAGCGCAGCGCCGGCCGCGGGCAATGGCGCTGCATCGCACTGATGCCGTCTCCGGAGGAACAATTGAACTTTAACCGCCCGCTCAGGAATTGGCCTGTGTGGCTGCTGGCAGTATGCGTCGCTGCGTCGCTTTCGTGCTCGCTGAAACCTTCCGGGGACGACGTTGCCGCCAGCGTCGATGGACAAAAGATCTATCGCGCCGACCTCGAGAAGTACTACCAGAGCCAGATCGCGGGGTCGAATGAGCCGATCAGCGACGAGCAGGCTACCAGCATGCGGCTGACGATCCTGCATCAACTGATTGAAAACGAAATCCTCATGCGCCGAGCCGAGAAGTTGGGGCTCCTGGCGACCGACGACGAAGTCGACCGCAAACTGAACGAGATCAAATCGCCGTACACGCCTGAGCAGTTCCATCAAAAACTGCAGGAGAGCAAGCTCTCTCTGGACGACTTCAAGCGCAACATCCGCCGGGCGCTCACCGCCGACAAAGTTCTGCACAAGGAAGTGACGTCGAAGATTAACGTCACCCAGCAGGACATTACCAACTACTACAATTCGCACCGCGCGGAGTTCAACCTGATCGAGTCCAAGTACCACCTGGCCCATATTCTGGTGACTACGTCTTCCGCGCAGGCACAGGGGCAGGAAATCAGCAACAAGGCGCGCAACGAGGCGGAGGCGCGCAGCAAAATCGAGGCTGCGTTGACGCATCTAAAGGCGGGCGAAGATTTCGGATCGGTGGCGATGATTTACTCGGAGGAAGGATCCACGGCTCCGAACGGAGGCGACTTGGGAATTATTCCGGAGTCGGGGCTGAAACAGACCGACGCCGCCACCCGGGAGAATGTGCTGAAGCTGAAGCCGGGACAGTACACTTCGGTGATTCCGCTCGTCGACCCAAAGAGCGGCAAGGTGGGAGCGTTTCAGATTGTGAAGCTGATTGCCATGGAGCCTGCCGGGCAACGGGAGTTGGCCGATCCGCGGGTGGAGCAGGAAATCCGAACTGAGTTGCAGGACCGGCGCGAACAACTGCTCAAGGCCGCGTACTACGAGGTCATGCGCGATCAGGCCAAAGTCGAGAATTATTACGCGGAAAAGGTGTTGGCGGAGACCGGGACGGCGCACTGAGCCTGGACTAAGACGGTCCACGCGTTCCCCACCTTAAATTTCGCTGGACGACGCGAAACTTACGATGGCGGCTCACCTATTCCACCAGCGCCAGTACTTCTCCGGCGTTCACGTTCATCCCTTCGCGTACCAGGAGCTTTTTGATGATGCCTGGCTTGGGCGAGCGAATCTCGTTCTGCATTTTCATGGCCTCGACCACGATGACGCCCTGGCCTTCGTCGATCGCATCGCCCTCGGCGGCCAGCAGGCGTACAACTTTGCCGGGCATGGACGAGGCCAGCTTGCGCGCGCCGGAGTCGGCAATGCTGGCCGCCCTGCGGCCGCGCCAGGAGCGTGGGTCCGCGACCGAAACTTCATACATCCGATCGCCGATGAAGATTTGGTTGCCTGCGCGCCGGAGCTGGCAGGACTTGCCGTCCAGGATCACGGAGAGCATGTCGCTGCCCATCAGAGCGCAATCCACGTGCACATCTTTATCGTCCAGGCGGCAGGACCAGCCGCTTTCGCCCGGCTTGAGTTCCAGCCGGTGGGTTTCGCCGTCGAGGACTACGTCGTAAAGCATCGCTTACCCCAGCACCTCGGCGCGCGCGGCTTTCTTCCAGGCGGAAGAATGCGCGCTCTCGCCTGACAAGCCGGCGCGGGCGCCATCTCGGGCTGCGCCGCCGCCGTTTCCGGCGTTTGATGCCGCAAAGATTCCCGCTGCAATCATCGCAAGCTGGGAATCTTCGCGATTGGCCCTTTGCTCAGTCGATGCCATCCGGTTCAGGAAGCCGGTGTCGAAGTTCCCGCCAGCAAAGCTCTCGTCCGCAAGAATTTTGCGGAACAGGCTAATGTTGGTGGTCACTCCGGCAACGAAGTATTCCCCCAGGGCACGTTGGAGGCGCGCCATCGTCTGTTGCCGGTTCTCGCCATACGCAATGAGCTTGGCCAGCAGCGGATCGTACTCCAGGGGCACATTCCAGCCGCCATAAATGCCGCTGTCCAGGCGAATGCCGGGACCGGAAGGTTCCGCAAGACTGGTGATTTTGCCGGGGCTGGGGAAGTAATTGTTATCCGGATCTTCGGCGTAAATGCGGCATTCCATCGCATGCCCGCGCAGGCTGACCTGGTCTTGCGTGAATGGCAGCTTTTCGCCGGCGGCAATGCGGATTTGAAGATGCACGAGGTCGAACCCGGTCACCAGCTCCGTTACGGGATGCTCGACCTGCAGCCGCGTATTCATTTCCAGGAAATAGAAATTTCCCTGCGCATCCGCTAGAAACTCGATGGTTCCGGCATTGGCATATCCCGCAGCGCGCGCCGCCTTAACCGCCATTTCTCCCATTTGGCGCCGCATCTCCGGAGTTACCACCGGCGATGGCGACTCCTCCAGCACCTTCTGATGCCGCCGCTGCACCGAACAATCGCGCTCGCCGAGATAGACTGTGTTTCCATGTTCGTCGGCGAGGATCTGCACTTCGATGTGGCGAGGGTTGGTAATGGCCTTCTCGAGATAAACCTCATCATCCCCGAATGCGCGCAACGCTTCACTGCGGGCGGTTTCGAAAGCGGAGCGCAGTTCGGTTTCGCCGGCTACGAGGCGCATGCCTTTGCCGCCTCCTCCGGCTGCCGCCTTGAGCATCACGGGATATCCAAACTTGCCCGCGAGTTGGCGGGCTTCCTCGAAAGAACCGATGCCGCGGGAGGTGCCGGGCACAAAGGGCACTCCCACTTTTTCCACCTGTTGGCGCGCGCGCGTCTTCGATCCCATGCATTCCATGGCTTCGGGAGGAGGTCCGATGAACTTGATGCCCGCGTCGCGACAGGCGCTGGCGAATTGCGGATTTTCGGAAAGGAACCCGTAGCCGGGATG
Source organism: Terriglobales bacterium (assembly GCA_036376415.1). Lineage (GTDB taxonomy): Bacteria > Acidobacteriota > Terriglobia > Terriglobales > Acidobacteriaceae > Gp1-AA145. The sequence continues at coordinate 197,103 of DASVAJ010000092.1, forward strand.
GATGGCGTCCGCGCCGGAGCGCCGGGCGGCTTCCAGAATGCGCTCCACGTTCAGGTAGGACTGGGAAGCCAGGGCGGGGCCGATGGCGTAAGCCTCGTCCGCTTTCAAGACGTGCAGCGCGGTGCGGTCCACCTCCGAATAGACCGCCGCGGCGGTAATGCCCAGTTCATGGCAGGCGCGGATTACGCGCACCGCGATTTCGCCGCGATTAGCGATTAGGATTTTTGTAAACATGGAACTCGCAAAATCGGCGGTTGGCACTTGGCATTGGGCCCTTCCCGGCAGGTTCGGGCCTGCTGCTAATGGCGGAACCGCTAAACCCCGAGCACAACAAAAAAGCCTCTCGCGCAGAGAGGCCTTTGGAAACTCCCGCCCAGGTTATTGGCTCGAAGAATTGTCCATGCTGGCGCCCTGCGGCGCTGCCGCCTGCTTCTCAGCTTTGCGCTTGCGGGCATCCAGCGTCTTGTCCTGCCAGCCATCCGCCGTCTTCAAATCAGCCGCCCTCTCCTCGGGCTGATCGCACTCGCGGTCGGCTTTCTGCCGGTAGATGAGGTTCATGTAGGCCATGGCGTCGTCGTAATCCTGGCGCAGCTGCATGGCTCTATTCAGCTTGTCCATTCCGTCCTGAAGCAGGGCCGCATCCTGTTCGCGCAGCTTGGCGCAAAGTTTCTTGTCTTTCAGCGGCTCATCCGGCTTCACGCCTTCCTTATTGCGCTCCTCCTGCATGGGCATGTAAAGCTTCGTCCAATCGATCACGCCCACCGAGTAATACGCCTCCGGATCGTTCGGGTCCAAGTCGATCGCCTTCTGGTAATAGGTCTTGGCGTCATCGAGCTTCTTCATATTCAGGTAGAGGAAGGCAATCCCCTTAATGCTGTTTACATTTTTGGGGTCCTGGGCCAACACAGACTTGTACTGGTCGATGGCATTGTTGGCGTTCTGCACGTTGTCCGGATCCGTAACCCCGGGAATGTACTGCTGAGCATAGGCGGTGGCCAGGTACAGCTTGGCATTTAACAAAGTAGGATCGAGCGACACCGCTTCTTTGAAGAAGTTAATCGCCGATTCATAGCGGGCGTTTTTGTAAGCCGCCACGCCTTTATTGAGCCGGTCGCGAGCCTTGAGCTTGTTGCAACCGGTCGCCGAGATGAGCAGCAACGCCGCACTCAGCAGCGCTGCTACTTTCAAGCCTGTTTTCATGAATGATTGCCCCCCGAGCATGAATAATTGCCGCATGACCCAGCCGCATACAATATCACACTACGCGCAGGAGCGGCGCGCACCCTGCGGCACACTGCGGAGCACAGCCTGGACCGGTTGCCGGTTGGCGGGGTACGCGATCCACCGAACGGCAACCGCTCCCTGAACTCTAGCTACCCGACTCAATCTTCGCGGTGATCAGGCCGACCTTGTCGACGCCCGAGGCGTGCGCGATGTCGATCACACTCGCGACGTTCTGGAAAGGAATGTTATCGTCGGCTTTTACGAACATGACCTTCTCGGCGCGGATCTTGAAGATGTCGGTCAGACGTCCGCCGAGCTGATCCCACGTGGTGTCATCCTGATTGATCTTGAGGCCCGGTGTCTGACCCGGCCCGCGATCGATCAACTGGACCACGATGGTCCGTTGCGGATCGGGCGGCGTCTTCTGATCCTTCGGCGGCGGCTGCGGCACCAGCGCATCTAAACCGTTCGAAACCACTGGCGTGATGACCATGAAAATGATCAATAGCACCAGCAACACGTCAATGAGCGGCGTCACGTTGATATCGCAGGACTGGCCGCCCTTCCCGCCCAATGTCATTGCCATAGAAAAATTCCTCCGAAATTAATCGGTACCGCCCGCTGTGCCGGTGGGAGCACTGGGGCTTCCCGGAGCACCCGGCTGGCGCTTCTGGTCCGTAATTAAGCCAAGATCATCCACCCCGGCGGCGCGAACGTTGTCCACCACTTCAACGACGGCTTTATACTTTGCGCGCGCATCCGCCCGTACGAAGACTCGCTTATCGACGAGCTTGGCGATCTTGTCCTTCACCAGGTTGGTCAGCTGGGTCGGGTCCTTCACAATGTCTCTTCCCAGGAAGATGTCTCCCTGGCGGGTGATGGCGACGACGACCGCGTCTTCCTTGTCGGCATCCGTCATCTTTTCCGGGTTGTTCACCTTCGCGAGGTCCACCGACACGTCCTTCTGCAACATGGGGGTGACTACCATGAAGATGATCAACAAGACCAGCATCACGTCGACCATGGGGGTGACATTGATGTTGGAGTTTACCTTTGAACCTTCATCTCTTTTTGCTAGTGACATAAACCTTCTCCTGAGGAGGTGGGGCCGGCGCTGCGGAGCGCCGGACCCTGCAACTCAGCGTGTGGGTCGAACATTCCCGGTAAATTACCGGCGCACGGCTCCGCGGCGCTTCAGGAAGTAGTCGATCAGTTCGCTGGACGAGTTGTCCATCTCGACATCGAACGCTTCCACACGGCCGGTCAAGTAGTTGAACATCATGACGGCCGGGATGGCCACCAGCAGACCGAATGCCGTGGTCACCAGCGCCTCGGCGATACCGCCGGCAACGGCGGTGAGACCGGGAGCGTGCTCCGCCGCCATGCCGCGGAACGCGTTCAAAATGCCCATCACCGTTCCGAACAGGCCAACGAAGGGAGCGGTGGAGCCGATGGTCGCGAGACCGCCCAGGCCGCGCTTTAGTTCAGCGTGAACGATCGCTTCGGTGCGCTCCAGAGCGCGCTTGGAAGCTTCGATAGTTTCACCGGGAATGTCGCTCGAATCCTGGTGAGCGCGGAATTCCATCAAGCCGGCGGTGACCACCTTCGCCAGGTGGCTGCGCTTGTTGCGCTCGGCAACCTTGATGGCTTCGTCGATCTTGCCATCGCGCAGGGCGCCTGCCACGGCCGGAGCAAAGGCTCGCGACTGCTTGCGAGCGGCGTTAAATGCCATCCAGCGGTCGATCATCACGCCGAACGACCATCCGGACATGATGAACAGAATAATAACGACCGCGCGGGCTACCCACCCCATCTGCTTCCAAAGGGAAATCGGATCCCACTGCGGGGTCGCTTCTTGAAAGAGCCAGGTGGCGGTTGTGGAAACGTGCGATACCAGGTGCGGTATGGCTGAATGATCTACAAACATGAGTTGCTTTCCTCCTCGAGAACTGGGTGTATTGCGGAATGCATAAATTGCGAAAATTCTGGCTTCCAAGTCTCAAGGTTCCGAGTTTCAAAGTTGAAACTTTGAAACCTCTGAAACCTTGAAACTGATAACTGGGATGCGTCTATCCTCCGGAAAGCGTGAAGTTCACGGTGATAGTCGTATCCACCTCGACCGGCTCGCCGTTCAGAATGTAAGGACGGTACTTCCACTGCTTGACGGCGTCGAGAGCTGCCTGGTTGAGCAGCGGCGAGGCACTGCGCTCCACGTGCAGGTTCTGAATAGCGCCATCTTTGCCGATGACCGCCGCCAGCACAACTGCACCCTGCACGCGGGCGATCTTCGCCATTTGCGGATACTGCGGCTCGACCCTGCGGACCAACAGGCCCTGGGTCACGCCGGAGGAAACGCGAATGCGCTGCGGCGGAGCCACTCTTGGCGGCGGCGCATTGTTGGAGGCGAGAATCGAGCCCATCACGCCGCCCATGGATCCACCCGGAACACCGCCTGGAACCCCGCCAACCACACCCGCGTCAACCGGCGGAGGAGCTGTATCTTCCTTGATCATTTTGATCTGCTTTGGAATCTTGGTGGGCGTGCGGAGTTGGTTGTTGACGATGTCGGTCTCAACCTTCTTAACGTGGACCACGGCCGCCGGGGGTGGAGGCGGCGGAGGCGGAGGCGGCGGTGCCGCCAGGAACGTCATGGTCATTGCCCTGGGCAACGCCTCGGTAAACAGGAGCGGAATCAGCACCAGCACTCCGATGATGATCGCCTGAACGACAAACGCGACGGTCGTCGTCCCACCACGTTTTGTCTTCAACTTTCCAGCTGATTCAAACAAGCTGTCTTCAAACATAGGTTGTCTCCCCGCAGAGCGCTACGAAACTTTAGACACCGGCCACCTCCCGGTTGTTCCCAACCCGGGAGTGCATTCCGATGATCAAACCACCTTCGTACAGCTATACAGAGCAAACCCGCTTCCAAAAAACTAAGCTTTGGCTTTCGACTTCTCCCGCCGAGCGCCACCCCCCGCCGGTACCACGGCCGCTTTGTTCCGCTCACTCCGCCAATCCTGATAAGCGACGAGGATAGGTGCGGCAATGGCAATCGACGAATAAGTCCCGATTAAGATGCCGATAACCAGGGCAAAGGAAAACCCGTGCAAGACTTCGCCCCCAAAAAGGAACAAAGCGAGCACCGTCAGGAATGTTAAACCCGCCGTCAAGATGGTCCGGCTAAGGGTCTGATTAATGCTACGGTTAACGATGTCGGACAGCTTCTCGCGCCGCATCAGCTTCAGGTTCTCGCGGATGCGGTCGAAAACCACGATAGTGTCGTTGTTGGAGTAGCCGATCAGGGTCAGGATGGCCGCTATCACCGTGAGGGATATAGGTTTATCGGTCAACGAAAAGGCGCCTACAGTGATCAGGGTATCGTGGAAAACCGTGATCACGGCAGCTACCCCGTAAATCCACTCAAACCGGACAGCCAGGTACACCAGCATGCCCGCGAGCGAATACAGCGTGGCCAGCATGGCCTGCTTGCGGAGTTGCGCCCCGACCTGCGGGCCTTCGGTCACGGTGTTATAGACACCAAAGTCAGAAAGGAAGAACCCTTCCTTCAAGGATGACAGGACGGCGGGGTCAGCTACTCCCTTGAGATCGTCCCAACTGGCAAGCACGCCGCCTTCCGTCTTTGTTCGCAGGTTCGTAATGTCTTGCGCAATCGCCGAGTAGCGCTGGCGGGCGTCCGTACCCAGGTGCAGTGGATCGTTTCTGAGCAGGTAGTCATTTATGTCAAGAACGCTGCTGTTGTTGAGATCTTTCTTGCCTTCAGGCGCATTCGTCTGCAGCGCCTTGACGATTTCAGCCTTGCCGCGATCGATGGCCTGCTCGCTGCCGGCGACGGCGGTGGTGGCTTCCAAGGGCAAGTCAATGAGCAACTCATTGCTGCCTGCCCTTCCGAAACTCTGGAGCCTGGCATTGTGCAGGCCGATGCGGTCCAGGGCGGCCCGCACCGCATTCTCATCAGGCTTATGCGTGTATTTCACGTACACCAGGGTTCCGCCACGGAACTCGACGCCCCAGTTGATGCCGTGCCAAAAGATCATGGAGAGAATGCCCGCGACGCTGAAGCACAGCGAAAAGGCGATGAAGTACCACTTCTTGCCGAGAAAATCGATGTTCGGATTTCTAAAAAATTCCACGCTGCTTAAACCCTTCCTTGTCCATGTGGGGACAGCCGCCCTCGGCGGTCCTGCTCGGCGGAGCCGAGCGTTATCCCAGGATCACCACTGCAAACGTCGAGCTACGCTCGACCGGACAGCCGAGGGCGGCTGTCCCCAGGTGGTTCTAGATGCTCAGCGTTTCGCCGATGCGCTTGCGGCTCAGCACCCAATCAAAAATCACTCGCGACACAAACACGGCCGTAAACAGGTTGGCCAGGAGACCGAAGGTCAGGGTAACTGCAAAGCCTTTCACCGGGCCGGTGCCGAAGAGGAAAAGAATTGCCGCCGACACGATCGTGGTCACGTGCGTGTCGACGATGGTCACCCAGGCATGGCTGAAGCCCTGGTCCACCGCCGAAGGCGGCGTCTTGCCATTCCGCAGTTCCTCGCGAATGCGCTCGAAGATCAGCACGTTGGAGTCGACGCCCATACCGACGGTGAGGATGACGCCGGCAATTCCCGGCAATGTGAGGGTCGCTCCGGTGTAGCCCAGGAACCCGAGCAGGATCACCAGGTTCAGAATCAGCGCTACGTCGGCGTTGATGCCGGCGGCACGATAGTAGATCAGCATGAAGACAAGCACCGCTACCATGCCGTAAACCGCGGCTCTGACGCCGGCGCGAATCGAGTCTGCCCCGAGCGAAGGTCCGACCACCTCTTCGTCCAGGTACTTGATGCCCGCAGGCAGGGCGCCGGAGCGCAGCACCAGGGCCAAATCCTTTGCCTGCTGCTCGGTCATATGGCCGCCGCTGATGCGGCCCTGATCACGGATGGCGTCGTGAATGCTGGCCACTTCCTCCACCTTATTGTCGAGCACGACCGCCAAGGAATCGCCTACGTGTTGCGAGGTGAAATTGTAGAAGCGCTGCCCACCTTCATTGGTGAGAGTGAAACTGACTTCCGGCTGGCCGTTTTCGTCGGTGCCGGTGCGAGCATCGCGGAGATCTTTACCTCGAACGGCCGAAACCCGCGAGACGAGGTACCACTGCTCGCCTTCGCTGCTGCCGGGATTGGCATGCCCTTGCATCAGGATGGCATCCGGCGGCAGAACCCCGTTGTGCTCCTGCAGCGCGGCTTCCTGGCTGGGATAGGGACCGCCGAGCGACTGCTTGATTTCAAGCATGGCCGTCGACTGCATGACTTCTTTCACGCGAGCGGGATCATCGACGTTAGGCAATTGCACAGCAATCTGGTATTCGCCAAGGCCGTATTCGGCGATGTCAGGCTCGGTAACCCCAAGCGCATCCACTCGGCCGCGAATGGTCTCGATGGCCTGCTCCACCGCCCGCTTCTTGGTATCGGTTACGTTGCTCGCCTTCATCGTGACCGTCCAGGTATCATTGGCGCCGGAATTGCCGTCGTACTCGGGCAACTTGTCGTGGAGGATGGAGCGGAGGTCCCCAGCCGACTGCGGGGGCACGCCCTTGATCACGATTTGCTCGGGGTGGTTGGTGGGATCAGGCTTGGTGATCTCGGTGTAGTTGATGTTCGCCTTGTGCATCGCCTGCTTCAGAACCTCGATCGCGTTGTCGGTGTCGACATTGATGGCGTCGTTGACCTGCACCTGCAGGATCAGGTGCGTGCCACCCTTGAGATCGAGACCCAAATGAATACCGTTGCGCAGACTGCCGCCAGTCAGGAGGCCGTTGGCGAGCGCGCTGCCCGAGACGCCGCTTGGAATGCCAAAGATGCCGTACAGAAAAACCAGCAACGTGCCGACGATGACGATTAATTTCCAGCCTAGATTCTTGGTCATAAAAATTTAAAACAGGTTTCAGGGTTCAGAGTTTCACGAAGAACTGCTCTTCGCCTTGAAATCTCCGAAGCCGGGAAACGATGAAACCTTGCCTCACTTGGCCGTCTGCTCATCCGGCGTGGTCACCGAAACTACGGACGACCGGGTCACTTCAATCCTTAAATTATCCGGCGGAACCCTCAGGTGCAGCGAGTCATCTTTCAAGGCCACGATAGTGCCGCGCAGGCCGCCGCTTGTCACCACCTTGTCGCCGGTCTTCAGGCTGCCCAAAAGGCTCTGCCACTTTTTCTGCTTCCGGCTCTGGGAATAGAACATGTACACGAACAGGAGAATGAGAGGCAGGAACAGAACCAGCCCAAAGCCCCCGCCTGCGGCGCCGCCGCCCTGCAATAGGATCAAGCCAAGTACTTGCATTTCGATTGAACTTCTCTCCTGCGCTCCGTAGCGCTCCCGCTGCGGGCTCTGCTCAGACCCAGCCCGGCCCGGATAGCGATGCGTCGCGGAAACTATGCGTAATCAGAACCGGAGGTACTCACTACCAGGGTTTCTCTGCGAACTTCGCGAATCCTCTGCGAACACTCTGCAGTGAAGGCGTTCGGGTTTCGCACAGGACGCGCCGGGGACCAACGAAAGTTCATCCTTCCGGCTATCCATCAGAGAAGAACTGCGCGCACTCCCAAGTCAAATAGAATGCCGGACGCGACGCATAGTGTCAAGGTAGAAACTCAGGTTGTGGATCGTATTCAAGATCTGCGCCAACACTTCGTTAGATGCGTAGAGATGACGTAAATAGGCGCGCGAATAGCGCCGGCAAACGCGGCACGGGCAATTGGGATCGAGTGGGGCCTGGTCGCCGGCGTAACGCGCCTGCTTGATCGACACCTTCCCTTCCGACGTATAAAGAAGCCCGTGCCGCGCGGCGCGCGTGGGCAGGACACAATCCATCATGTCGATTCCGAGTCCGGCATATTCGGCAATTTCCTCCGGCGTGCCCACGCCCATCAGGTAGCGCGGCTGGTCGTGGGGCAGATGCTCCAGAGTCGATTCGACGATTTCGCGGGTCAGAGAACGGGGCTCGCCGACGCTGAGGCCGCCAATGGCGTAGCCGTCAAAACCTATCTCGATCGTGCGCTCGGCAGATTCCTTGCGAAGGGCGTGATCCATCCCGCCCTGGACGATGCCAAAAAGGGCCTGAGCGCAGTTTGCCGGTTGCGAACTGCTCCATGGCACTTCGTCTTTATGGTCCTCAAAATACTTCTTGCTCCTTTCCGCCCAGCGCAGGGTCATCTCCATCGAGGCGCGGAGCCGCCCGGCGTCGGCCGGATACTCGGTGCATTCGTCAAACGCCATGATGATGTCAGCGCCAAGGCCGATCTGAGCCTCCGTCGAGCCTTCCGGACTGAGAAAGTGTGACGAGCCGTCGAGATGCGAGCGGAATGTCACGCCATCTTCTGTGACTTTTCTCAGTTCGCTGAGGCTAAATACCTGGAAGCCGCCGGAGTCGGTGAGGATTGCTCTCGGCCACGACATGAAGCGGTGCAACCCAACGAGTCTCCGCACCTGCTCAACCCCGGGTCGAAGATAGAGGTGATAGGTATTGCCGAGGAGAATCTGAACTCCGAGCTCCTCTAACAGATCCTGCGGGATGCCCTTTACGGTTGCTTGCGTCCCCACCGGCATGAAGACAGGCGTCTCCACCTCGCCGTGGGGAGTTATCAAACGGCCGCGCCGGGCGGCCCCGGACGTCGCCTCGATGTTCAGCGCGATCGACATGAAGTGTGATTGTACGGGAACCCGGGTGAGCCGGAGGTTCTGTCCGGCTGAAAAGCTTTTGACCGCAAAGGTCGCTAAGAACGGCCGCAAAGGTCGCAAAGAAAGGCTGCGGCAACACCTGCATGGCCAGCGGGAAAAGATGGGTTCGGAACCGGACAGCGCCTCCGGCTACCTGCTTTCCGCCATCAGCAAAGGTACGATCTCGGCGTGCAATCCCGCATCGCCAATGTGCAATCGCGCCACTGTGACGGGCTGGCGAAAACGGCGTGGGCCTGCACTGCCGGGATTCAGGTAGAGCACGCCCTTTTTGGTCTCCTGCCTGGGAACATGACTGTGGCCGTAGATCACTGCCGCAAAGCCGGACGCTTCCGGCTTCAAATCCAGTTCGTCGAGAATGTGCAAAACGTACAGCTCAATTCCAGCGATGCTGAGAACCTCGGTTTGGGGCAGTTTTCGCGCCCACGGCTCGCGGTCGATATTGCCGCGCACCGCGGTGACCGGCGCCAGGCGCGCAAGTTCGTCCAGAATGGCGGGATCACCCACATCGCCGGCGTGAATGATGTAATCGGAACCGCGCAGCGCTTCTACAGCCTCGGGCCGCAGAAGGCCATGCGTATCGGAGAGCACGCCGATGAGAGTCATCTTGGAATTTCTTTGCGAAGCCTTTGCGCACTTTGCGGTCAAAAGCTTTTGACCGCGTAGGGCGCAAAGAACCGCCGCAAAGGCCGCGCAGAAAAACTTATTTCGGAACTATCGGCAGAATCAGCGCCGACGGATGTTCTGCGTCGTGCAGGATCACGTTAGTCGCGCTCACGAATTGCGCTGCCGCCGGCGAGTCGCTGCTTCTCACGTACCTCGTTTCCCCCGTATTCAGGTTGCGATCGAATCGCGGAAAATTGCTGCTGGAGACCTCCAGCCGCAGGACGTGGCCCTTTTTAAAGAGGTTGCTCGTCGACCACACGTCGATGGTGAATTTGTAGATCTGCCCAGGTGTCATCAGCTCCGGCGATGTCCTCGAATCGCGGTAGCGGGCGCGAAGGATTCCTTCCGTCAGGTTCTGGGCGAAGCCGTTCGGCCACACGTCGACAAGCTTCGCAGTGAAGTCGGTGTCGACCGCCGAGGACTTCGCATACAGTTCGAGCGAAACTGGCCCGGTGACTTCCATGTCCTCGCTCATCGGCGGAGTCGAGTAGACAAGCACGTCATCTCTGGCTTCCGCCGGACGCTGGTCACGCGGACCCGCGGGCCAGCGCTGCGGCTCGCAGCAGAGCGGGCCGCCGATGGTGGGCACCGGATTGGCAGGATCGTAAACGTACTGGTCAGGAGATTCTTTGCCGGGAGCGGCAGTCGCAAGCGTGCCGTTTCCCCGCATGGAATTTGCTTTTCCACCGGAGTGCAGGAAATATTTCGTGTTCTTCGCGCGCGCCAGCGGCCAGTCGTCTTCTTCCCGCCACTGGTTCGCGCCCATGACGAAAATCTTTACCGGCTTGCCGTCGGCGAAGTGGTTCTTCACGCCCTTGAACAGGTAGTCGTAATACTGCAATTCCCATTCATCTTCGGGTTCCCTGGCGTTGGGGCCAAAATCGACGTCTCCCACTTTCGGACCGCTGCCCGCGTGACCGCCGATCACGACAACGAGTTGCTGCCCTTTACGCGCGGCTTCGGTTCCGCCGTGGTCGCGAATGCCTTCATAGTTGCGTAGCGATCCCGCCTGGAACAGGTCGTACCAGGCAGCCACATGCAGTGCCGGAACCGTGATGTCGGAAAAATGTTCTTCGATGGAGATGGCCTTCCAGTAATCGTCGTAGCTGGGATGCGCCAGCCAGTCGAGAAAGTAAGGAGCCACGGAAGCATTGGAACCCAGGTCGGGACGTTTCTCCAGGTTGAGGATGGGATAGTTGGTCAGCGGAAACTTCCAGATTCCGGCGACCGGATCATTCTGGTGTCCGACCAGGCGCTCATACGTGTTCTGCGCCAGGCCGGAAGTCCAGTCTTCATCGAACCACTGGGCGAAGGCGCCGCCCTGGTAGGTCCAGTTTTCGTGGTAATTGCTGGCAGTCACGACGGGGCAGATCCCCGCCAGATGCGGCGGATGGGCGGTTGCCGCCAACATCTGCGTCGCGCCCACATAGGAGCCCCCGAACATGCCGACGCGCCCGTCGGAATAGGGCAACGCCGCGGCCCACTCGACCGTGTCGTATCCGTCGTCGGGCTCGTTCTTGAATGTGTACCATTCGCCTTCGGACGTGTAGCGCCCGCGAACATCTTCCACGACGACCACGTATCCACGGGCCGCGGCTTTCATTCCGAAACCGGTCTCGTTGTCTTTGTTGTAGGGCGTGCGCTGAAGGAGCACGGGAAACTTGCCCTCCGCCTGCGGACGGTAAATGTCAGCGCGCAAGAGGATGCCATCGCGCATTTTTACGGGCACGCCGCGTTCGTAGGTGACGGCATACTGATCGGCGGCAAAGCTCAGGCTGGAAATCGAGAACAGAAGAACCAACAGAAATCTGCACCGCAGAAAGTTTCCGGACATTGGCATCTCTCCGATTTCTGGAACCAGAAAAGATACCAGAATCCCATCGCCCCAGGGACACAGAGGCCGGAAAGTGCGCCAGGCCCGTTTTGCTTCGCGTCTTTTGCGAATCTTTGCGCACTTTGCGGTCATAAGCTCTTAACCGCAAAGGGCGCGAAGAAAAGCCGCAAAGGTCGCCAAGACAAGCGTTGATCGGGGCGCCAGCGTCTAGATCGACAGCAACCGTTGGAAGAAGCTGCGATATCTCTGGAAAGCGACGCGGAGGTCTTCGGTCGAGACATTGTCTCCGCGATCCCACTGGCCTTCCAGTTTATTGCGCTCCTCGGCAAAGACCTCGGCCAGGCGCTTCATGGCTTGCGCTACCAGGCCGTCGGCCTGCTCGACCGCTTTGCGCGGCTCGTCTACGAAGGCGGTTTGAATTTCCTTCCAGCGCGCGCGCAAACCCTCGAGTTCGTTGCCGGGAAAGAGCGGGGCAGAATCTCCCGTGTCAGCAGCGGCTCGCTCGGTCACATTCCGTTCCGACGCAACCGGCCTGGGACCGGGCGTATCCGTGCGTTGCTGCTCGGCAGTTTGTGCTCCCTTGGCAAGATCAGCAGTGGTGAGTTCCTCTTGGTCTTTTCTCAGCGGTATGGCCATTTATGCCCCCTTCTTATGAATTTGGTGGTCGTCCAGCAGTTCTTGAAATAGCGATCGGTAGTGCACCATCGCCGTGCGCAGGTCCTCGGTGCTGGCCTGCCCGCGGCCATGGCGCAGTGCGATGTCGTGCGCCTTGCGGTAGTTTTCGACCACAACCGGATGATCGACGGAAATGTCGGCCGCCTGCTGCTCGAAATCGGCGATTGGGTATCCCCGCGCCTGCATAACGTCGGTGACCAGGCTGTCGGCCAGGGTGACGGCGCCCGGCGGATCGTCGACAAACCGCGCCTGCACCTCATTCCAGCGGTACATAAAGCTCGACCGGTCGGTCGGCGACAGAGGACGAATGTTGTACTTGGCGCGATGTTTCTGGCGAAACTCCAGCACCTGCTCGGCTTTCTTGGCGTCGCCCTCTTTGCGCACCACGCGGTCGTACTCAGGTCCAAAACGCTCGCGTAACTGCTGGCTGCGCCGCTTTCGTACCATGGTGAACACAAGAGCGGCCACGAGAATCACCACCAGAACGATGACTAAGGCCACAATCGAAGCTGAATTCATGCGTCTCCTCTCCCAATCGAAGACGTGCTGCTATGGGATTCGCCCGAAGGGACGGATGTTGTACGTGGAAATCGCCCTCGCGAGTCTTGGAATGAAGGGTAGGGACACTGGCCCCTGCCCTGACAAATGGGGCGAAGCCACCGTGCGGGCCAGGTTTCCCGTATCGAGGTACTGGCTCAGGTTTTGCTACCCATGCCCATCCCTGCTTAAATGAAGGAATGCTCCCTGAGAGTTCCATTCGCGTCGGCCCGGCGGGCTGGTCCTACAAGGACTGGGAAGGAATTTTTTATCCTGCCGGCATGTCGCGGCGCAAGCAGCATCCGCTCGAACTCATCGCCCGCTGCTTCGACATGGTGGAGATCAATACTTCGTTTTACGGGCACATCAAGCCGGAGATTGCCAAGCTGTGGGCGAAGATCGCCTCCGACAACAACCCGGCATTCCTCTTTACCGCCAAGCTGCACCGCTCGTTCACGCATTCCCCGCTGGCCGCCATGGAGCCGACTTCCGCGGTATCCATCAAGCCCAATGATGAGGACGAGCGCCTGGCGCGCGAGGGCCTGGAATCGCTGGCCGCTACCGGGAAGTTCGGCGCGCTGCTGATCCAGTTTCCGGTATCGTTCAAGAACACGTCACTGAATCGCGAATATCTCGAGACTCTGTTGCGACAGTTCATTGAATATCCGCGTGTTGTGGAAGTGCGGCACGCAACCTGGAACAATCCTGAGACCATCGCCTATTTCGAAGAGCGCAATGTCAGCTTCTGCAATATAGACCAGCCGCAGCTGGGACGGTCGCTGGAACCCACCACCCACGTAACCTCGACGATCGGCTACGTGCGACTGCACGGGCGCAATTACGATCAGTGGTTCGAGGCGGAGAAATCTGCCGATCGCTACAACTACCTTTACAAGTCGAACGAATTAGCGGGATGGAAAGAGCGCGTCGAGGATATTGCCGGGAAAGCGAAGATCACCTTCGTGGTCGCGAATAACCATTTCGAAGCCAAAGCCGGCGTGAACGCTTTGCAACTCAGGCACATGCTCACGGGACGGCGCGTGCTCGCCCCGGAAGCCCTGCTGGCACATTATCCGGAGTTGAGGAAGATTGCCGATCCGCTGGGGGAAGGGCTGCCCGCGGCCAGTTTGCCGCTGCTGCGGGATGAGAAGCCGGCGTAGAACAGGGCCGGGTGGTTCGGTTGTCGCGCCAGAAATCGTGGCGGCACACACTTAAAGATTGCGCAGCATCCGCTCCGCCTGGACGGGCGAGGACGCCTGTCCCCACATGGCCCGTGCCCACATGGCATGGCCTGAGTCACTGGCGGATTCTTGGATTGGCCACCGAGTACAGCAGGTCGGTCATGAAATTCACGACGACGTAAGTGAGGCCGATGGCGAGAATGCATCCCTGCACCAGGTAGTAATCGCGGTTGCCGATGGCATCGATGGTTAAGCGGCCGATGCCCGGCCAGGAAAAAATCTTTTCCGTCACGATCGCGCCGGCCAGCAGCGCGCCGAACTGCAGGCCCAGCACGGTCAGCACCGGCAGCAGGGCGTTGCGCAGGGCATGGCGATACACGACAACTCGCTCCGAAAGTCCTTTTGCCCGGGCGGTGCGGATGTAGTCCTGGTTCAATTCTTCCAGCATCGAAGTCCGGACCATCCGGGTGAGGATCGCGGCTAGCGCGCTGCCCATCGTTATCGCCGGCAAGATGAGATGCGCCAGGCTCCCTGAGCCGGAGACCGGCAGCAGCCCTAGCTTGACCGCGAAAAACAGAATTAAAATCGGACCCAAAGCAAAGTTGGGGAATGACAAGCCGAACAGGCTTACTACCCCCAGGAGCTTGTCGTCCCAACGCCCTCGCCGTTGTGCGGAACGAACTCCCGCAGGTATCGAAATCACAATGGCCACAAACAGCGCGGCCACGGTCAATTGCAGCGTGAAAGGATAGCGTTGCGCGATCAGTCTGCTCACGCTCTGGTTGAAGCGGATCGACGGCCCGAGGTCGCCGTGTAGAACGCCGTTCCAGTAATGCAGATATTGCCTGCTTAGCGGCAAATCCAGCCCGTACGCGTGACGCGTGGCGGCCACATCGGTGGCGGGCGCTCCTTCCCCGAGCATTTGCAGAATGGGATCGCCGGGCACGAGATGAATCAGCAGGAATGCAACCGAGACAACCAGCCACAACACCGGGATCGTGTACAGCAGGCGGGTAAAAAGCTGTCGCAGCATGGTTCAGGTGAAGGGAAATTAAACCACAGAGGAATGGCTTTCGCTACGAAGGGAGTTGGGGGCGGGGAGCCAGAACTTGGGAGACCTCTGCGATCTTGCTGCTTCAGCCGAACCGGGTTCCGGCTCCCTCCGGTCTTTCTTCTAGCCTTGAGAGTGTTTTAGATCAAGAAGCGCGGTCTAGGGAAATGCCAATAAACGCCAGATCGAAAGACAGGCTCGTCTGCTAAGCGACAGGTTGGCCTGTACACGGGAAGTAAGTTTCACGGCTTCGCGATGCAAAGGGTCAGCTCAGATGGGAGCGGGTAATGCGGGAAAATGCCAGGATGTTCTTCGTCAGCACAATCCGTCGCCGGCTTTGCTCAATCTGCCTTCGGGAAAGCTGGATCAAGGTGCGACTGGCAACTTTGAAATCGCGGAACTCCTGGAATTCCAGAAGTTTCTTTGCATACCAGCGCCTGCCCTTTACGGCGGCCAGGGCCGCGGTATGCTCCCGTCCTTCGAGCACGCTCCGCGTCGGCGCCGGACGCGTATCTCTTACGCCTGAAAGTTGAAGAAACCGTTGCGCTGTCAGCAGTGCCCGGGTGGGGGATCCGCCAGATTGGTCCATGAAAGGGTTAGATGGACGACTGCATCCTGGGGTTTGCAGCCAGTTGCTCTCCCAAGTCGTTCTCGTATTACAACTTACAGACAAAAGCGTCATGAACTCTCATTTAGGCCGTATACTGTTCATGGCAAGGCATCTGCAAGTTCCGGGATCGCACATGGCCGAACCTACTGCGGAGTGGCCGTCAAGGCTGAATTCGTGGAAAGAAATTGCCTCACACCTGGGGCGCGGGGTGCGAACTGTGCAACGCTGGGAACGTGAATTGCAGCTGCCCGTCCACCGCATCGGAACCGGCCCTCGAAGCCCGGTTTACGCGCTGACTACGGAGCTGAATTTCTGGATCCGCACCTCCGAGGCCATGCGGAAAAGCCAGCATCTGCCGCCGCCCCTGAAGCCAACCAGTGGAAAACCGATGGAAGATTCGCATCGCTTGCTGTCGAACATTCAGTATTTGGTCCGGGCGGTGGCGGAAAATAGCGTTCGCCAGAGGCGTCAGGCGGAGATTATGCAGAAGCGCATCCTGGAGATGCGATCGCGCATAAGATAGACCGCTGTTACCTTCGCTTGTTACCGCTCTTCTCTGGCTTCTTCAATCTGGTCTTATCGCCGCTCGGCTCAAACATGATCAGAACATTCTTGGTGCGGTCTTCGCGGGGAATTACGCTGAAGTGAATGTCGGCAGTGGAATCGAATCTGCCTCCAAGAAACTGTTCGCGCGCCACGACGGGTTGCTCGCGCACGAGCACGCTGCGGTGTCTGCGGATTAATAACCCCTTCAATTCCTGGGAAAGGGGAAGTTGGTCGATGGTTAAAGCCACCGGGGGCTTACTTTTGAAACCAAACAGGCGCAGCGCCATGGTGTTCCAGAATTCAATGTGCCGCTCCTGGTTGACCAGCAGCACCGGCATGCGGATCTTCTCGAGCGTCTGGGCATAGACGCTGTTCACCTGGTCCAGTTCTTTCGTGCGCTCTTCCAGTTCCTGGTTGGTGGTCTCTAACTCTTCGTTGAGCGACTGCAGTTCCTCGTTGGTGGTCTCCAGTTCCTCGTTGGTCGACTGCAGCTCCTCGTTGGTGGTTTCCAGCTCTTCGTTGGTGGACTGCAGCTCCTCGTTGGTGGTTTCCAGTTCCTCGTTGGCGGACTGCAATTCTTCGCTGGTCGATTCCAGCTCCTCGACCGTGCTCTGCAGTTTTTCCTGCAACGTCTGATCGTCGATATAGATCAGCGTGCCGCTGCGCTCTCCCGCCTGGTTGAGAACCGGGCGCACCGTCAGTTCCAGGAGTTTTTCTTCCGCCCCCACCTTCAGCCGCGCCTGGAAACGCGAGGATTCATGATTGAGCCGGGTCGCCTGCAACTGTGCGCTGAGTTCGGGAATGCGCATTACCAGGTCAGTCTCGGTCAGCCTTCTGCCCGCAAGGTTCGCGGGTTGCAGGCCGCACAGGGCCAGGATCGAACTGTTGTGCTGCGTAATGACGTCGTCGGGGTCGAGCGACATCACGCCAATCCTCAGGGTATCGAGTAGATAGCGCTGCTGCTGGCGCAATGAGTCCAGTTCATGGTCGCCTCGAGTGGCACGTCCATTAGCCATCTGCTCCGCACTCTCCGGCCGCGACTCGGGCCGTTCCTCAAGAAATTGAGATGCTGTAATCCTCTGGAATACACGCCAACGTGAGTTCAGGCGCTGGAATTGCGACGAATTGGTCAGCTGTGACTCGGACTTTCCTAAGAACAAAATGCCACCCGGCTCAAGCGCGTAGTGGAGCCGATTGAGAATCTGTCTTTGCAGGTCTGCGTCGAAATAGATCAGGACGTTGCGGCAGAGCAGCAGATTGACATGAGAGATGGGCGCGTCCTGCGCAAGATTGCTGCGACCGAAAATGACCAGGCGCCGAATCTCGCGATTGACCCGCAGCAGCCCTTTGCCGTGAAAATATTTGTCCCGCCACTCCGCGCGCACTCGCCGCAGCGAATCCACTGAATACTCCCCACGGCGCGCGCTGCTCAGCGCATCTTCATCGATATCCGTAGCATAGATTTTGATGTCGTAATCCTGGATGCGCGCGCCGAAGTACTCGGCGAGCAGAATGGCTACGGAATACGCCTCTTCTCCGCTGGCGCAACCGGCGCTCCAGGCGCGAAAGGAATGTCCGGGCTTGACCCGCTTGAGGATCGGCGGGAGGACTTCATGGCGAAGAATTTCCCAGGCCGGAGGGTCGCGGAAAAATTCCGTGACATTGATCAGGATGGTGTTGAGCAGTTCATTGATCTCGTCCGGATGAGCGTTGATGTACTCGCCATAGTCGGCGTAACTGCCGGTATTGAGCTGAAACATGCGGCGGCGGAAGCGTCGTTCGAGGGTGGTCTTCTTATATCCGCGAAAATCGAACCCGCGTTGCTCGGCGAGTTCCTGCAACAGATCTTTTAGAGAGACATCCTTAGCCATTCTTCGGTTTGCCCTTCGCAAAGAGATGGGTGAGAGTCGTACCCATTTTATTCAACGGCACGATCATGTCGACGCAACCGGTGTCGATTGCCGCCTGCGGCATGATGCGGTATTCGGCGGTTGCCGGGTCCTGTGCCAGGGTAATTCCCCCGGCGCGCTTGATGGCCGCAATACCATCCGCGCCATCGCGATTGGAACCACTCAGGATAACTCCGATGGCCCGCGGGCCGTAAGTCGCCGCCACCGCCCCAAACATAATGTCAATAGAAGGCCGGGAGAAACGAATCAGCCGGGAATGCGCCAGCTGAATTTTACCGCCTGAAACCAGAAGGTGCTCATCCGGGGGACCTATGTAGATGGTGCCCCGTATGATGGCTTCACCATCTTCCGCCTCCTTGACCGGCTTTCTCGCCTTGCGGGTCAGAAGACTCGCCATTTGGCTCTTGTGCCGGGGATCGAGGTGCTGGACGATGATGATGGCCGGGAAGTCGGAGTCTATGGAGCCCAGCACGTTGGCCAGCGCTGGAAGGCCACCCGCAGACGCACCGATGGCGACCAGATCGCACCACGGGCGATCGCGCGCAGCCCGTTTTTTGCCCTTATCAGCCACAACGCTCGCGTTGCGGCAAGTGTACACCCCTAAGCTCTTCCTAAGTACGAATTGGGGTACGCGGCGCTGACGAGGTGGAACGGTTTCGTCGCACCGCGTTTGGCAGCCCAGAGCAGGCATGCGAGCTCGTCTAGCTGGCTTTTCGCTTTTTGCGCAGTTGCTGGGCGAGCTCGTGGGACTTCTCGGTGAGCCTCTTGCTCTCCTCGATCAGACGTTTCGCCGATTCGGCGGTCGCAGAGCATTTCTTCAGCCGGTCCAGGTTCGCTTTCTCGAAAACCGGTGAAGTATTACGCGGCTTGGACTTATGCACTGCCACAGCGGACGAAATCTAGCCCAACCTGACAACCTCTGGCAAGGCCAAAATCACCGCGAAAGCCCCTTCCCGTTCACTGTGTCCCGGTACGCTCCTCGGGGGCTTCAAAGACCTGGTCGGCGGCTTTCTGCAGCAGGTCCCGTAAGACTGAGGCATTTTCGCGGCTGGCTTCGGCCTTCTCGCTGAATCGCTTGGCTAAACGCAGGTGTTGTTTCTTGCGGGAGTTAACCGCCAGCTTATCGGAAAACTCGGCCTGTTCTTCCAGGTTGCGAATCGCAGCCCATAGCGCCTTCTCCACCGCTACCCCCTGGTCGGCCAACAGGCTTTCGGGGGAATAAAGATGGCCGACCCGGCAACGGTAGCGCACCACCCCGCTTTCCTGAATTTCCTTCAACACTCCTCCGCATTCGGGACAAGAGTAGGTTTGTCCAGTGGCGGCCATGTTGCTCTCTCCATTAATAGGGTGAACTCCTTCCACGGCTTCTGTGGCCGCCAATTCCTGTAACTTGGGACCGATGGCTTCCGCGGGAAGCACATAATCCACCTCCGTGGATTCCACGGCGCTGGCCGGCATGGAAGGAGCAATCGCCTCATCCGGGTCCTGCACGATAGCAACACCGCCGCGTAGCTTAATGTCGGCAAGTCCCGCGGCGCCATCGTCGAGGTTCCCGGTCAGGACCACGCCAATCACCTGCGAGCCGTAGGCGCGGGCAGCCGAGCGAAAAAGCGCGTCGACCGACGGCCGGTTGCGGTTTTCTCGAGGGCCGGGCAAAAGCCGTATTTTCCCCCGCTCCAGCAGCATGTGCCGCGCGCCTCCGGGCGCAATATAGACCCGCGAGGGAAGGATCGGCGCATTGTGCACCGCATACAGCACGGGCATTTGACTATGGCGGTTGAGGATGCCGGGCAGCAGTCCTGGGCTGTCTTCGGTGGTATGCAGAACCACGAACACCGCAGCCCGAAAATCCCACGGCAACGAGGAGAGAACCGTTTCCAAAACTTCGATTCCTCCCGCCGAAGCACCGATTACGATGATGTCTCTGCGAGCCATTGTGCGTCCTCGAACGACTTGGATGCCAATGGCAAGTTCGCGACGTCAGGCCCGGTTGCCATTTGTTTCAACGGCTTACGGGAAAATTCTGGTACAGACGTAGCTCCGCAAC